>JALRFY010000013.1 GCA_023253625.1 Akkermansiaceae bacterium | reverse complement strand
TGACGCCGTTCTTCTGCAGTGACTCGTAGAACAGCTCGCTGTTCTTGAACGGGACCTCGTTGTCGTCCTTCGAGTGCACCAGCAGGGTTGGCGGCGTCCGCTTGTTGACCTGCGTGTGGGTGTTCATCAGGTCGAGCACCTCCTCACTGGGCTCGGGGCCCAGGAGGTTCCGGCTCGAACCCATGTGCGCATGCGGCGGACTCACGGCGATCACCGGGTAGATCAGCACGGAAAAGTCCGGCCGACTGCTGACCCGCTCGATGGGGTCTTCCGATTTCAGGTCACCCGCCTTGTGGAGCACCGTCGCGGTCGAGGCCAGGTGGCCGCCGGCGCTGAATCCCATCACGCCGATACGCTTGGGGTCGAGGTCCCATTTTTCGGCGTTGGCGCGGGTGACCTGCAGTGCGCGCTGCACATCCATCATCGGCACGGGATGCCGATACGGCTGCAAACGGTAGCGCAGCAGCACGGCGGTGATGCCGTTTTGCTGCAGCCACGTGGCAGCGGGGACGCCCTCAATCCCGGTGGCCACCGCGCCGTAGCCACCACCCGGGCAGACCACCACGCCAACCTTCGTGCGGTTCTCGCCCTTGGCGTGATACACGTCGACCGTCGGCTCGTGGATGTCGAAGTGGAAGCCACCACGATAGCTCATCTCCTTCACCTTTTCGCCCTCCTTTAAGCTCGGCTCGCCGGGGGCTTTGCCGGGGTAGATCTTGAGCTCCTTGATGTCGGGGTCCTGAGCCTGGGCCAGAGTGGAAAGGAAGAAGGCCGCCAGCGCGATGCTGGCGATGCGGGTCAGTTGGTTCGTTTTCGTCATCGTTTCATGAGTGGGGTCTTGTCAGTTCGCGTTCTTCATCAGGATGTTGATTTCAATGGTCGGGTGTTGATCTGGATGATGGTGGAATACGATGGGGCGGTTTGCCCTGCAGAAAGCGGCTGATCCCGCTCCCGACGAAGGACCTGCGGGAGGGAATATGTCACACGACTTGCGATCCAACATGTTTTCCCCCGGCTAGTGTTCCTGGGATCCGACAGTTTGGGCGGACTGGCCCGCATTTTTCACAAGCTCCCGGGCTTCGCCGGAATAAGCGGATGGATCGTGCCGGCCTTGGCGTTGCAGGCGGGCAATTTTGACGACATGACGCTCTGAGGCGCAGTGTCCAGACTGTTTCTCGTGCCCTATCCGCCGGGCAAGCTCCCGGTAGTCATGGCCCTGCTCAAGCACACCCCTCTGGGGCGGCTGGAGTGAGAGCGCGATTCTCACGGCGTCAGTTCCGCATGAACACCATCAGAAGGGTTTTCCAGCCAACGGCATTTCTGGGGCCGAAGCCGCCGGACTCGACGAACAGGTATTCGGCTCCGTCAATGGTCTTGGGTGTCATCTCAAGCGCTGCGCGCTGGTTGATGTCCATGAGCGTGTTGCCGGACCAGAGCAGCAGCGGGGAGTCGGCACCGCCGTCGGCGGTGAGGTTCAGGGATTGGAACACGGGGCGGCCGGCGTTGACCTTTGGTCCGGCGGGTTGGAACTCATCGACCGTGCGGACGACATCGGCGAGCGTCCACTTGCCAGCGATGGCGGGATTGGCTACGAACTTGCCGTCATAGAAGTATGGCGGGTTTTCCGGAACATCGTCGCCGACCGGAGCAGGGTCGTTCCGATCCTGCCATTCGGTGCTCAGGAGCGGGGTGTAGAGCGCGGACCTGCGCAGGACGGCTTCGTCGAGCGGCGGCAGTTTTCGTTCCTCGATCCACATGCTGAAGATGCCCTGCGGGACGGGCGGCATCTGGACGATGGCACGGTCCCCGTAGCGCAGGAAGGTGATGGCGGAAATCGTCACCGGGCCCTTGGCGAAGTCTTCGGTGAATTCCCTGGTGATCCAGGCACCGCGGATCGTTGCGCCGGCGCGGCGGCCGAGGCCTTCCTTGCTTTCCGCGAGGTCTTTGCCGTTCAGGTAAAGCTTGAACCCATCGCCCGCGCCGACGCCTTGGCCGCGATCCACGCGGAGCCGGTAGCTGTGACAGGGCTTCAGGGCGGGCAGCTCGAATTTCCGGGTGACGAGCAGGACTTCGTTTTCCCAGAGGGTCTTCGGCTTGCTGGTCCAGAAGTTGTCATCACGGGTGCTGCCGCGGTGGTTGGTTTCAAGCTCGCCCTTGAATTGGCCGATCGGCATCGGGCCGGCTTTCCAGCCCGCCTTGGCGGGATCGAAATCGGGCGCATACCAGTTTTCCATGCCCGCGGGAACGGTGACGGGGCGGTAGCGCCAGGGGGATTTGTCGTAGGCCTGTTGCTCGGCGGGATCGAAGGAGTGGTAGTGCCACTTGGCTTCGGAGAGCTTGCCGAACTCGTTCCAGTCGTAGTCGTGGACGCCGATTTTCCGGTAGAGGTCGATCAGCCCGTCGAGGGAGTTGGTGACGACCCCGTTCTGGTTGGGATTTTCGATGTCGCTGAAAATCCTCTGCCGGTTCTCCGCAACGTATTGGTAGATCAGCTTCTCGCGGATGATCGGCTTGATGGCTTCCTGGAGCTTGGGGCCGAAGCTTTCGGGGTTCGCCGCGAGAAAGACCTTGTCATGCGGGAGCGGCACATCCGGGCGTTGCTTCGTCGCGAGCTCAAAGAGCACGTCGTATCCGCCGGGGACGCTGGCGAGGGTTTCTGCAAGGACATCGATGGTCTCCTGGCGATGGCCCGCCATGTTCTGGCCGCCCTGCCAAGTGCCGGGCCCCTCGTAGTCGGAGTAGCTCATGCCGAGCGCCTTCAGGGCGACATCGCGGACGGCGGGTGTGGCCTTCGGCAGATTGCTCCGGAGCAGGTAGAGCGGCCCCATGGTGGTGCTCTGGCGCGGGGTTTTCTGCACGAATTCGCCGAAGGCGGGCAGCACCTTCGCGTGGCAGCGCTCATCGGTGGCGATGAGGGCGAGGGCAGCGAGTGCGCCGTTCTGGAGCCATTGCTCGGGGTGGGAGAGGTAGGAAATGAGCAGGTCCACGTGGGGCACGATCATGTCCGCGCTGCCTTTCCCGACGATGGCGAGGCAGGCGTCCTTCACGAACCATGATTCGACATCGTCTTTCAGGCGCTCGACGGCATGGGCGAACATGCGTTGGGAGAATTCATCCTCGGGTTTGAAGATCCGGACGGAGGCGCGCAGGCCGGCATAGCGGACGCGGGGATCGGGGTGGCGGGCGAATTCCTCGAGCAGGTGCAGGCGCGGCTTGGGCCCCGGTTTCGGGAACATGTAATCGGCGGTCAGGCCGGTGGCCATGTTGGCGATCATGTTGCGGATCAGGAATTGTGGATGGCGGATGTGCTGCCGGAAATCATCGTCGCTGAGTTCCTTCGCATTGAGCGCCTCGATGAACGGCTTGGCGGAATGCTTGGTCAGGATTTCACCGGACAGATCGAGGGATTTCCCGTCCTTGTCGGGGACGGAATCCGTGGAGACGAAGATGTCATCGGCTTCAGTGCCCCACGGGCGTGCGGGGAGCGGGTGGGTTTTGCAAAACCGGGTGGGCGGGGCACCGGTGATGCGCAGCGTCTTGCGCGGGAACGTGTATGCCCAGGGGAAGAGGGCGCCCCACTCCAGGTTGTCGTAACCGGCGCCGCCGAGGATGCCGAAGGAGCCGTCGAAGCGGCGGGACAGGTCATAGTGCCACTTGCGGTGATCCATGAACTCGCGGTGCTGGAGGCGATCCTTCTCCGCGAGCAGCGCCATGGAGGAACTGCGCCAGATCTCGCCGATGCCTCCGCCGGTGTGGCCGTGCAGCATGAAGGTGGTCGTGTAGAAGCTGGTCCTGGCGGAGTTGTCGCGGGCTCTCGCGTAGATCGATTTTTCGCCTTCGGGCGTGAGCAAGGCGGCGGCGGCCATGGTGAAGGCGAGATTGCCGTGCTTGCCGTTATCGACGAAGGAGGTTTCCGGGCGATCGTCGCCGTAGGGGTTGATGCCACGTCCGGCGTAGCGGAAGAAATGGACGAGGGTGCGGTTGAGCAAGCTCTCATCGACTTCCACGCCGCATTGCCTGGCGAGCAGGAGGAAGGTGACCACGGCGGTTCCTCCGGCATTGAGGTGGCCGTTGCCGTAACCGAGATGGGGGACACCGCCCCGGCCGGCCCAGCCATCGAGGTATTCGCCTTTTTTCGCGGTCGCGACCCAGCTTTCGATGACCGGGATGGCGACGGGGTCGCCGGTGCGGAGATAGTATTCGCAGAGCGGAATGCCGCCGAAGCCGAGGTGCCAGGCGTAGCCCGAGGGTTTCTTCGGATCGAGTGAGTGCACCCATGCCTTGACGGGCGCGAGGTCTTTGTCCTCACCGGTGGAGAGCAGGAACAGCATGCCCGCACTGGCGAAGCCCTTGTGGGATTCGGGTTTGGAAATGTAATCGGCGAAGCCGCGGACGATTTTCTCGGACTTTCCGCAATCGAGCGGCCAGGTCTTGCTGTAGGAACCGAGCACCGGGATCTTGACCACAACAGGCACTGCCGCATCCTTGATGGCGAACCTGAGGACTCCATCGCTGGCTTCCGCCGCCGCGAGAATCTGGCCGAGCTGGATGCGGGGGTCGATGTCCTTGAGTGATTGGCCGTTGATGGAGGTGATGACCTGGCCTTTCTTCAAACCGGCCGCCTCGGCCGGCGAGCCGGGCTCGATGGTGCCAGCCACCATGGTGAAGGCGGGTTGGTGCAGCTCCATGGCCATGCCCACCGGGCCGAAGCGCTCGACGAGGTTCATGGTTTTCTCCTGGGCAGGCGCGGTGGAGAAAAGCTGGGGTTCCTTGTAAAAGGATTCGGAAGCGGGCGATCTGGTGTCGGCCGTGCCCGGCGGGCTGCAAGCCGCGACAAGGATGATGGTCAGGGTTGTTCTTGTGATGTGTTTCATGGGTGGTTTGCGCGGCTATCTTCTGCATGCCATCTCCCGGCATCTAAGGGTGGGGTGGTCCACAGTTTGGCATGGGTCTTGGTGAAGATCACATCCGGGAGCAGTGCGTAGGCGTGCCCGCAGCCACGCCCAAAGCCTCGCTGGTGTTGGTGAACAGGTCCCATCACGGCAGCTGGTCGTAGGACACGCCGTCGAGATGGGTGCGCAGTGCCCCGACGATGGTGATCGTGCCGTCCGTTGCCGAGGGGAAACACCTCCCGCGCCCAGGTGGCGTCAGAATGGCGGAGGTGCTCCGCCTGCTTCTCGCTGGACACCTCCGGCTTGTCCGACCAGCGCAGGTGCCGCGCCACACTCTCCGCGGCACCTGCCGACGCACCGCCAGAGACACACAGCACCAGCACCGTTGCCAAGGATTTGATTGTTCTCATGGGAAGACTTACGGATTCACTCGGACTGGTTGTTGAAAGGCGTGGGGAAAAGTGACCCTCCAGGATTTGCCGCGCCGGACCGGAGCGACGATGCGCCTGCCGGTCCAGCAATTATCTCCTCGACTACTATACCCGGAATCCGACAGTTTGTCCGGGTGAAGCCGTTGCGCATTCTCACCGCCTCCGAGCAGGTTGCCGAGCACCTGAGGGGGGAGTTACTGAAGGGCCATTGGGGAGGGCGCGTGCCCGGATTGCTCAGCTTGGCGCGGGAGTTCGGAGTGGGCAAGGACACCGTCGAGGCCGCGATGCGGATCCTCGAGCAGGAGAGGCTGCTTCTGGTGCAGGGACATGGCCGCAGGCGGGTGGTGGCAACCGGCTGCGCCCCGCAGCCACGTCACCTGCGGATCGCCCTGCTGGACTACGATCCACCGGGCAAGACCGAGCAATGGACGCATGTGCTGTTGTCCCGGCTGAACGATGCGGGCCATGACACGTTCTTCACCGAAAAATGCCTGACGCAAATGAAGATGAACGTCCAACAGGTCGAGCGACTGGTGGCACGGACCGAGGCCGACGCATGGATCGTCACGGCCGGATCCCGGGGGGTTTTGGAATGGTTTGCCGCCAGCGGACTGCCGACAATGGCGTTCTTTGGTCGGCGGCGTGGGCTACCGCTTGCCGGTGTCGGGCCGGACCAGCCGCAGGCGATGGCCGGGCTGGCCCGTCAGCTGGTCCGTCTTGGCCACCGCCGCATCGTGCTGATTGTACGGCGGACGCGCCTGTTGCCCGGGCCCGGTGTGAGCGAGCAGGCGTTCCTCGCCGCGTTGGAGGAGGCCGGACTGCAGACCGGTTCCTACAACCTGCCGGAATGGGAGGAGACCCCACGGGGACTGTACCGGAAGCTCTCGGCGTTGTTTGCGCACACTCCTCCCACCGCACTGGTCGTCGATGAATCGCCGTTGTTTGCCGCGGTCCAGCAATTCGTGACGCGCCGGCGGTTGCTGGTTCCGGAGGACGTTTCGCTGGCATGCACGGACCCCAGCCCGGACTTCGAGTGGCAGCAGCCGCCGGTGACCCACATCCGCTGGGATCACCGGCCGATCATCCGGCGTATCGTGAGCTGGGCCGACAACGTGGCGCGCGGAAAGGATGACCGGCGCCAGACGCACACTAAGACCGAGATCATCGTAGGCGGGACAATCGGGCCGGTGCCTAGAAGGGATGATCGACCTTGATCGTCGCGCGATCTGGCAGATGGATGATCGATGAACGCCGTCCATACACACAAAGTCCCATCGAGGGGCCAGATGACGGCACCAAAACCGCCACCGACAGCACCGACAACGCCGACACACGGGGCTCGTAACCGGCATACTGCCGCAAGGCTGCCGCAAGGCTGCCGCAAGCGGGCGGCAACGGTCACATCAGGCGACATTCGGTGACAGCGTCGTGATTGTTCACTCCGGTTGTTCCGGTCGCCACAGCGTCAACGGATTCGCCATATTCCAAGGGCTATTCTCCGTTTCGGAGCCCTTTGATCCGTTTCAAAACTGCCGGAAAACTGCCGGAAAGAATTTTGCCCACCTAACAAAAGGGGAGCTTATCGCCCCGCCAAGTGACTGAGAATGAAAATGGTGGGCAGGGCTGGATTCGAACCAGCGTAGGCGTTAGCCAGCAGATTTACAGTCTGCCCAACGTTTATTGACGCTCAATAATTTTCGCTCATTATCAGTGACTTGTGAAGTCACTTGCGAGCGCTTGCAATTACTTGCTTGTCTTTTAGGGGCGATTCGGGCACAAATTTTCCCGGCAGACAGATTGCAATCTGCCCCCCAAGCCATGCCACGAACACCCCGATTCGGATTCAAGAAAACCCCCCGCGGATGGTGCGTGAACACGCCCGCGACAATCTCAGCAAGCGGGAAGCGAGAACGCGCCTATTTCGAGACGCGCGACGAAGC
>JALRFY010000011.1 GCA_023253625.1 Akkermansiaceae bacterium | reverse complement strand
CCGTCGGCGAATTGCGACATGCCATAAACATTGGGCACCATCACCCAGTCGTTGGCATCGACGAAGAGCTCCATGAACCAGCGATGGACATCATCGGGCCGGATGCGGCAGAGCAGCATGAAGTTTCCCAGCACCATCAGTCGCTCGATGTGATGGCACCAGCCCTCGCGCAGCACCTGGCGGATCACGCGGTCCACCGGCGGGATGCCGGTGGTGGCGGTGTAGAACGCGGCGGGCAGCGGGCGTTCGTGATGCCAGTGGTTCGAGTTGCGGATTCGCACACCGCGGTGGAGATAGATGCCGGCCATGAACTCGCGCCAGCCGATCATCTGGCGGATGAAACCCTCCAGCGAGTTGAGCGGGATTTTCCCGGAGCCTGCGGCGAATGACAGCGCTCGGTTCACGACCTCCGCCGGTTCGAGCAGCCCGATGTTGAGCGCGGGCGTGAGCGCGGAGTGGTGAAGGAACGCATGGCTGGTGGAAATCGCGTCCTCGTAAACACCGAAATCCGCGAAGCGGTGCTTCAGGAAATCCTCCAGCCACTGGCGCGCGTCGGTGCGCGTGACCGGCCAGCGGAAATCATCCAGCGAGCCGGGGTTGTCCGGGAAATGCTTTTGCACATAACTGACGGCCTCCTCGACATATGTGTTGCGTGGCACGCCGGGTTCGGTCGGCGGGCGGTAGCCTTTCGGCAGTTTTGCGCGGTTTTCGGTGTCGAACGACCACTTGCCGCCGGTGGGCGTGCCGTCGTCTTCCATCAGGATACCCATGCGCCGGCGTTGCGCTTGATAGAAGGTGGCCATGAAAGGCCGCTTTTTTCCGGCGATCTGGCACGCGATGAAATCCGGCGGACTGAGGAAGCCGGGGGTGCGGTGAAATACCACCCCGATGCCGCGCCGCTTGGCGAAAGCGCGCACGCGGTTGGTTAGAAGGTCGTCCACCGGGTCGGCGAGATGCAGGCGTGTGGCTTGTTTCGGCAAGATATCATCGAGTGATCCGCCATCCGCGTTATCCACGTAGCGCGGGTTGATTCCCTGTTGCTTCAGCCCAGCGGCATAGGCGCGCATCGAGGCACGGTGCAGCACGAGCCGTTGCTTGTGCACGGCGAGCGGCCATTCCCTGTCATTTCCGAAATAGAGCGGGTCCTCGATGAGGTAACTCGTTTCCGCCGCAGCGGTGGCCGGGTGGCTGGCGAACAATTGGTGCGGATAAACCAGCGCGATTTCCATGTCCGGTCAAAAGGTGCGGATGCTGGAGAGCCCGCCATCGGGACGAAGCGTCTGCCCGGTCATATAGCCGGCGGCATTGGAGAGCAGGAAGTCCACCAGCTCCGCAGTTTGTTCCGGTGTGCCGACGCGCTGGAGCGGGTGGCGTTTTCCAGCGGCCTCGCGCTTGGCCTCAGTGCCTAACAGATTTGATGCAAGTGGTGTGTCGGTGAGCGAGGGTGCTATCACATTGACGCGGATCTTTGGCGCGAGTTCCGCAGCAAGCGAGCGGGCGAGTCCTTCCACCGCCGCCTTGGCCGCGGCGATGGAGGCGTGGAATGGCATGCCTTGCGCCACCGCCACGGTGGAAAACAAAACAATCGAGGCCGCGGGCGCGGCTTTCAACGCCGGCAGGGCCGCCTGGATCGCGGACACCGCGCCGAGGCAGTTGACGCCGAAGTCGTTGAGGAAATCGGCCGCGGTAAGGCGGTGGAATGGTTTCAACGTGATGGTGCCGGGGCAGTAAACGAGGCCGTCGAGCACGGGCGGGAGATCGAGGTCCGCGGGATGCAGGGCGTCGAACGGCTGGACTTGGATGCCAAGCCCGGCGAGCGGGCCGGGGCTGCGTGCGGCGGCGATGACGGTATCGCCATGGCTGAGGAGGCGGCGTGCGGTGGCCAGGCCGATGCCGGAGTTTCCGCCGATGAGCAGGATGGTGCGTGACATGCCGGAACGTGGGCGGCTGACGGCGTGCGTCAAGCCGCGGAAAGGCGGTTTCACGAAACACTCTCGAAGACGCCGCCACCGAGCAGGCGGCCGCCATCGTAGAACGCGCAGATTTGTCCCGGCGCGATGGCGCGCTGCGGGCGCTGGAATTCGAGCCGCACGCGGCCGCCATCGAGTGGCTCGACCGTGGCCGGCTCGGCCTTCGAGCGGTAGCGCGGCTGGGCGTCCACGCGGTGCAGCGATTCGAGCGGCTCATTGATCGAGTTGAGCGACCCGACGACGCATTGCGAGACATAGAGCGCGCCTTCACCCGGGCGGTCCCAGCCGACGATCAGGCGGTTGCGGGCGATGTCCTTGCCCACCACCACGTAGGCCATGCCCTCGCGTGGCGAGGCGACGCCGTGGCCCTTGCGCTGGCCCATGGTGTAAAGGTGCAGCCCGCGGTGGGTTCCGAGCAGGCGGCCATCGGTATCGACGATTTCGCCGGGCTGGTCCGGGATGTAATGGCGGAGGAAATCGCTCATTTTCACCTGTCCGAGAAAGCAGATGCCCTGGCTGTCCTTTTTTTCCGCCACCGGCAGACCGAAACGGCGGGCCGTTTCGCGCACTTCCGGCTTGAGCATCCCGCCGGTCGGGAAAAGCGCGTGAGCGGCTTGGAACTGCGTCATCATGGCCAGAAAATAACTCTGGTCCTTGTTCGGGTCCGCCCCGCGCAGGATGGCGGCGGCACCGTCATCCAGAGTGCGCCGCCGCGCGTAGTGCCCGGTGCCGACGCATTCGAATCCCTGCGACAGCGCGTAATCGAGGAACACGCCGAATTTCATCTCGCGGTTGCACCAGACGTCCGGGTTGGGCGTGATGCCCGCGCGGTAGCCCTCGACGAGATAGTCGACGATGCGCGCGCGGTAGGAATCGATCAGATCGATGACGCGGAACTCGATGCCGAGCCTGGCGGCGACCGCCCGGGCGTCCTTGATGTCCTGCTCCCATGGGCAATCGCCCGGGATGCCCTCGTCGTTGATCCAGTTTTTCATGTAGCCGGCGGTCACTTCGTGTCCCTGCTCCACCAGCAACGCGGCGGCCACCGCGCTGTCCACGCCGCCCGAGAGTCCCACCAGCACCTTCGCCATGGCGGGAGCTTAACCGGCGGCGGGCAGGCGTCGAAAACAATTCCGTGCCAGCCGCTGCGGGGCATTTCCCCTTTGCACTGCGGGGCGCTTTCCATACACAGCGCCCGACATGAGCGAGATCGTATTGTTGTTTTCCGGACAGGGCGCCCAGAAAGTGGGCATGGGCAAGGACTTCGCGGAGCAATCCGCCACCGCGCGCGAAATGGCCGTGAAGGCGGACCAGGCGCTCGGATTTCCCATCTCACACATCATGTTCGAGGGACCCGACGACGAGCTTACCAAGACCTCGCGTTGCCAGCCGGCGCTGTATCTGCACGGCCTGATGGCCTTGGCGCTGATCCGTGAGCGCCTGCCGGATTTGAAACCGGTGGCCGCCGCCGGGCTCTCGCTCGGTGAATTCACCGCACACGCTGCGGCGGGGACGTTTTCGTTCGAGGACGGACTCAGGATGGTTGGCAAGCGCGGTGCGTTCATGGAAGAGGCCTGCAATGCCACCGAGGGGGCGATGGCCGCGCTGATCGGCGGCGATGATGACCAGGTGCGCGCGCTGGCCGCCGAGGCGGACGTGGATGTGGCCAACTACAATGCGCCCGGGCAGATCGTGCTTTCCGGCACCGTCGCGGGCATCGATGCCGCCATCGCCAAAGCCAGGGACTTCGGAATCCGCCGCGCCATCAAGCTCAACGTCGCGGGGGCCTACCACTCGCGCCTGATGCAAAGCGCGCAGGACCAGCTGGCCGCCGGACTGGCCTCACTCGATTTCGCCACCCCCTCCATCCCGGTGGTCTGCAACTACGCCGCCACCCCCGTTTCGGATGCTGCGGAAATCCGCAAGATGCTCGAAAAACAAGTCACCGGCTCGGTGCGCTGGACCGCCTCGATCGAGCGGCTTGTCGCCATGGGCCACCGCCGGTTCCTCGAGCTCGGTCCCGGCAAGGTGATCGCCGGACTCGTCGGCAAGATCGTGAAGGACGCGGAGGTCTTTTCGGTGGAAGATCTTCCCAGTCTGGAAGCCGCGGTCGAGGCGCTCGGCTGAGAGGAAATTTTCCACAATTTGCGCAAAAAAGGTGTTGCGCGGCGGGGTGGCTGTTCCTAGCGTCCGCGCCACCCGCAAGGGTATGGAGCGGTAGCTCAGTTGGTTAGAGCGCCAGCCTGTCACGTTGGAGGTCGCGGGTTCGAGCCCCGTCCGCTCCGCCATGTGGACCCCCGATACGGAATTCCGTGTCGGGGGTTCGCCGGTTCAGGGAGCGGGATTTCCCGATGGAGGCGATTCAGCGGGTTTTCTTCCGCCACGACTTGAGGTGGACATGAGTGCGCACCGCCTCCTTCTGCCGCCGTGCGGCCCGAGGCCCTGGTTCATCCAATCCACCATGGCGGCACACCGGCATGCTGGTCATTGACGGAACTTTGCGGTTTTTTGGTGCTGGAATCAGTGATTTCCGCAGGTGGTGAATGGTCCCACCGGCATGCCATCCTTGTTGTAAAGCAGGTGGCCGCGGGGCTGGGCAATCGCCGCCGAGGCGAGCAGACAGCAGGATAACACGGCCATGCCGCAGGCGATGGTCGCTGGGTTTGGCGGGTGGGGCGATTGGTGCATGATGTGGTGCTCGAATGGCTGGTTCCCCGAAGCGCAAGGAGCCCGGGTGATCGATGGAGGTGGAGTTTTTGGCGGCCCCGGGCATTTCGGCATGCCGGTTTGTTCGGTCCATGCGGCGAGCAGGTGGCGGGCTTTTTCGATTACGGCACTGTGTGATGGGCCGGGCTTTCAATCCTCTATAATTTGAATATGGCATCTCACCCAGGCACTTGGCCTTGCCTGGTTAGAAGTTCATTCCGGAAGCCGAATCCTGCGGGCTGGTCACTCCGCAGCCCGCACGCGCACAAACAGGCGGCCGGTGGCGGGCGAGGCAGCGAGCGTGACGGTCACGGTCTCGAGGGCATTGGCATCGGGAAGGCCGGGCGTCTGGGTGGCGGCACTGTCCTCGGTCCACTCAGCCAGATCGGTCGAAGTCCAGATCGTGTAGTTCAGCTCGGTGAGGGCGCGGGAGCGGCGGGTGTAGCTGAAAGTGCCGGCGGGACTGAGCGGCACCACGTAGGGGTCGCGCGATGCAGCCTGGGTCGGATTGAGACCCCAGATGCGCTCCTCGTCATTGCGCAGCCCGTCGCCGTCGAGGTCGGCATCCGGGTCGGCGAGGTTGGCACCGGGGTATTTGGCGGCCCAGCCTGCGTAATCGCTTGCGGCGTCGAGCAGGTCGATCATCCCCCGGCCGAGCGCATCGCCGACGAGCATGTAGGTCTCGGCATTGCGGTGGTAGTGATAGCCCTCGTTGGCCGGTGACACCGCAAGGTCCCGCCAGTATCCGCGGGCATCGAACGATTTCACATTGCCGGAGAATTCCGGGTAAAGGCCGGCATTGCCGACGGCGAGCTGGGCATTGAGCACCGCCCGGCGGGTGGGATATTGGTTGTAGTAAGCCTCGTTCAATCCCTCGAACGCGGCGGAGGCAATGACGAAAGGGGCCTTCGGTTTGATCCTGCCGGGGTAGCGGCCTTCGTAGTAGGCGCGGATCTGGCGGATGAATTGGGCCATGTTCTGCTCGTAGCGATAGGCGTAATGACCCATGTAGCTCAGACCGTCATTCCAGCCATGAAACCACGCGAAGCCGGCGATGACAAAACCCTGGGCGGCCCATGCGGGGTATTCGGCGGCGAAGTTGTCGAGCACGCTGGTGACGTTGGTGACCGCTGGCAGCGAAGCACCGAGACGGGACCAGTTGGCCTTGGCGCGGAAGCACTTGTCGAACAGGATGCCGCCGTAGAAACCGGAAACCGGATTCACATTCGTGCCGGTGGGCCATGAGGCGGGAGACTGCCCGAACCCCGCATAGGTGTCCGAGCCATAAGGGTATGGCACGCTCCCGGGCGGCAGGAAGTCCCCTCCGAGCGACTTGCCGCCCTCCGAGGCCTTGATGACGAGCACCGGCTCGCCGAAGTGATAGCCCATCACGTGGCCGAAGCCCAGCTCCGGCCCGATGGTGCCCGGGTCGTTGCCTTGGCCGGCCTGCAGCGGCTCGTTCTTGATGGCCGACACCACGCCGCGATAGCGCACGTCGTTGCGGACCGACCATTTCGCGCCGTCCAGAAGGTTGGGAAACTTGTGTTCGGTTCTCGTGATGGTTTCCAAGGTGCCCGGCGTGCCCAAGGGTGAGATGTTCCCGTATCCGACCATGTTTGACTGCCCGGCAAGAATGAACACCTTGACCGGCTTGTCGGCGGCGGAAGGGGATGCATCCGGCGCGGGCAGCGGATAGGGGACGTTCGGCTTCCCGAGCGGGCTGTTCGGGTTGGTGTAGGAGGCATGCACCTCATACCAATCCCCCGCACCATCGCCGTCGCTGTCCGGATTGCGCGGGTCGGTGCCGGTGTTGAAACGAGAAACGTAAACCCCGGTGTTGGTCTCCACCGAATCGTCAAGCCCGTCCTTGTCGGTATCGATGGCGGAGAGCGCAGCCGGCAGCGCAACGGCCCCGGCCGCCAGGAATTCCATCATGTTTCGTCGCACCATGAGCAGAAGCATGATCCGGATTTCAGATCTGATCAAGGTGCGGATTTGGCCCATATCCGGCCGCAGTCAAACCCAGCCATTCCCGTTGTGTTCAGGCGGTTCAAATTCGAAGAAAGAGTTTCCGGCGATACATCCAAAACAACAGCAACCACACCATCAGCAATGTCGCGGCGCCATGAAACACCGGCTCGTAAGGCGCCCCGAAAAGATTGAAGAAATCCTGGCCCAGATGAACTTTCAAGGTTTTCGCGACAAAACCCTCAATCAGCCAGCTCATGCAATACGCGGCGATGGAATTCATGCCAATGACGATCAGCGGAAACGCCCAGGCTCGTTTTCCGAGGACGTCAATGACCGTGTAGAATCCCGCCAACAACAGAAAACACCAGCCGCCACTGAAGATGACCCAACTCGGCGTCCAGATGGGTTTCACGATGGGGCAGATTCCCGCCCAGTGGATGGCGACGCCCAGGACCAAGCCGATGAGTCCGGCGGCGCAGAGCCATCTTGCCTTGTGCCAAGACGTGCGCTCGCTCCGCAACACGCCGCCGGCAATCAATCCGAGAATCATCGTACCCAGCGTGGGAATGAAGCTGAGCGTGGAGTATCCGCCGCCACTGCGCACAAACGGTGCCGCTCGCGGGAAGAGGTTAAGCCACCAGACATCGAAGGCCCAGGCGAGGTTGGTGTTCTTGTTCCAGTGCGCCGCGAAACCGCTGAGCCAGTGTTCCTCCCGCCATTCCGGCGGTGCGGCGACCTTGGCATAATCGAAATCGGGGCCGGGCAAGGGGTAAAGCGCGAAGGCGGCCCAGTAGCCGACAAGAATCACGCCCAGAGTGGTCCATTGCAGGCGCAGCGACCTCGGTCCGAGCAAAAACAGGAAAAAATAACCCAGCCCGATCTGGGTGAGCGTGTCCTCGAATGTCCAATGGGTTTGCATCCTGCCCACCGACCGGAGAAACACGCCTAGCAGAATCAACAGCAGCGCGCGCCACAGCGCGTGCCAGATCATCCGGGTTTGCGGCTGGCCGCGTGCCGCCCGGCTCGCGAGTGAAAATGGCAGCGCCACGCCGACCATGAACGAGAAGGACGGCTGGATCAGATCGTGGAGCGAGCATCCGACCCAGGCCGCGTGCGTTTGATGGTGGAAGAGGAACTCCCAGAACCCGCTCTCCGGCAGTGCCGCCGAGACTTTGCGGAAGTGCAACACTTCCGCCAATATCAGGAACATGGCGAAACCCCGATACGCGTCGAGCGATCCCAGACGGGTTGGCAGTTTATTGGCAGGGAGAGGAGACATAAAGCGGGCGGCCGCTACCTTACGGGGAAGAGGATCTTGTGTTTTTCGATGTTGCCGATGCGGGAGCCGTTGTTGAACACGCAGATTTCGCGGCGGGTGGGCCTCACCACGACAGTCGAGGCACCCAGAATCTTCCATTCCTTGCGCTCGGAATGGAAGAACTCATACATGACCGGCATGTTGGTGGCCTTGGCCATGGGCGGTGCCTTGAAGATGCTTGCATGTCGTGATTCGACAGCGACCAGTGTCTTGCCAAGCTTCACGCGGATGTTCGAGTCGCTCAGGTTGATGAACAGCCGGTCTCCGCCCTTGAAGTTCGCCAAATCCTGGACCTTGGATTGAAACAGCAGCGCACCCTCCGGCTTCGCGATAGGCGACAGGATGACCAACGCTTCCTGAACGGTTTCAGGAATTTTCGCCTCCGCCAGAATCACATGCTTCAATTTCCCCTGATTTTCCGGATCCGGAACCTCCCGGACGATGCGCAACACGCCATCGGCGGGGATTTTCACCCCCTCACTCGCCATGAATTCGGGCAGCTCAAGCATCGAGACCTTTCCTCCGGCAAGCAGCTTGACAGGATTTTCCAGCCCTGCCGGCTTGGCAAGGCAGGCGAACCAAGCAGAGCGCCCGGTGCCGGGGCGGCTGTCTCCCTCGGACCCGGACTGCGCCGTGAGCGGCAGAATTCCGGAAACCATCAGACATATACAACGAAGGGCCACTCTCATGATGATCTAACAATCGGGATTTTCAGATCTCGGATGCGCTCAACCAGCGGAAACTCTCGATCCGGAACTTTCTGCCAAAACGGCGGTTGGAAGCTGTCAGATCGCTGTCTTCCATGGTGGAAAACCCGCCCGTGGCGCTGATCATGCGGGCGGGGACCTCCGGGGCATTGGCATCATCGCAATACTCCGGCAAACGCTGGACGACCGCCTCGCACCAGGCGCGGGCGACAACCTCTTTGCCACTCGCATCGCGTGACTCGCCATAGGCACGGATGCGGAAGGTGTCATCGCGCACCGAGAGCGTGTTGGCGATTGGCTTGAGCAGATCGGACTGGATGACATATCCGGGAATGCCGGCGTAGCGGGAGCCGACCGCCGCTTCCGGAGTGGCGAAGGCATGGTTGCCCAGATCGCTGGTCTTGAGCATAAAGTCGCTCTTCTTGAAATCGTAGTTGATCGAACCGGCCTCGGGGCTTGCGTCGTCGTAATCGATCGCGGCTTGCAAAGCTCCCGTGACGCCCAGCTCGTCGTTGGAAAGCCGGCGGTTGATGAACTCCGAGAAGTTCAGGAATGGCCCGCGCCGCTTCACCTGCTTCACGCACTCACCGGCGAGCTTGCGCAATTGCGCGTCGTTGAGGAAGCGCACCCCGGACCACGCCTGCATGCCATCGTCGCGGGTGAAGCCATATTCCGGGTCGGTGCATTCCTGGTCGGTGGTGGCGGTGTTGAACCGTGAGATGGCAATCCGTTTGTCCGCAGGAACGGCAACCGTCTTCAGCGTGCCATTCTTGTCGCGATAGACCACCTTGCGCTCGCGGATGCCGGCGAAGAGCGCGTGCCAGGCGTCCACCGAGGTGCTGTTGACGTTGAACATCCCGTCGACCATCAGGCAGGCGGCCGCCTTGAGATAGCCCTCCGCCGCCTCCAGCTCACCCTTCACCTCCCCGGCCGCGCGGCTGCCGAACCAGGGCATGTAGCGTGAGTTTGCCAGGTCGTCGCCATTCCTGAGCCGGTCGAGGTTCTGTTGGAGACTCTCTCCGACGGACTGCCCCTGCCTCCGCTGGTCCGCCAGCGAGGACACGAAGTAGTCGTCCCACAATGCGTCGTTGAGCAGCAGCACGTGATCCCAATAGTCGCAGTAGGCCTTGGTGTCGGTCCGGGTATAGCCGGCATTGACGTTCAAAATGTCCTTCATGTCCATGCTGATGGAATTGTTGAGGAACCGGTAAACATCGGTGCGCGGAATCATCGGATGGAGAAATGAATTGCCGATGCCGGGTCCCGTGACACCGCTCTGGTAGGCCCACGTCTTTGATTCGGCGCGATAAAGGGAATTGCCTGAGCTGTCATTGTTGGGTGCCGGGGCGGTGCCCATCTTCCAATCCGGATTGAGGGCGGCGGTGTCCACCCAGCCCGGTTGAATTCTCATCGTGGCAAAGCCCGCAAGACTGCCGATGGGGGCGGTTGGGAGTTCAAGGCAAGGGACCGCGGTCACCCGCTCGTCCGCCCCCATGATGGCGTTTGGACCCACGTGCTGGATGATGTCGTCCACATCCTTCCCGGCTCCCAGCAGTGGGCCGAACCGCAACTCGAAGGGGCTGTCGATTCTCTGTGTGTGCGCGATGATTGCGTCTTCGGACATGTAGAGCCCTTTTCCGTCGTAGAACGGAGGGGCCTGAATCCAGTTCCGGCAGCGCCAATCCTTCTCCCAGCCAATGGACGGGTAGTCGTGGTCACGGTTCCCCTTGAGCGCCAGTTGGAAATATCCCACCGGCAGCAGATCCCCATCGAACACCCACGGATCCGGATTGCCGGGCTGGCTGATGGAGGTGTAGAGCTGCGAGGTGTTGAACCAGTCGACGTGATGATTGAACGCCGGATTGTTATAGTTGCCCCCGTCATTGTCTCCGATGGGCGACCAATAATGCACCATAACGAGCGAGGCGGGAGTGTTGCCATAACGGAAATTGAACTTCCATCCGTTGATCCTGTTGCTGAACCGCATCTGGAACCTCGGCTTTTCAGCTTCGGTGTAGGCACCCGGCCCGGCAAACAACCCGCCGAATGCCTGGGGATCGAATCCGGGCATCATGTCCAGTTTGTCTTTGGAGACGAGACTGGACGCCTTTGGAGCGAAGATGCGAAACTCGCCGGGTTTGAAGACGATGTCCTGCCCGTTGCCGGACATCATCCGCGCGTAGTCGTCGTCGAACCGGAGAGCCTCCACCTTGTTCCAGACGTTTCCCAGGAAAAACTGCCCGTCCATGGTATGGACCTGGGCCAGGAACGACCGCAACGCGAATTTTTTATCGGGCACACGCAGCTCCACGTTGTATGGATTCCAATACACGCAGACCGGCGATGCGACGTAATACAAATTATATCTCCCGGTGTTGCCACCGCTGGGCATGCGGTCGGTCTTGAGGCTCAGGATGTAGGTGAGATTCACCAGCACCGGAAAACGGTGATAGGTGTCCGCACCATTCCGCCCGGCACCAACCACGCTCATCACGCAATCCGTCCAGGGCTTGGACCCCGTCCACTTGAGTCCCGAGGTTCCGCCGATTCCGCCCTCACCCCAGCCCGGGGCCTTTGCATCGCTGTCCTGCCGATACATCCGGTAGAAATGCCGCATGCTCGTCCATGAGGCGAAATGGCGTGCGGGGAGCGCGGCTCTGCCGGCGATTTCCGGGCTCATCGGCCGGATCGAGGGTTCACGGACGTCACGGGGCGTGAAGATATATGGAACCGGCAGGGCCGCCCTGCGCTTTTCGAAGAGCAGGCTGAGGTCCTTCTTGAGATGTCCGGTGCGGACGCTGGCCAGCACGCCGCGGCTTGTTGCGGTCAAGTCAAAGAAGTGCTTTTGGACGATTCCCTCCTCGATCCCGGCGGGCCGCAGGGATTGCGGGGTGATGAGTTTGCCGCTTGGGACCGCGTCCGAATCAAGGGGCCCCAACCCTGGCAGCGAGCCCACGCCGACTTCTGCGGAGTCGCCTTGGACGGTTTCCCAAACGGCGGGATTGAGCTCGCGGGGCTGCCTGGCCATGTCGATGCGGGCCTTGTGGTTTTCCGGGCTGATCCACCATGCATTACGGCCGGTTTTGCCGACCGGTGTGAGGTAGGCCCGGGTGACCATGTGCAGCCTGTTCTTCTGTTCATCCGAAAGCGCGGCGTCTTCGTCATCGAATCCAAGACTGCCCTTGCCCACCAGTTTGACCCAGTTGGTGTCTGAGGCGGACGGCAGTGAGTTCGGCGCATTGATATCGGTCTCGTTGCCGGACGGCAGAGAAAGCAGCCAGCGGCGGAACATCGGCTGGCGTCCGGGTTTGTAGGTATCGGCGATCTTCAATGAGCCGCTTTTGCCGGGTGGCGAATAGTCGGCATTCAGCCAGCCTCCCCAGGAGTCGTAACTGGCAAGCCAGCGTGACTGGGCCACGCCCTCGATGGCTTCGGTATTCGCGTTGGAATCCAACAATGCGGATTCGGCGCTCACCCGCATGTCCGGTCCCATTTCCTTTTGGAGTTCGCCGATGGCGACCATGAGCGCCAGCCGGGCGTTGGCCCGCGCCTCGGCCTGGGCCGTGCCTTGGGATGAGGCACGCAGCGACACCGCCGAAAGGCTCAACAATCCCACCGCGATGAGGGTGAGCAGGATCATCAGTGAAAGCGTGACAACCAAGGCAAAGCCCCGGTTGGTTCGCGGGTTGTGTTGGGGCTTGAGTTTCATGCGTTTTCGAAGCCTCTCAACTGATGCATGTGTTTTCGGGCATGGGGCAGAGAGCGACTCGCATCGAACAGTGAAAAGGGGCCGCCGGTGCGAACCGGCGGCCCCATCGCTTCCTGAGCAAAACTATCAACTCTGGAAGAACTTTGCAACTGAGGTTTCAGTATCCCTTCTTCACCATGATGGCAAAGGACAGAAAGGTTTCCTGAGCCCAGCGTTTCAGCATTCCGCCATCACGGCACCGTGACCTTCATGCGGGCGAATTTGCTGGCGTCCTGCGCGCGCGGGATCCGCAGCGTGACAGTGTCCTTGCCGGCAACGGGCGAATTCTTGGCCACGCTCACGCCGGGGTTGTTGGAGGCGGCACCATCGGGCACGGAATATGGCGAGGGCGCGGTGTCCCATGTCGCCAGGTCCTTGCTGGTTTGGATCTGCAGGGCGGTGCTGCCATCGATGGAGGCCTGGTCGCGCACGAAGGTGAAGACCATGTCGTCGCCATCGATCGAGGAAGTCGGCAGCTTGCCGATGTCCTTGGTGTCCTTGCTGCCGCCGAGCACATATTCCACTGCGTTGGGCACACCGTCGGTGTCATAGTCGCCGTTGGCGCCGCCGGTCGGCGCATGGGTGGCAGCCCAAGCGGCGTAGCCGGCCTGGTTGTAGTTGTAATGGCTCAGGATTTCCTCCTGCGTCAGTGCACGGGTATAGACCGCGACGTCCTGCATATAGGAGGGACTGGCCGTGAAGCCGTTGCGCGAACCAAGAGAGAAACCGGGCTGAAAGGCAGTGGCCGGCATGTAAGTCAGATTTGCCGAGCCTTCCAGATTGCCATTCACATACAGTTTGAGCGTCGTTCCGTCATAGGTG
>JALRFY010000213.1 GCA_023253625.1 Akkermansiaceae bacterium | reverse complement strand
TATTCATTGAACTCGCCGAGGCGAATGCCGCACTCGAAGTTCTGGCGCACCTCCTCGACTTCCTCCTGGAAGCGGCGGAGCGTGGACATCCGGCCGTCGAAGACCGGAACCCCTCCGCGGATGACCCGGGCGTGCGCCTTGCGGTGGATGCGGCCGTCGGTGACGAACGATCCTGCGGCGCGGCCGCGCGAGAGCTTGAAGACCTGGCGCACCTCGGCATGGCCGATCACGGACTCGCGGGTGAGCGGCTTGAGCAGGCCGAGCATCGCCTCGCGGACCTGGTCGATGAGTTCGTAAACCACCGAATAAAGCTTGATTTCCACGCCGGTGGCCTTGGCGGCCTTCACGGCCTTGGCCTCGACCTTGACGTTGAAACCGAGGATGATCGCATCGGTGGAATCAGCATAGTCCACATCAGACTCGGTGATCGGTCCGGCGGCGGCGGTGATGAACTGGCAATCGACCTTTTCCGACTCGATGGCGAGGACGGCCTTGCGGATGGCCTCGACGGATCCTTGGACATCGCACTTGAGGATGAGCTTGAGTGTGGCTTTGCCACCACCCTCGGTGACCATGGCGTGGAGGTCTTCGAGCCGGTTGCGGTGCTGCGGCTTGAGGCGTTCAAGGCGGAGCGTTTCCTGGCGCTCGCCGGCCAGCGTCTTGGCCTCGCGCTCGGTTTTCATCTCGGTGAGGTGGTCGCCCACGTTGGGAAGTTCCTCGAAGCCGATCACCTCCACAGGCATGCCGGGGTGGGCGGTTTTCACGGTCTCACCACGGTCGTTGATCAGTGAGCGGACTTTTCCGGAATATGGGCCGCAGATGAACGGCATGCCGGTCTTGAGCGTGCCGGACTCGACGATGACGGTGGCAGTAGTGCCGCGGCCGGGAACCACGCGGGCCTCAATCACGGCGGCGCGGGTGGTGGTTTTCGGGTTGGCGCGCAGTTCGAGCACCTCGGCCTGCAGCGCGATGAGCTCCAGCAGATTCTCCATGCCCTTGCCGGTGAGGGCGGAGACCTCGGCAAACTCGGTGTCGCCGCCGTAGTCGGTGGTCTGCAGTCCCTGTTCGGCGAGCTGAGTTTTGACGCGCTCGACGTTGGCCGAGGCGAGGTCGCACTTGTTGATGGCGACGATGATCGTTTTGCCGGATTTTTTCGCGTGCTGGATGGCCTCGGTGGTCTGCGGCATGATGCCGTCGTTGGCGGCGACGACGATGACGATGATGTCGGTGATGTCCGCACCGCGGGCACGCATGTCGGTGAAAATCGCGTGGCCCGGGGTGTCGAGGAAGGTGATTTCCTGATCGTTGTGGATCACCTGATAGGCACCGATGTGCTGGGTGATTCCCCCCGCTTCACCGGCGGTCAGCTTGGACTTGCGGAAGTAGTCGAGAATCGAGGTCTTGCCGTGGTCCACGTGGCCCATGATGGTGACGATGGGCGGGCGGGTTTTGAGTTCCTCCTCGGGCTCTTCTTCCGGCAGTTCGGGTTCGGTGATGACTTCCTCGACCTTGTGGAAACCCTTGTCCTTGTCGCGTTTTTCACGCTCGAAATGGAAGCCGTGCATCTCGCAGATGCGTGCGGCGATTTCCGGTTCGAGCGGTTGGTTTGGGCCGGGGAAAACGCCGATTTTGATGAGGTCCGCAGTGATTTTGAAAGGCTTGAGCCCCAGGCGCTCCGCCAACTCGGGGATCATGATCGGCGGCTTGATGACGATCAGCTTGGGATCGTCCGGCTTGTCATCCGCATCGCCACCGCCAGGCTGTTCCGGTGTGGCGTTTGTCACGGCAGGCGGCGGAGGCGGTGTATCGGCGGTTTTCACCATCTCGGGGTCCTCGCGATCGAGCAGCTTCGAGATGGCCCCGAGTACCGCCTTCGGCTGGGCACCGGCCTTGCGGACCTTGGGTTTTTTCTCATCGGAAAACAAATCGAGCGCCTCGCTTTTGGCCTTTTCCAGTTTGCTGGGCGCGGAAGCCGCCTCCGCTTCCATACGCTGGCGCTGGCGGCGGGAGACCTTGCGGCTCGTATCGAGCAGGTCGAGAACCTTGTCTTCGTTTTCTGGTGAGCTGTCGCTTTCTTGAGGCATTCGGCTTGCGTGATGAGTTCGGTCGGGCGCCGGTGGGGGCGGGTGTCAGAGGGGGATGATCAGAATGGTGGTGCGTTGGCTTAGGAGGCGGCAACCAGTTCTTTGGCGCGGGCAAGGATGGGTGCCGCTTCGTCCGTGCCGATTTCAAGGGCTTCGGCGATGTCCTCCTCGGACATGCCGATGATGTATTCGGGGGCGATACCGCCAGCGAGTGTGAGTTTTTCGGCGAGTTCGTCCGAGATGCCGAGTTGTTCGCCAAGAGAGTGGGCGACGCCGCCGATCTTTTCCTTGAACATTTCCTCCTTGGATTCGTCGCGGCGGACTTGGACGTCCCAGCCCATGAGGCGGGAGGAAAGGCGGGCATTCTGTCCCTTGCGTCCGATCGCCTTGCTGAGATCCACCTCGTCGACGGTGACGTGAACGATCTTGTTTTCACGATCCACAATGATCGAGCGGAGTTCGGCGGGTTTGAGTGCTTCGCGGATGAATTCCTCCGGATCCTCACTCCAGCGGATGATATCCACCTTCTCGTTATTGAGTTCGCGGACGATGTTCTTGACGCGTGCCCCGCGCATGCCGACGCAGGCACCGACGGGGTCCACTTTCGGATCGGCGCTCCAGACGGCCACCTTGGTGCGGAAGCCGGCTTCGCGGGCAATGCCGCGGATTTCCACGGTGTGGTCGGAGATTTCGTTCACCTCGGCCTCGAACAGACGGCGCACGAAGTTCGGGTGGCTGCGGGAGAGGATGATCTCAGGGCCGCGGCCCTCGTTTTCCACCGCGAGCACATAGCAGCGGATGCGGTCGCCGATGTTGTAATCCTCACCTTGGACGCGTTCCTTGTTGGGCATCACGCCCTCAAATTTGCCGAGGTCGATCATCACGTCGTTGCGCTCGAAGCGGCGGACGGTGCCCGAGACGATATCGCCGGCGCGGTCCTTGAACTCCTCGTAGATCATTTCCTTTTCCGCCTGGCGGAGGCGTTGCATCATCGTCTGCTTGGCAGTCTGCACGGCGATGCGCCCGAAGTCCTTGGGCGTGACATTGAATTCCAGCAGGTCACCGGCATGGGCGTCCGGCTTTTTCTTGAGAGCGGTGCTCA
Organism: Akkermansiaceae bacterium; assembly: GCA_023253625.1. Lineage (GTDB taxonomy): Bacteria > Verrucomicrobiota > Verrucomicrobiia > Verrucomicrobiales > Akkermansiaceae > Luteolibacter. The sequence continues at coordinate 27,450 of JALRFY010000213.1, read as the reverse complement.
GCGGCACTTCGTTGAACTTGTCTTGGTAATCCTCGTCCGGGACGGCTTTGAGCGAGGCGAAGATGCGGGTCTCTCCCTTGCGGGTGTTGACGTCTGCGCGCAGCGTCTCGATGGCATCGGCACCGGGGACCATTTTGCGATAAGCGGAAATGAAGGCAAACTCCAGAGCGGCGACGACCTTGTCTCGGTCGATGCCTTTTTCCTTTTCGTAGTATTCGATGAGAGCGACGATGTCGTTGGTCATGGCGGAGAATTCTGGGGCGCGGCTTCCGAGTTCCGGAGACGCAAAAGAGTGGGTGCGAGACCCACTCCTTACTTTCGTCAGAAGCCGTGCGGAGGGCATTTTTATGGGCCACGGATGCCCCATGCAAGCCCAAATCCGATGAGACGCGCCCTGATTGGGGATTTCTCTTGATCCCGGAAGGGCGAACCCCTAGCCAAGTGCCACCACCATGGGACAGCAAAGCAACAAAGTCATCAAACGCCGCCGTCGCGCGGATTATCTCAAGCGGAAGAAAGAGCAGGCAAAACTTGGAGGTTTCATGAGGAAACCGTCCGCCAAGAGTGAGTCTCCTGTTGCCGCCGTGGCCAAGAAAGCTCCGGTGAAGAAGGCAGCGGCGAAGAAGGCCGCCAAAAAAGCGCCCGCCAAAAAGGCCGCCAAGCAAGCCGAGGCGGCGATCGAGGAGCAGGCAACCAATGCCGAGGCCTGACCCCGCGCCCTGCGTGTGAGTCGAATCAAGGGCCGAGCATGGCGAAATGGTTTCGCCGGTTTCCATTGGCTACCCCAGGGTTGGCTCTATGGCCCTAGTGCTGGCTATTCAGGTAGTCTGTCCTCAACCAGTCACGCCTGTCTTGCCGCGTTCACGCCGGCCGATTTCGACATGGCCGGAGGTCCGCACGCGAGGTGTGGTCCGTCTTCTTTTTTGCCGCCGCGCCGGGATTGACGGGAGGCGGTGATGGCTGCAAGTTGCGCGCGGTGACAGCCACGGCAAACTACAAGATCGGTAACGAAAAGCTCGTCCGCGTGCTGGATTGCGCATCGAACCATCTGCGCGGGCTGCTTGAGCGCCAGGGTCGCCCGGAGGGCGCGCTGCGGATTGCGGTGGTGGGTGGCGGTTGCTCCGGGCTGCAATACAAAATGGACTTGGTGGACGGCCCGCGCGATCGCGACATCCTGATTCCCAGCAATGGGGTGAATGTGGTGATCGACCCTAAAAGCGCGCTGTTCGTCAGTGGCAGCGAACTGGATTTTTCCGACGACTTGCAGCAAGGTGGATTCAAGGTGAGCAATCCGAATGCCGTGGTCACCTGCTCCTGCGGAGAGAGTTTCGCGGCCTGAGCTAAGCCCGCTCCGCGCCGGCGAGATGAAGGATTCCCACCACTGACAGCGTTGAAGAGAGACATGAAATTCAGGTTGATCGCACTCGCCGCGGCGTCCGCCATGCTGGCAGCGGTGCATGGGGTGGGAAAAACGGCAGGTGAAGTGGCCGCCGCGCCGTCACCGGACTTCTCGGGTCTTGTCCGGGACCTGGCGGATGAAAGCTTCCGTGTGCGTGAAAAAGCAACGCTCGATCTCTGGCTCGGCGGCGAGGCCGCGCTGCCGGCGTTGGAACAGGCGGCGGATTCGCCCGACCCGGAGCGCTCGATCCGCGCCCGTGAGGTGATGCGCAAGATCCAACTCCATATCACGCCCGACACGGACCCATCCGTCATCGAGCTTGTTGAACAATACTCGACGGCCACCTCGGCGGAAAAAGCGGGGTTGATGGTGAAACTGCGCGGCAAGCGCGCATGGCGGCAGATGCTCAAGTTGTATGCCGCCGAGCAGGACGGTGAACTGCGGGCAAAACTCCTAGCGACCATGAAATCGGTGGCTCAACGGGCGGCCCGCGAGAGCCTGATCAAGGGTGATGCCGCCGGCGCGCGCGAGTTTCTCGAACTCTCGCCTGCGGACAGCGGCGGCTTGCTCGCGCTTGCGGAATTCCACCGCAGCCATGGCACACTGGAACGGGAACTCGAACGTGCGGAAAACCTCGCCGGTCGCAATGGCGGGCTGTGGCGGCTGGCCCTCTTGCGCTCGCAGGGCGATGCCGCCGCCTCCTCCAAGGCCGCCAGCGAGGCGGGCGAGGCCAGGATCGCCGCCGCCATGGCCACGCTCGCCGGTGACCCTTTGCCATGGCTGCGCTATCTGCGCGACGATGCCGACACCCCGCAGATCGTGCGTGAATACAGCGGGATCGCCGCGCGCCACTGGCAGGGCGAAGCGATCCGCAGCGGCGATATCAAGCGTCTTTCACAGATGGCGGCTGCGGATGACGGCACGGCGAGCGGTGCTGCGCTCGTTGTCTTATTCCTGTTGGGTGAAACGGATTTCGCCGAGCCCATGTTCGCCAAGATCCAGCCGCTTGGTGCATTCGCCCACATGGACCTGTTGGAACGCATACCGGAGGCACTGGAGGTTTTCGGTATCGATCCTGCGAAACCCGATATCCGCACATGGGTGGAATCCCGTCTCGCCGACTTGCTGAATGAGGACATTCTGGATGAAGCTGGCATGCCCGACAGCGACTCCGAGTTGATCGCGATGGCGAATTTCCTTGAACGCAGGGGGCTTCACGAGGAGGCGCGCGCGGCATTCACCGAGCCACTCATCCGGGTGGCCGCCAAGGACCTCAACGCCTTCTACGACTACCTCGGCAAGATGTTCGTGAGCTTGGGCGGGGCGCCGCGACTCGGCCGTTCCATTGCTTTGGAATGGGCGCGCGAGGATGATGAGCGCTGGCAGGAGGTGCGGATCTCCGCTTTCGGCGACAACGAACACGCCAACGAGTGGTGGGTCTGGCTGGAGGCAGTGCTTCCGGATGCCACCCGGAATGAACGATTCGATGCGCTGCTGGTCATTTTCGACCTGCTTCCTGATCCGGCGGGCCGCCGCGCCGGGTGGATCGAAGCGCTCTGGAAGTCCATCCAGCAAGGCCCTGCAAAAAACCGGGAACACCGCACCCTCCAGCTTGCTCATCTGTTTGCCGAAACCGGTGATGTGACCAACAGTCTCAAGGCATGGGATCTCGCCTCGCTGGAAACCCGTGAGAAAATTTTCTGGGGCCACACGCTGATTCATTTTTCTGCGGCAGAACGATGGGGCGAGGCGGCTGATCTCGTCCTGAGTCAGATCGCGGATCTCAAGCGGGCCGGCCAGGAGCCGGGTGCCGACCTGCATGCCTACGCTGCTGCCGCCTTGCGGGCGGCGAAACGCGAGCAGGAGGCCACCGTGCATGATGGCTGGGCGGACCGGCTCTCGCTCGGCCATTCCTCCACCGCCATCCGTATCGCCAATGGCTATGCCTATGGCGGCGATTACCTGCGGGCGGCCGAGTGGTGGCGGCGCGCCGCGATGCTTGCCGATCCGGGAGGCGATGAATTCTCGCTGGCGGTGAAATTCCACGGCGACGCCCTGCTTTTCGACCAGAAATGGTCAGAAGTCGCCGCCATATCGGAAGTGCTGGCATCGATTTACGCGGGCAACGAATACCTGGTGGGCAGCCAGATTCCACTGATGCGGCTGCGCCTGCAATCGGACACTGCACGCGCCCTCTCCCGGCTCGCCGTTGACCGCGCAGGTTCGCTTGCCTTGCTGGCTCGTTGCCACCGGATTTTTGCCACGGACGGTTCCCTCGCGGATTTCTTTTTTCCCGCACTCCGTGAGGCGGGCCTGCTCAAGGAGCATGACGAATGGTTCGGGAAATCGTGGCAGCATTTCCAACAGGTCATCGACACCTACCCTGAATCCGAAAACACGCTCAACACCGCTGCATGGTTCGCCACCCGATCGATGCGCGAACTGGACGCCGCGCGCCAGCTCGTCAGCAAGGCGCTTGCCATGAACCCGCGCCAGGCCGCTTACCTGGATACCATGGCCGAATACCACTTCGCCCGGGGCCGCCGTGCCGAGGCGCTCGAATGGGCCGCCAAGGCGGTCGATGCGGCGCCCGAGGATACGCTCATCCGCCGCCAGTATGAGCGCTTTCGCAGTGGGCCGTTTCCACACTGAAATGTGTTTGGGGATTGAGTCCCGCAGCGGATTCCGCGACAACCGCCGCGGATGAGAATTCTGGTAGTCGGCAAAGGTGGGCGCGAACACGCGCTGGTCAGGGCATTGGCGGAATCGCCGGGAAATCCCGAATTGTTCTGCTTCCCGGGAAGCGATGCGATTTTTGAAATTGCCCAATCGGTGGATGCCGATGGAGTCGAATCGCTGGTCGCATGGATGAAGCAGAACGCCATCGATCTGTGCGTCGCCGGCGAGGAGAGCTATCTGGTCAGGGGCGAGGGGCTGGCAAATCTTTGCGAGCGCCACGGCATTCCGTGCTGGGGGCCGCCCAAGGAGTCCGCGCAGCTCGAAGCAAGCAAGGAGTTCGCGAAAGGGTTTCTGGTCAGGAATGGCATTCCCACCGCCATGGCCACCGCCACCGCCACTCTTGATGAGGCGGTGGCCGCCATCGCTGGAAAATATCCCACCGTGCTCAAGTTCGACGGCCTCGCCGCGGGCAAGGGGGTGGCGGTTTGTGCCGATGAGGCCTCGGCCATGGAGTTTCTGCTTGAGGTCTTCACGCAGCGCCGTTTCGGCGATGGCCGCGTGTTGGTGGAAGACTGTCTGACCGGCCCCGAGGTTTCCATTTTCGCCGCCATCGTGGACGAATCCTATCTCGTCTTCACTCCCGCCCGGGACTACAAGCGCGCGCTCGACGGCGACAAAGGCCCCAACACCGGCGGCATGGGCGCGGTGGCAAGCCGGCACTTGGTTTCTCCCGACTTGCTCGCCCGCATCGAACATGAGATCGTCAAGCCCACCGTGGCCGGACTCCGCAAGGAAGGCCTGCCATACCGTGGATTTCTCTACTTTGGCCTGATGCTCACGCCGTCCGGACCGCAGGTGATCGAATACAACTGCCGCTTCGGCGATCCGGAGTGCCAGGCGGTCATGCCATTGATCCATGGCGACCTCGCCGGCTTCTGCCTCGCCGGCGCGATGGGCAAACTGCGCGCGGACATGATATCATTCGACGATGGGTGGAGCGTCTGCGTCATTCTCGCCTCCGCAGGATATCCCGAATCGTCGCGCTCCGGCGATGCGATTCATGGATTGGAAAAAACCGGCGACTTCCGCGTCTATCACGCCGGCACCCGCCGCAACGCCTCGGGCACATGGGAAACCCACGGCGGGCGCGTGCTGGCGGTGGTCGCAGGTGGCAATACCCGCGCGGAAGCCGTGGAAAACGCCCACGCCGCAGCCGATACGGTCAGCTTCGATGGCATGCTGCGCCGCCGCGACGTCGGTATCCTCAATTTCGACTGAACAGCATCATGGAACCCCGCATTCTCACCGCTGAAGACATCGCCGCCGGAGTGCAGCGCCTCGCCGATGCCATCCGCGAGCGCACCCAGGGAAAGCCGATCTGCCTCGTCGGCATTCGCAGCCGTGGCGACGAAGTGGCCGAGCGCGTGCTCAACCTCCTCTCGCAGGACGACCGCGAACTCGCCTTCGGCGTGCTCGACATCTCGCTCTATCGCGACGACTTCGAGCACCTTCACGAAAACCCCGCACTCAAGGAAAGCGACATCCCGTTTCCCGTGGAGGGCGCGCACATCATCCTGGTGGACGATGTGCTTTTCACAGGCCGCACTATCCGCGCCGCGCTCGACGCACTCTCCGATTACGGCCGCCCCGGCCGCATCGAACTCGCCGTGCTCATCGATCGCGGCCACCGCGAAATGCCGATTCAACCGGACTACGTTGGCATCACGCTCGACACCTGCCGCCTCGATCATGTATGGGTCTCGCTCGAAGGGACCGACGGCTCGGATGAAGTCCGCATCGTCGTAAAAGAACAACCATGAGCCCGCTTCCTCAGCGCAGGAAATCGCCGCAGGAAATCGCGAAACTCCGCGAATCGCTAGGCGTTCCTGCCAGGGAAGACGCTGCCCCGCCCGAAGCGGAAAAACCGGCACCCGCGCCGCCGCCGGTCGAGGAAACCGCCAAGCCGCCGCGCTCGCTGCGCAAGTCCGACGAGGCGATTCCACGGCTCGAATCCCCGCCGGATTCGAAACTCCCGCACCAGCGCCACAGCCGGGAGGAGCTTGATGCGATCCGCCGCCGCGAGGCCATGTCGATGATGAACACCCCTCCGAACAAGCGATTGTTTCCGGCCCATCCCGCGCTCGTCGCCCCGGGATACCTGATCACCGTGATGTCTGCGGCTGGAATCTGGTTCTATCAATTCCCGCCGTGGGCCACCGGATTGTGTGTGATCGCCTCCTTTGCCGTCGCGGGCCTGCTCTTCGTCCGCCACCCCGTCTCGCGCCACCACGCCGCTTTCATCGCCGTGCTCGCGGTGTTGCTGCTTGTTTTCGCCTCACTGTATTACTTCCCACAACTCCGGCATGCCACGTAAAGACCTCCTGGATATCGCATCGCTCGAACGCGAGGAAATCGACCACCTGCTCGATCAATCCGTCCCGTTCAAGGAACTTTTCACCCGTTCCGTGAAAAAGGTTCCGGCTCTCAAGGGCAAGTCCGTCCTGATGCTTTTCTACGAACCCTCCACCCGCACGCACTCGTCCTTCGAGGTCGCCGCCAAACGCCTATCCGCGGATGTCACCAACTTCGACGTCGCCCAATCCTCCATCACCAAGGGCGAGTCCGTCCGCGAAACCATCGAGACGCTTCAGGCGATGCGCACCGACTATGTGATCGTGCGCCACAAGGCCTCCGGCCTGCCCGGCACCATCGCCCGCCTCACCCGCGCGTCGGTCATCAATGCCGGCGATGGGGCCCATGCCCATCCCACCCAGGCACTGTTGGACGCCTTCACCATCAAGGAAAAACTGCCCGAGCCCGCCGGGAAAAAAGTTCTCATCATCGGTGACATCCTCCATTCGCGCGTCGCCCGCTCCACCAGCACCATCCTCAAGAAGCTCGGCGTGCAGGTGGCTTATCTTGGCCCCGGATCGCTCGTTCCGCGGAATGGCCCGGAAAATATCCGCCGCTTCACCGATTACCGCGAGGCGATGTCATGGAATCCGGACATCGTCTATCTGCTCCGCGTCCAGATGGAGCGCCAGGATGTCCAGTATTTCCCCAGCCTGCGCGAATACCATAAACTCTACGGCATCACCGGGGCGCGGTTGGAGGAAATCCGCCAGCGCGGCATTTACATCATGCACCCCGGCCCGGTGAACCGCGGCGTCGAACTTTGCGATGCCGTCATGGACTACGAGCGCTCCCTGATCAACGACCAGGTCGAAAACGGCATCGCTGTGAGAATGGCTGTCCTGTATTGGCTCAAGCCCGGGGCCGTATTGTGATCTGATGCAGCCGGGATCTGCGGTTTGGCATCCTGTTGCATGCGCATCGCCTGGCCATGACCATCAGACCAATCTTGCATAAAGAGCGCGCAAGCCGGCCTGCCATTTTTCCAGAAATGCCAAGTTGCGCACGCTGGTGCAGGCGCGGACGCCATCCGGCGCTGCCGCCGCCTCGTAATGGCCGAACTCCTCGCACTCCTTGAAAATGGCCGTCGCCAACGTGGCGATTGTGCCCTCCACCTCCTCGCGGCATTGTTGGGTTTCCTGCTCCAGCAAGGCGAGACCCAGCGCGCTCTTGGTTTCCTGCCGACGTCGCACGATGGTCTCGGCGCGTTGCGAAACATCGCCCACCGTGGCAAAAAGATCCATCACCCGGGAATCGACCACGCCGCGGGTTTCCACCGCAATGCCGCGGGTTTCCAACCACTGCCGAAGCCGGCGCGACGGGCTGGCAAGGATGGCATGGGCCTCCCGCAGCCGCGCGAATTCCGCTTCATCGCCACCCGCGTCCGGGTGCATCGATTTGCCCGCCTCCCGGAAGGCGCTGTTCACTTCCTCCGCAGAAATTGCGAGACGGGCTGGCAGTCCGAGTGTTTCAAAGGCATTCATCGCTTCACAAAGGAAAAGGATCCCGCCGGATCGGCATCGAGCATCACGGTGCGGAATCCTTTGGGCCCGGAGCAGTGCCCACATGGGTCGCGGCCGGTGGAAAATCCGGCAGCAGCGCAGGAAACAAACCGTGCGGACAGGATGATGTGCAGGCTCTGACGGATCGCGCGGTGCATGGTGGGATGCCAGGCCGCAGCTTGGGGGCGGATGCCTTGTCCTGCAAGCGCCGGAGTCGGGACCCGATGGATCCCGGCCCGATGAGGCTGGCCATCGTTTCGCATTTCCCCTTGTCTGTTGCGCGTGAAACGCTTCCCCGCCTACGCCCAGATCATCGCCGCGTTGTTGTTGTCCGCTTTGACGGCCTTGGTGTTCCGCTCGATTGCCGCCGGTGCGGACGAGGGTGCTCCGGTGATGCGTTTCATCGACGGCTCGCTGGCAGTGTGCGCGTTTGCCGGGGATCTGTTCATGCGCGCGCTCAAGATGTTGATCGTGCCGCTGATCCTCACCTCGGTGATTTCCGGCATCGCCAGCCTGCAAGGAGTGAAGGGCTTCGGGCGACTGGGGATGAAAACGGCGGCGTTTTACATCGGCACCAGTACGCTATCGATCCTGCTCGGGCTGTTGCTGGTGAATACCATCCGCCCCGGACTCAGCGACGGTGAGCCGAACACCGTGATCCGCGACGCCTTCAAGCAAAACGCCGCCATGGCGGGCGAGGAAACCGTAGCCTCGGTCGCAGCGGCTGGCGGGCGGAAGGCCGGGGACTTCCTCGGGGTGTTCCGCGAGATGCTGCCGGAAAACGTGATCTCCGCCGCCACCAACAACGGCCAAATGCTCGGAGTCATTGTCTTCAGCATCCTGTTCGCGGTCGCCATCACACGCCTGCCGGGCGACGAGATGCGCACCATCCGCGAGTTTTTCCAAGCCGCCTGCGATGCGATGTTGGTGCTCACCAAGTGGGTGATGGCGCTTGCGCCCATCGGTGTCTTCGGGCTGATCCTGCCGGTCGTTTACGCCACCGGGGCCGACCTCTTCGCCAACCTCGGGAAATATTTTCTAACCGTCCTGCTCGCCCTGCTGGTCCATCTGCTGGTGGTGCTGCCGTGCATCCTGCGCTTCTTCGGCCGCGTCAATCCGCTGGCTCACCTCAAGGCGATGCGGCCCGCGTTGTTGCTCGCGTTTTCCACCGCCTCCTCGTCGGGCACGCTGCCGGTGACGATGCGCTGCGTGGAGGAGGGAAGCGGCGTGTCAAAACGCGTCACCAGCTTCACCCTGCCGCTCGGTGCCACCGTCAACATGGACGGCACCGCGCTCTACGAATGCGTGGCGGTCATTTTCGTCGCGCAGGTGATGGGTGTGGAACTCGGCTTCGCCGGGCAGTTCTTCGTGGTCGCCGCCGCGCTGCTCACCAGCATCGGCGTGGCCGGCATTCCCTCGGCCAGCATGGTCGCCATTTTGCTGATCCTGAAAAACTCCGGCGTGCCCGGCGCGGAAACCGCAGTGGTCGCCCTGCTCTCGGTGGACCGCCTGCTCGACATGACCCGCACCGCCGTCAATGTCTTCAGCGACTCCTGCGCCGCGGTGGTCGTCGCAAAGTCGGAAGGGGAGGTGCTTGCGCTGGAAAAAGCCTGACAGGGCAGCGCGGGCGTCCCGCCATCTTCCCCTGACTGGAAGGATCTGATGCGGATGCTGATCGAGTCCTGCCCGGTTTTTGAATCAGGGCAAATCACCTGGGGATTCCGGGTGGAGAAAGTGGCGGACTGAAGTCCGTGCTCCCGTAGCGCGGCTTCTCATCAAGACGGTGCTGCCTCATGAAGAGGGGGCCAGTGGCAAACGCATCAGGGGTTCATCAGTTCCTCGATTTCCGCGGCTTCGATGGGGATGCACTCCATCAGGTCGAAATTGCGCTCGGCACCGATGAGGACATCGTTTTCGAGGCGGATGCCCAGGTTTTCCTCCCGGATGTAGATGCCGGGCTCGATGGTGAGGACCATACCTTCGGCGATCGGTTCATGAGGCGGGGAGACGTCGTGGACATCAAGGCCCAGGTGGTGGGAGACGCCGTGCATGAAGTATTTCTTCACGAGCGGCTTGTCAGGACCCTGTTCCTTGGCGGCGCGGGCGTCGATGAGGCCGAGGCCGATGAGTTCACACTCCACGATCTCGACGCATTGTTTTTGGTATTCCGACAGGCGGATGCCGGGGCGGAGCAGGTCGTTGGCACCGCGGTAGATGCGCAGCACGGCGTCATAGACTTCACGTTGACGCTTGGTGAAACGGCCGTTGACTGGGACGGTGCGTGTCAGGTCGGAATTCCAGCCGTTGTATTCCGCGGCCACGTCGAGCAGGACCATTTCGCCATCGGCGCAGCGGCTGCGGTTTTCGATGTAATGGAGGACGCAGGCATTGGCACCGGAGCCGATGATCGGCAGATAGGCGAAACCACGCGAGCCGCGGCGGACGAATTCGTGCAGCAGCTCGGCCTCGATTTCCCACTCGCCGACGCCGGGCTTGATGAACCCGAGCAGGCGGCGGAAGCCGGCCTCGGTGATATCGCAGGCCTTGCGGATGATGGAGATTTCCTCCTCGTCCTTGATCGCGCGGATGCGGTGCATGAGCGGGGCGAGCCGCTCGTAGCGGTGCAGCGGGAAACGGCCGCGGCATTCCTTCACGAAACGGTCGTTGCGGGTTTCCACCACGCAGGCGGAACGCGGATGCTCGTTGGTGGCCAGGTAGACGCGCTCCGCCTGGACCATGAGCCGCGGCAGGAGGTCGTCGAAGCCTTGCGTCCACTCGATGCGCTCAATGCCGCTTGCCTCACGGGCCTGGTCCTTGGTGAGTTTCTGGCCTTCCCAGACGGCGATCTCGTCGCTGGTTTCGCGCACGAAGAGGATTTCGCGCTCGGTGGGTTCCACGGCATCGGGCATCATCACCAGGACTGTGTCCTCCTGGCGCACGCCCGTCAGGTGCATCAGGTCGCTCTGCTGGTGATGCGCCATGCTGCCGTCGGCATTCGTCGGGTAGATGTCATTGGAATGGACGATGACAATGGCCCCCGGCTTGAGCAGGGAGCGGAGCTTGTCGCGATGGCGGATGAACAACTCCTTGGAAATCGGCTTAGTGCGCACGCCCGCAGCTCAATGCATTGCGCGATGGCGCGCAATCCGTATTTTTCACCAGCGGCGCGGCGTGGCGGATTTCGCGCTTTCCAGCGCTGGATTTACTCGCCACTTCATCGGCCATGCGTCACGAGGAAACGGTCTGCACCGGCCATCAATCGCTGGAAGTGTGGAAATCGCCGGATGCCGTGGAGTTCCGTGTGGCCGGGGCGGTGCATGCATGGTTCCACCGGAGGCGGCTGCTCACCGGCCTGGCATGGGACATGATCGCGGCCGGGGCCCTGTTAGGCCATAGCCACCCGCCGCGCACGGTGCTGATGCTCGGGCTGGCGGGCGGCACATCGCTGCGCGTGCTGCGCCATCTGCTGCCGGATGCCGATTTCACCGCCATCGACATCGACCCGGAAATCGTCGCGCTCGCCCGCAAGCACATGGCGCTCGATGAACTGGACATCGATATCCGCATTGCCGATGCCTACAGCTGGCTGGCTGCCAACCGCCGGACATTCGACGTGGTCATCGACGACATCTATCTGGCGGGAAAAACGGATGTCTTCCGTCCGCAGGTGCTGGATGCAAACCTGCTCGCCCACCTGGCCCGCGCGGTGGCGCCTGGCGGCGTTTTGGCGGTGAATTTGGTGACCGGCGCGGGGCATCGGACGATGCAATCGCTGGTACGGCGCACGCTCGGCGGGCGGTTTCCCGTGCTGCGCACGGTGACCTCGCAGGACGCGATGAACGAGGTGCTGGTGGCGGGTGGGGCAGTGGCGACGCGCGGGCGACTGATGGGATATCTCGATCGTTTCGCTGATCGCGCGGACCGGCGGTATTGGAGCCGGCTCGCGGTGCGGAGGATCCTGCCAAGGGCGCTGAAACACAAATAGGCGCCGTGGCACCCCGGCGCTTCACCCCCTTGCAAAAAATCGTTCGCATCCCTGTTGCAGGTTCGGGGAAAATGGATAATTTCCCGCCATGTTCAACGAATCACTCCCACACGCTTTTGCATTGATCGTGCCTGGCATCTCGCCGCTTTACCTGGCCATCATCGGTGTCACGCTGGTGGCAAGCATGCTGATCAGCGGCATGCTCAAGCGCCGTTTTTCCGAATACTCGGAAATTCCCCTCGGTCTCACCGGCGCGCAAGTCGCCGAACGCATGCTGCGCCAGAACGGCATTCATGACGTGAAGGTCATCAGCGTGGAGGGCCAGCTCACCGATCATTATGATCCGATCAAGAGGACCGTGAACCTCAGCGAGCCCGTCTATCACATGAACTCGGTGGCCGCCGCAGCCGTGGCGGCGCATGAGTGCGGCCACGCCATCCAGCACCAGCAGGCGTATAAATGGCTCGAATTCCGCTCGAAGATGGTGCCTGCAGTCCAGCTCTCCAGCAAGATGCTCAATTTCATCATGATCGCCGGATTGCTCGGCATCGGGATCATGAGCAACCCCACCCTGCTGTGGATCTGGGTGGGGCTGTTCGCCGTGACCACCTTGTTCTCGGTGGTGACCCTGCCGGTCGAGTTTGATGCCAGCCGCCGCGCGCTCGTCTGGCTGGAAGCCAGCGGCCTGGCCGCCAGCATGGAGCATGAAAAGGCGAAGAACGCGCTTTTCTGGGCCGCCATGACCTACGTGGCCGCGGCAGTGGGATCCGTCGCCCAACTGCTCTATTTCCTGATGATCGCGCTCAACCGGCGATGACGCCCGGAGGTGATTGGAAATTGGGGAATTCGATCTCAGGGCGACACTTCTTTTGCCAGCATGTGAGTGAGCCCCACTTGCCGGGTGCCCCGGAATCGCCGAGTCATCGCGATTTGAGACCCAATATCCCAATTTCCAATGCTCCATGCCCCTTCAAGGCTCATGGAATCCGCAGCTTGATGTTGCGGAAGGAAACATGATCGCCGTGGTCCTGTAACAGGATATGGCCGTCCGGCCACTGGCCGAAACCGGGGATCTTGCGATACTTGCTCGACATGATCGCTTCGACGGTTTGCGGGGAGGTGCGGTTGTAAGACAGGACTTTTTCGCCGTTGAGCCAGTGCTCGATCTTGTCGTCCTTGACGAGGATGCGGGCTTGGTTCCAACCGCCGATGGGCGCGGGCTTCTTGTCGGCGGAGGCGGTCATGAGATCATAGAGCGAGGCAACGGTGCGGTTGCCGGCGGTGCCTTTCTTGGCGTCGGGGTGGCGCTCGTCGTCGAGGATCTGGTATTCCAAGCCGATGGCAGAGCCGGTGGTTGCGGGTCCGCCGGTGCCGGTGATCGGATTGAGGTTCGGCTGGGTGAAGTATTTGATGCCGCTGTTGGCGGCGGGAGTGAGTTTGAATTCGAGTTTCAATTCGAAGTTGGAAAAGCGTTCACGGGTGATGATGTCGCCGCCGGCTGCCGCTTCCGCGCCGCCGCTGGCGAGCACGCTGAGCACACCGTCCTTGATCTGCCAGCCCTTGTCGGGGAAATTTTCCGATTTTGCACCGCGCCAGCCGTTGCTGGTCTTGCCGTCCCAGAGCAAGCGCCATCCCGCCGTCTTTTCCTCCTCGGTGAGCGTGTTGGGCGAGGGGCTTTTCTCTGTGATTTTCAAATTCCGCCAGCGCACCTCGGTGCCTTCGATTTCCTTGTTATTGATGCTGTGCACCTGCAGCGCGATGAAGCCGCTGGCGGTCATGTCATCCTTGAGGTCGGCGCGCGGCTGGCCGTTGAGCCAGGTCTTGATGCTGCCGCCGATGGCCTCGACGCGGACGTGGTTCCAATCGTTGGGTTTGAAAATTTCCATACCCTGTCCGCTGAAGGCCTTTTCCTGCTCCTTGTTTCCGGCGGCGGGATAGAGCCAGCCGCGGCGCGCCTCGTCGAAAATGCCGGCGCTCCACATCCGCTTGCGGTTGGTATCGGGATCGATCTCCACCTGATAGCCATGCACGCGGCCGGCGGGGGTTTTGATCATTTTGCCATTCCACTCGAGTTGGCTTTCCACATCGTAGCAGTTGCTGCGGATCTGGACGCCGGAGTTGAGCCGCGGATCGACCTTGAATTCGTATTCGAGCACGAAGTCGGCGTAGTCGCGCGCGGTGCAGAGGAAGCTGTTGGGCGTGCCCATCTTGGAAACGCCGACGATCGAGTCGCCCTCGACCCGGTATTCCGCCTTGCCGCCGCGCTGCAGCCAGCCATCAAGGTTTTTGCCGTTGAAAAGGTCCACCGCCTCGCCGGAAACATGGGCCGTGGCGAGGATGGAGGCGACGAGGGCGATGGGTGCGGTCGTGTAGGTTTTCATGACGTGTGATGTTCTTGAATGCTGCGCAAGCATAGGAGCGGAACATGTCGCTCCAAGCGCAAATTCGTGATTTCGCCGCGCCCCCGTGACCATGCTTCCGTGCCAGGGACGACTCACCAAAATACATTGAATTCACCGGCGAGACGTCGTTTTGGAAGAAAATCGTCGGTGAATCACAATCCGGGCCGGTCTTTCAACTGCCTGTAGGACTAGGTTTTGAAGATCCCTTGGCGTGCTTGGCGTCTTGGCGGTGAAATCATTGCGGATTTCATGATGCGCCGGCCCTGGCCTCCGCGCTTGCCAAGGCGGGCCGCCGGTGCTTGTCATGGCGCATGGATCATCTGGCCAAGGCGCGGTTTGTCATCGAGGCGGAAATCGAAGGGCTGCGCGGCATGGCGGCCCGCCTCGATGGGCGTTTCACCGAAGCCGTCGAACTGCTGCGCGGATCGCTCGAAAACCGTGGCAAGGTGGTGGTGACGGGAGTCGGGAAATCCGGCAACATCGGCCAGAAAATCGCCGCCACCCTCAACTCGACCGGTGCCACCGCAGTGGTCATGGACTCGACCAATGCGCTCCACGGCGATCTCGGCATCCTTAATGACGGCGATACCGTGCTCGCGCTTTCCTATTCCGGCGAAACCCGCGAACTGCTCGACCTGCTGCCATTCATCAAACGCTTCGAGGTGAAAGTGATCGCACTGACCGGCAACCCGCAATCGACGCTCGCACGGCTCGGCGATGTGACCTTGGACACCTCGGTCGATCGCGAGGCCTGTCCGCTCAACCTCGCGCCCACCTCGTCTTCCACCGCGATGTTGGCGATGGGCGATGCGCTGGCCATGGTGCTGCTGGAGGCGCGCGGCTTCACCGGGGAGGACTTCGCGCGCTATCACCCCGGCGGCTCGCTCGGGCGCGCGCTGCTCACCCGCGTTTCCGACATCATGCGCTCGGACGCCGCGCTGCCAACGGTGGACGAGGACGCCGATGTCTATGCCGCGCTCGATGCGATGAACCGCGCGCGCGCCGGTGCCTGCCTCATCCTCGCCGCCGATGCCAGACTCGCCGGCATTTTCACCCACGGCGACTTCGCCCGCAGTTTTCGCAAGGATCCTCTGCTGGGTGACAAACCGGTGGCCGCACTGATGACCCGCAAGCCGGTGACCGTGCGCGCCGAGGCGCTGGCCGTGGAGGTCCTCCGCACCATCGGCGAGAACCGCATCGACGACATCGTGGTGCTCGATGCAAACGACAAGCCCGTGGGCCTGATAGACACCCAGGATCTCGCGCGGCTGAGGATCGTCTGAACCGGTTCTAACAGAGTCTAACCGGCTTGCCTGGTCCATCCGCGCGTGTATCCATGACCGCGTTATGTCTTCCATCCGACTTCCCATTGAATGCGGCGTGATGCTGCTGCCGGACTGCACGCTGTTTCCCCACGGCGGACTGCCATTGCATATCTTCGAGCCGCGCTACCGCGCAATGCTCAAGGACGCCCTGGAGGGGGATTGCTTTTTCGCGGTGGCCCGGCTCGCGGGCGATGAAACGCCGCGTCCCGCCGAGTGCATCGCGGCGGTGGGAACCATCGGCCTGATCCGCGCTTCGCACGAACAGCCGGACGGCACCTCGCAACTGCTGCTCCACGGCGTGATGCGCGTGCGCTTCACCGAGTGGCACGATGACCGTCCCTATCCCTTCGCTTCCATTGAGCCGGTGATCTCGCTTTTCACCCCGGACCATCAGGCGCAGGCAGCCATGAAAACATTGCGCGGCGCCGTCGAGGACGCCATCCGCCCGCTGCCGGAGGAAGTGCGCGAGGGGGTCTTCTCGTTGCTCGACCGCGCCGACGGCCCGGAACTCATGACCGACATCATCTGCCAGCAGTTCGTGCACGAGCCGAACCTGCGGCAGTCGTTGCTGGAAACCGAGTCGGTGGGCGCGCGCATCCCGGTGATCTGCCAATACCTCCACGAGGCCAGCCGCGCCGCGGGACATGACGGGGATTGATGCCTGTAGCGTCGGTCTGTGACCGTCGCAATCCCCCTCTGTGGGTGAGGTGTGAAAGCCAAGCGAAGGAAGAAGCTTCCGCGCAAATCTGCGGCATCGGCGCATGGCATCTCATTCGCCCTTCCACTTTCCAATTTGATCGATTCACATGTGACGGAATCGACACAGGATTGCGGCTGCCGAAAACGCGGGTGTCGGCATTGCTGGCTGCGGAAGTGGCAAATACTTCCTTACCATCATGAGAATCGAAATGGTGACCGACACCTTCGCACCGGATGTGAACGGAGTGGCGATGACCTTGGGGCGTCTGGTGGAGGGATTGCGCGGACGCGGCCACCGCGTGCATGTGATCCACACCGCCGCGGAGGTTTCCGCCGGAGAAACCCGCGCCGCAGCCATGAAACTTCCGGGATACAAAGAAGTGCGGGTCGGTTTGCCGAAGCCGTTCGAGCTGCGCGCGCGCTGGATGAAGCGGCGGCCGGATGTGGTCTATGTGGCCACAGAAAGCCCTCTCGGCGTCTCGGCTATCAAGGCCGCACGGGCGTCAGGTATTCCGGTGGTGGCCGGCTTCCACACGAATTTCCATGATTACATGGAGCATTATCGCATGCATGCGCTGCAATTCATGGCGATGGCGTATCTGCGGCGTTTCCATGACCGCGCCGACTGCACGCTCGTGCCGTCCACGGACGTGGCCGCTCGTCTCCACGCCGCAGGATTTGAAAACATCCACCAGCTCGGCCGCGGCGTGGACGCCGATTTGTTTTCGCCGGAGAAGCGCAGCGCCGAACTCCGCGCCGAGTGGAGCATCCGACCCGGGGCGCCGGTTGCCGTGCTGGTGGGCCGCGTCGCGCCGGAGAAAAACCTCGGTCTCGCAATTGAGGCCTTCAAACAAATGCGCCTCGCGGTGCCCGATGCCCGTTGCGTGATCGTCGGCGACGGTCCTTCGCGCGCGCCGCTCGAACGCGAGCATCCATGGATCCATTTCGCCGGCATGCGCACGGGCGAAGATCTTGCCGCCCACTACGCCTCGGCCGATGTGTTGATATTTCCTAGCGAAACCGAAACCTTTGGCAACGTGCTGCTGGAGGGTATGGCGTCAGGCCTCGCCACCGTGAGTTATGATTACGCCGCTTCCGGCCTGCATGTGCGCCACGGCAAAAACGGACTCAAGGCAGCCAAGGGCAATGCTTCGGATTTCGCCCGCCTCGCCGTGGAAGCGCTCGTGATCCGGCCCGACGATGATCTGCGCCGCGCCGCACGCGAAACCGCTCTTCAATCCGGCTGGGATCAGGTGCTCGACGACCTAGAATCCCTCTTTACCGATCTCGCCGGCAAGGCGCGCCGGCCCGCCGCCGTTTCCACCAAGCCCGGCAAGCGCCCGAAACTCGTCTGCCGCACGGTGTTTCTATCCGACCTTCATCTCGGCACGCCCGACAGCAAGGCTGATGAGGTCGTGACTTTTCTCAAGCACATCCGCTGCGGGAAGCTTGTGCTAAACGGCGACATCATCGACGGCTGGGCACTCCAGCGCGGCTCGCGCTGGACCTCGCGCCATAGCCGGGTGATCCGCAAGATCCTGAAGATGACCGAGCGCGACAAAACCGAGGTTGTCTATCTCCGCGGCAACCACGACGAGATCCTCGACCGCTTCATGCCGTTCGCATTCGGCCGCGTGCGTATGATGAAGGAACACATCCATCTTACGGCGGAGGGAAAAAGATATCTCATTGTCCATGGCGACGGCTTCGACAGCATTTCCACCAACCACAAGTGGCTCGCCGTGCTCGGCGCGGTGGGTTACGATTTCCTGCTGCGCGTCAACCGCCTCTACAACCGATGGCGCGCATGGCGCGGCATGGAATACTACTCAATCAGCAAAACTGTGAAGGCGCGCGTGAAAAGCGCCGTCTGTTTCGTCGACCGCTACCAGGTACTGCTCCAGAACCTCGCGCGTCACCGCAAATGCGAAGGTATAATCTGCGGTCACATCCACACCCCCGAGGATGAATTCGCCGGAGGCATCCACTATCTCAACTGCGGCGACTGGGTGGAAAGCCTCACCGCTGTCATTGAACACAACGATGGACGCATGGAACTGGTGCAATACCGTGATTTCATGCATCGCATGACCACCGCGGAACCGGAATCCGCGGATTCACGGGCTTTTTGCTAGATAATCCAGCACGTCGGCGGCCTGCTGCGCCGTCGATGCGCTGAGATCGCGCCAGACCAGCTTGCCGTCCTTGAAGAGGAACGCCTGGCGGCTGGCAAACTTCAGCTTGCTCGGCACACCGAAGGCCTTCACGACGGTGCCGTCCTCGTCAGCCAGCAGGTCGAAGGGCAGCTTGTATTTGTCGCGGAAGGCTTTCTGCGCCTTCGCGCCATCCATGCTCACGCCGAGCACCTTCACGCCCTTATCGGCGAGTTGTGCGTAGGAATCGCGCAGGCTGCACGCCTGTTTGGTGCAACCGGGGGTGTCCGCCTTTGGGTAGAAATAAACCAGCAGATGGCACGAGGCCCCGAATTCGGCGAGTTTCACTGGGTCTCCATCCTGGTTTTTCGGGGAAATATCCGGCAGAGCCGCGCCCACCGCAAGCGGTTCGGCGGTGGCGCAGGCGGCGATTAGTCCCGAAGTGGCGGCGGTCAGAAACGTTCGTAGGCTTTCCATGGGTCAGGAGACTCGCACTTATTCCGCGCCACGCAAGACCCGATACCGGAATCGCTCGGAGAATCGCGGCGAAAAATGCGAATCCTGAAAAATCGCCTGTCACTTGCGCTTCGATTGTAAATGATCCGCTGTTTCCGCTCACACCACCTGCGTCCATGACACTGAAATCCATTTCGTTTTGCCTGGCGGTCCCGTTTCTCCTCGCAACCGCATCGCTACACTCCACCGGCCAGCACGAGCGGAGGCCCAATCTCCTTTTTATACTGGTTGACGACCAATCGCCGTTCGACCTGAAGGTTTACAACCCGGACTCGCCGCTGCAGACGCCGCACATCGACCGGCTCGCGCGCGAGGGCATGGTCATCGATGGAGCCTATCACATGGGTTCGTTTTCCGGCGCGGTCTGCACGCCCTCGCGGCACATGATCATGAGCGGCCGCACCGTCTGGCATCTGCCGATCTCTCCCGGAGCGGTGGAAAAGAAACGATGCCCGCCGGACATCCTGCAGCAGACGCTGCCCGCCGTGTTCAACCGCGCCGGGTATGCCACCATGAGAACATGCAAACAGGGCAACAGCTACGAGGCGGCCAACAAGCTCTTCGCAGTGCGTCACGACGCCACCAAGCGCGGCGGCACCCACGAGTCCGGCAGCGGTTGGCATGGCGACCGCGTGATGGAATATCTGGAGGGACGCGGGATCTCCGGGGACACCCGGCCGTTTCTCATCTACTTCGGTTTCTCCCATCCACACGACGTGCGCGACGGCACGCCGGAATTGCTGGAAAAATACGGTGCGGTGAACCACGCCGACCAGAGCTCGCCACCACCCGCCAACCCCAAGGCACCGGCACTGCCACCGAACTGGCTGCCCGCCCACCCGTTTGAGCACGGCCACCCGCGGCTGCGCGACGAAGTCGCCGTGAGCGGTGTTTGGACGCGGCGCGACGAACGCACCATCCGCAACGAACTCGGCCGAGAGTATGCCTGCTCGGAGAATATCGATGTCCAGATCGGCCGCGTGCTCGCCAAGCTGGAAGCGATGGGCGAACTGGAAAACACCTACATCATCTACACCGCCGATCATGGTATGGCCATCGGCCGCCACGGCCTGCAGGGAAAACAGAACCTCTATCAGCACACCTGGCGCGTGCCATTCATCGTCCGGGGCCCCGGCATCAAGGCCGGCAGCCGGGCCGTGGGAAATCTCTATCTGCTGGATACGCTTGCGACGCTCTGCGACCTGGCCGGCATCGCGCCACCCGAAACGAACGAAGGAGTCAGCATCAAACCCGTGTTTCAAGGCGAGAGGCAAACCGTCCGGGACACCCTCTACGGCGTTTACAACGGCGGCACCAAGCCGGGCATGAGGTCCGTGAAAAAGGGGGACTGGAAACTCATCAAATACGATGTTCTCGATGGCACGGTGCGTGAAACGCAGCTATTCAACCTGGCGGAAAATCCACACGAATTTCTCGTGGAACATCACGATCCGGAAGTCGCCGCGCTGTCCGGTGCCAAGCCCGCGCCCGGACAGGTGAATCTCGCCGACGATCCGAAGCACGCCGCCAAACTCGCCGAAATGGAAGCCCTGTTGCTGGCCGAAATGCACCGCCTCAATGACCCGTGGCGCTTGTGGGACCAACCGGACGACGGACTCGCGCCATCTTCCGCCCGCAAAGGCAAAACCGGGAGCAAACAATGAACCACCGCCATTCCATGAAATCCATACTCACGGTTTTCACTTTTGCTTGCCTGCCATTGCTTGCGGAATCGTCCGCCGCGGAACGTCCGCCCAACATCGTCCTGATTCTCGGCGACGACCAAGCGTGGACGGATTATGGATTCATGGGCCATTCGGAAATCCGGACACCGCATCTCGACAAGCTCGCCGCCCGCAGTCTCGTCTTCGAGCGGGGATACGTGGCATCTCCCCTGTGCCGTCCTTCGCTCGCCTCGATGCTCACCGGCAGGTTTCCCCGCGGGCACGGAGTCGCCGGAAACGACGTCGATGGTGGCAACGACCGCGAGAAGCTCGATATCCCGGTGCGCGAGGCATTTCACAAACTGCCCTCGTTTGTAAAACTGCTCACTTCCAATGGCTACCTCGCCCACCAGTCGGGCAAGTGGTGGGAGGGCGGTCACGCCGATGGCGGTTTTACCCACGGCATGATGCCACGCCCCGCGCGCCACGGCAGCGCCGAAAGCCTCGCCATCGGCAGGGAGGGAATGAAGCCGGTCACAGATTTCATCGATCATGCCGTCGCCGAAAAGAAACCCTTCTTCGTTTGGTATGCGCCGTTCCTGCCCCACACGCCGCACAATCCGCCCGCGCGCCTTTTGGAAAAATACCGGGTGCCCGGCCGTGCCGCCGATGTGGCGAAGTATTATGCCATGTGCGAGTGGTTGGACGAAACCTGCGGCGAATTGATCGATCATCTGGAAAACAGGAATCTCGGCCAAAACACCGTGGTGATATATATCTGCGACAACGGATGGGCGGCGGCCAGCACCAACCGCGACGATCCGGCCCAGAAGAATTGGAAAGGCTATGCCCTGCGCTCGAAAGGCTCGCCCTATGAGAACGGCATCCGCACTCCGATCCTGATATCGTGGCCGGGCAAAGCTGCTGCGGCGCGCGCTCCGGAATTCGCGCACGCCATCGATTTGTTCCCCACCATCGCGGCCATCGCCGGACTCGAGGCGCCCGCCGACCTCCCCGGCATCGATCTTCTCGATGAAAGGCAGAGGAAACGCCGCGACACGGTTTTCGGCGTCACCCATTCGATTTACAACATGACCCCCGGCGATCCGGACGACACCTTGCAATATCTCTGGTGCGTAGAGGACGAATGGAAATTGATCGTCCGTTTCCACGGCAGCGACACAACCTTTTACCGCGATGTCCACCTCTGGGACCATGCGCCTGTCCGGCTTTACCGCATCAAGCAAGATCCACGGGAGGAAAACGACCTCGCCGAGCGCCATCCCGAGATCGTCGAAAGAATGCGCGGGAAAATTTCCGCCTGGCACACGGTGAAAGGCCAGTGAAGCATGTCGGATATTTTCCTTTCCGGAGGGGAAACTGCCTCCGCCTCGAACATCGGCAGGCACTGCGGGCGATTCATTTTCACGAAAAACGCGCCGAGCCGGAATGCCTCGTGGATGCACCCGCCACCCACCGATTCCGGCGCGGCATCCACAGCGATCCCGGCGGACTCCAGGATCGCCCGGCGGATCGCGGGCAGGCTTTCACGGATCATGGTGGTGCGAGCGTTTCACGATGTCTCGCCGCCTGCAAGGTTCCTGCTTTGCAGGGGCGTAGCGGGCTGTTTAGCGTCCCGCCGATGTCCGCGGTTTTCCGAATGTTGCTGGTTTCGCTGGTCTTTGCCGTTCCTTTGCTGCGGGCTGCGGAACATGTGATCGTCACAGGCGGGCCGGCCTTGCGGGAATGGGAGAACCTGCGCGTGAAACCGGACCAGCACGACCGCTGGTGGGGGAATTTCGTGCGGGCCTCGACCTTGCGCATGGTGGAAATCCGCAAGAGCTACGGCCAGGACGCGCATCTGGTCTGGATGGTTTTCAAGCCCGGATACGTCACGCGCGGCAGGGAGGACGACAAGCCCTACGTCCAGTGGCTCACGAAGCTCGCACGCGAGCGCAATGCCACCTTGATCTGGTTCGACAGCTCCAGCGGCTTCATCCGTGCACTCAACGCCCGCCCGCGCGGTGCGATCCTGACCTTCGATTTTTTCGGCCATTCGAACAAGTATTGTTTCATGTTCGACTACGGCAACGACATCATGGCGGCCTCCACCGCGTGGTTTCACGAACGCGACATCCCGCGTGTCAAATCGTCCGTCTTCGACCGCAACGCCCACTGCAAGAGCTGGGGCTGTCACACCGGCGAGAGCATGAGCGCGGTCTGGAAACGCCACTTCGGCATCCCGCTGGAAGGTGCGCGCGGGCCGACGAGTTATGTGATGGTGGGCCGCGGTGAAATGCCCAGCGTCAGCGGCAGCTGGGTGCGCTGAAGCGCCAGTTGATGAAAAGGCAGGGTTCCACCGCCGGGGTGGCGGCGAAGCGATGGAGAATGGGTGGACCATGAGTGTGGTCCCGGCTGCCAATGGCCCGGCATTCGCCCGGCGCTCCTGGCGGCAGCGCCCCACCGGGTGTTGGCTATTGCATTACCCCTTCATTCGCGGGCGGTAGCGCCCAGCACCTTCCACCACCCGGCATCCGGGTCATTTGGATTCCACGGCGGGCTTTTTCTCCTCAACGATAATGCGCGGAAAGACCGGGGCGGGCTTGCCGATGACATGGCCATCGGGAATGAGGCCCCAATACAACTCGCCAAGGCCGGTTTCAGTGAGCCCTGGCAGGTTGAGCTGAGAGGCGAGTTTTGCCGCAGCGGCGGGAAGCACCGGCGAAAGCAGCACGGTGCAATGTGCGACGCTTTCGACGAGATGTTGCAGCACGGTAGCGAGGCGGGCGGATTTTTCCGGATCCTTGGCAAGTTCCCATGGCTTCATGCGTTCGGCGTATTGATTGCAATGCACCACATGGCGGCCGATGGCCTCAAGGCCCTTGGAAACCTCGAATGCGTCCATCGCCTCGCGGTAGGCGGCGGTGGAATCGGCGAGCGATTGCTGGAGTGCGAGGTCGGCATCGTGGAAGGTGCGGCCGCGGGTGATTGCGCCGCCGGTGTAGCGCTGGCTCATGTTGAGCGCGCGGTTGCAGAGGTTGCCGAGTTCGTTGGCCAGCTCGGTGTTGAAGAGCATGACGAGGCGCTCGACGTCGAAATCGGAGTCGCGGCCGGTGACGATGTCGCGCACGAGGTAGTAACGAAGCGCCTCGACGCCGAAGGCTTCCGCCAGCGCGTCGGGATCGATGATGTTGCCGAGTGACTTGCTCATTTTCTCGCCGCGGATATTCCACCAGCCGTGAACGAGCAGGCGTGGCATGCGCTCGTCCGGGATACCCATGGCATGGAGCATGCACAGCCAGTAGATGCCGTGCGCGGGAACAAGGATGTCTTTTCCGATGATGTGCAGCGGGCGTTCGTCACTGGTCCACAATGTGTCGAAGTCCGGCAGCCCGGAGTCCGCCGCGGCCTGGTAGCCGGCGAAGGAGACATAGTTGATGAGTGCGTCAAACCAGACGTAGGTGACGAAGTCGGTGTCGAAGGGAATCTCGATGCCCCAATGCAGGCGCTCCTTGGGGCGTGACATGCAAAGGTCGGTGTCCGGATTGCGCTCCAGCGCGTTGAGCAGCTCGGCCTTGCGGAAGGCCGGGAGCACCGAGTCCGCAGTGGATTCGAGATAATTCCGCAGCCATGCGGTGTGTTCACTCAACCTGAAATACCAGTTCTCCTCCACCAACTCGACCACCTCGCCCCACTCGGGGCCGAAACTGCCGGATGCATCGCGGTCACGGTCTGTTAGAAATTGTTCCTGCCGCACCGAGTAGTGGCCGGAGTGGGGCTTTTTGTAGAGTTGTCCCTTGTCGTTGAGATCGCCGAGGATGGCCTGGACGCAGGCCTTGTGGCGCGGATCGGTGGTGGCGGCCCAGCCGTCGTAGTGGACGCCGAGTTTCTGCCAGAGATCGAGAAACGACTGGGTCACGCGCGCCACGAACTCGGCGGGTGCGATGCCTTCCTTGTCCGCCGTTTGCTGGACCTTCTGGCCGTGCTGGTCCACGCCGGTGAGGAAATACGCCTCGTCGCCGCAAAGGCGGCGGTAGCGGATGAGCACATCGGCGAGGACTTTTTCGTAGGCGTGGCCGATGTGCGGTTTCCCGTTGGTGTAATCGATGGCGGTGGTGAGATAGAACATGGCGTGGCGGAGCGGTGAGGAAAGCAGGAGCGGATGGGAGGCGCAAGGCGGGTGTTACGCGATGAAAGTGTCGTCGTGCGAATACGGCGGCGCGCAACAGCACAGGAAACGCAGCGGCTCGATGGCACGGATCTGGTGCCAGGCACCGGGCGGGATCAGGATCGCGTCGCCCGGACCGACATGGCGCGTTTGGCCATCGATTTCCATTTCGCCGTGGCCATCCAGCAGGAAGTAGAACTCCTCGCTGGTCTTGTGATAGTGGCGGTCGGTGGCCGCGCCGGCGGGCAGCGTGGCCTCGGCGAGGCTTTGGTTGGCGACCGGCGCGTTGGCTCGATCGAGTATGCTGCGGATGGTGGAGCCGTCCTTGGTGGTGAACGGTGATTGAGTCTGGATGTTGCGGATTTCCATGTGGCGAGGAAATCCATCCGCACGCGGATGCGCAAGAATGCGGGCGGAAAAAAGAAAGCCTCACCGGCCGGCGGGCGGCATGGTGAGGCTTTACCGATGGTCAGGCGGCGTGAATCGATCGGCGATCCGCCCGATTTCAGCGGTCGAGGATCGAATTCCAGTGAGCGATGTGGTCTTTCTGCGACTCGAACAGATCGGTGGTGTCGTCGTGGATGGCGATGGAGGTGATCTTGTCGCCCACGCCGTTGGATTTGCAGCCTCGCTCGCCGGTGTTGTTCTTGCCGGTGATTTTCATCACGACGTCCATGCCGTTGGTGACTTGTCCGAACACCGAGTGGCGGTTGTCGAGGAACGGGGTGGGGACGTGGGTGATGAAGAACTGCGAGCCGTTGGTGCCGGGGCCGGCATTGGCCATCGAGAAGATGCCTGGGGCGTTGTGGCGGAGTTCGGGATGGAACTCATCGGCGAACTTGTAGCCGGGACCGCCACGGCCGGATTCGGTGGGATCACCTCCTTGCAGCATGAAACCCTCGATCACGCGGTGGAAGGCGACGTTGTCGTAATATCCGCGGCGGGCGAGATTGAGGAAATTGGCGCAGGTGAGGGGGGCCTTGGAGGCGTAAAGCGTGGCCTCAATCTCGCCGGCGGTGGTGTGGATGGTGATTTTGATGTCGGACATGGCCGCGCAGCTTACACACAGCCACCCTCATGGCAACCCCGAGAGCACGGGCATGGCGGGATAGTGCCTCAAAAGCCCAATATGCCATGGATGATCACCCTGCCGCTGGGGCCGTGATGGCGCGGCGGCGGACAGACGGGTCGCGGTGGCGGGCAGACGGGTCGCGGTGGCGGGCAATACGAGCCGTGCTGATAGCGTGGTTTGTGATCATAACGATAATGGCGGGGAGGCGCGATGACACGGTATCCCCACACGGGCGTGCCGCAGCTGCGGTAATAACTGACATATCTTTCCTTGTAGATGGGAGTGCCGCAGGAATGATAGCCGCTCACATATACGTGGCTTTGATGATGATGATGCCGTCCACGATGGTGCGGGCGGGCATCGGCGGGTGGTGCGGCGAGGATCATGGCAAGCGCCGCGGCGAGCAGGGTGGGTGTCAGTTTTTTCATAATTCACGAACTACGGGGTTCGCGGATTATGACGGGGTTCACGAGCTGCTATTCGATGGCCATGGTATTTTTCTCCATGCAGGCGGGTGTTTCAACAATCGAGCATGCAGGCGACGGTGTTGATGATCCGGCCGGTCACGTCGTCGGGCGTGCCGGTGGAATCGATGACGCGCGCGAATGCCTCGCCACGGAGTGAAAGGAAGATCTCGCGGCAGCGCAGCAGCGCATCGCGTTGCTCGAACTCGTTGGCGTTGTCGCCGCGGTGGCCGATGCGTGCGAGGGCGTGATCCACATCGAGATCGAGAATGAGCAGCAGGTCGGGCACCGGCGCAAACGACTCGTTGAGGCGGCGGATCCCGGCAGGATCGAATCCACGGGCGCCCTGGTAGGCCATGTTGGAGAAGTAATAACGATCGAGGATGACCACCTTGCCGGCGTCCAGCGCTGGCTGGATTGTCTCATCCACGTGTTGGCGGCGGTCGTTGAGGAAATATTGCAACTCGTCCTCCGGAGACAGCCTGCCATTGGCGGCGGACTCGCGCAGTTTCCGGCCCCACGGACCATCAGTGGGTTCGCGGCCAAGCACGACCTCACGGCCGGTTTTTTCGAACCAATCGGCAAGGCGTTTGGCTTGGGTCGACTTGCCAGTGCCGTCGATGCCTTCGATGACAATGAAGCATCCGCGTGGTGCGGGAGGCGGGTCGTCGTTGGTGGATCGTGGTTTCATGTGGCACGTGGTCACAATCCAGCGGTTCAGGCGGTCACCGCGCCGCGATCGTCGTTGAGGCCGGATTTCTCAAGGAAGTAATCGTAGCCGCCGGTGTAGCGGGTGACCACGCTGCGGGCATCATCCTCCGAGCGGGTAATGTGCAGGGTGGTCTCGGCGATCTGGCGGATGAAATGGACGTCGTGGGAAATGAACACGAGGGTACCCTCGTAGGACTTGAGCGCGTTGACCAGTGAATCGATGGAGAGGATGTCAAGGTGGGTGGTGGGCTCGTCCATCAGCAGCAGGTTCGGCGGATCGACGAGGAACTTGACGAGAT
>JALRFY010000200.1 GCA_023253625.1 Akkermansiaceae bacterium | reverse complement strand
AGAGGGGCGCGGATTGAAACACATCACCCCTCCACGATACCCTCTACGGCTACGGTCGCCCCTCGCAAGAGGGGCGCGGAGTGAAACAAAATTACGTTGGGGACGGCTTTGGCCATGGCGCGTCGCCCCTCGCAAGAGGGGCGCGGATTGCAACGCTTAGTGCGCCGCCGCACTAAGCAAAGCCATAGCCGTCGCCCTCGCACGAGGGGGCGTGTTGAAGCAGAAAGATGGCGGCGGGAAGGGTGTGTCAAGGGGGTGCTTCTCGGCATCAGGGCCGACGCATCAAACGACATTGGATTCATCGCCAAGACACCACGTCCGCCAAGATTCTGGGAAGATGTCTTCGAATAATCACAATCTGCGCCGGTCTGTGACCGCCAATTGGTTTGGGTATTGAGGATTCCTTGGTGCTCTTGGTGTGTTGGCGGTTGAAAATGCCGGATTTCAAGATGCGTCGGCCCTGCTCTCGGCAGGGTCTTCCGCACAGGCCTGATCCAGGCTGCTCGTTGGTTTCTCATCCGCGCCGCTTTCAAGCACAAGCTTGCGGTGGATGTTTTCCTTGGAATTTCCTCCGTGCCGGGGCAGCCTTGCGAGCCGCTCCCCGGACGGTCGCTGGTGCCGCGCAAGCGGTGCTTGAGGAAAGTCCGGACACCACAGGGCAGCGCGCCCCATGAAAGTGGGGGACGGGGACCGCGAGGGAACCGGACGGAAAGTGCCACAGAAATCATACCGCCAGCGGCCCGCAAGGGTGCGGGCAAGGGTGAAATGGTGGGGTAAGAGCCCACCGCGCCGGAGGCAACGACGGCGGCACGGCAAACCCCGCGCGGTGCAAGACAGAACAGGGGCAGGGCTGCCCGCCCGCCACAAACCCCGGGTAATAGTCGCACCCCGCGTGAGCGGGGCGCTCCGCTCCGGCGGAGTGAGAGAAATGGCCGTCCAGTCCCGCAAGGGGCGGACAGAATCCGGCTTACAGGGGAGCGGCATCATTTTCTTAAAGACCAAAAACCGCGCGAGCGGTCGCGCGCAAACCAAGGAGCCAGCCTCCGGAGGAGGAGGCTGCCCTCCGCTTGGACGGAGCGGTGCGCAGTCAATCCGGCTTGCACGGGAGCGGCATTCCATTTCATGCCGCGATGCTCCTTGAAGACACGGGTGAAATAGCTCTGGTCGCAGAATCCGCACGAAAGCGAAATATCCGCCAGCGCCGCATCGGAGTTTGCACGCATCCCGCAGGCCGCCTGCACTGTGAACTTGCACCAGCAAGTGGTTGATCACGCGCCGTGCCTCCCGCCGGTCGCCCAGCCGGATGGACCCGAGCCGCGCCGCCGCGCCATGGATCTCAAGTTGCAAATCCCCCCGTGCGAGACGCTGCGGATTTGCAACCTTCGAGATTGGAAAATCCCTCATTGCAGACCAAATTCCCGGCATGATCCGACCCCGCCGTAACCGCCGTACTCCCGCGATCCGCTCGATGGTGAGCGAAACCGTGCTCGCGCCCGCGGATTTCATTCTCCCGATGTTTGTGCATGAGGATACGGGGGATGTCCCCATCGACTCGATGCCGGGCGTCACCCGCTGGTCGCCCGCCAGCCTGGTGCGAGAAGCCGGTGAGGCGCTGGCCCTCGGCATTCCCGCAGTGGTGCTGTTTCCCAAGATCGCGGAAAACCTCAAGTCGCCGCAGGGCGAGGAATCCTTCAATGACGACGGACTGGTGCCACGCACCATCCGCGCCCTCAAGGCCGCGCATCCGGGGCTGTGTGTCATCACCGACGTCGCGCTCGATCCCTACAACTCCGATGGCCACGACGGGATCGTCCGTCGCGATCCGCGTGGCAACCTGACCATCCTCAACGACGAAACCGTGGAAATCCTCTGCCAGCAGGCGCTCAGCCATGCCCGGGCCGGGGCCGACATCGTCGCACCCTCCGACATGATGGACGGCAGGGTGGCGGCGATCCGTGAGGCGCTGGACGCCGCGGGATTCACCGATGTCTCGATTCTCAGCTACACCGCGAAATACGCCTCCGCGTTCTACGGCCCGTTCCGTGGTGCCCTCGATTCCGCGCCCAAGGAAGGCGACAAAATGACCTACCAGATGGACCCCGCGAACCTGCGCGAGGCACTGCGCGAGACCCTGCTCGATGAAGATGAAGGGGCCGACATGCTGATGGTGAAACCCGCTGGATTCTATCTCGATGTGATCGCCAGGGTGCGCGAGACGACCACCCTGCCGGTGGCGGCCTATCAGGTGAGCGGCGAATACCTCATGCTCAAAAGCGCCTCGGCCGCCGGATGGCTGGATGAAAAAGCCGCCGTAATCGAATCGCTCACCGCCATCAAGCGTGCCGGTGCCTCGATGATTCTCACCTATTTCGCCGTCCAGGCCGCACGCTGGCTGCGTGAAAATACGCTCAAAGTGGTGAAAAAAAGTTAAGTAATCCGAAAGACTTCGCAGGAATCCCCTGTAAAACCTGGTTTTGCCCTGATTTTTCGCCGGGCATGTTTTTCTTGCCTCTCGGTTACCTGGCGCTCGTAATACCCCTCAGCGCGCGTAAGACACGTGATTTCCGCGCTTCCACACAGACAAAACACGATGAACCTGACCCGGAAATTCAAGTCCGTGGCCCTGGCAATCGCCGGCGTCCTGATCCTGCCCGGTTGCGCGGCGACCGGAAGTGCCAACTCCAGAACCATGGCCGCAGCGCCGGAATACGCGGTCAAATCCGTCGAGCACGGCAAGGCATCCTGGTATTCCATCCGTTCCAATGGCGGCACCCATACTGCCAGCGGGCAGCGGTTGTGTGACAAGAGCCCCACCGCCGCCCACAAGACGCTGCCGATGGGCACCAAGGTGAAAGTCACCAACCAGGCCAATGGCCGTTCGGAAATCGTCACCATCAACAACCGCGGCCCTCACATCCGCGGCCGCATCATCGATGTCACCATCGGCACCGCCGAGCGCCTCGGCTTCCGCCAGCGTGGTGTGGTGCCCGTGAAAGTGGAGGTGCTCAAGCGCACCGAAGCAGAGGATTGAGCGCTGCCCGTGCAGTTGAAAGGCCTGGATTCCAAACGCAGTCATGACACCACGGCTTGTAGCGCCCTCTCCATGAACGCCGCTGCCGATGGATTCCGGATGCCGCCCGAGTGGGCTCCGCAGGAAGCCGTCTGGCTGTCCTGGCCGGTGGCGGACCCACGCCACTGGGGCGGGGCGAAGCGGGATTTGATCCGGGCGAAGTTTGCGGAAATCGCCGCCGCCATCTCGCGTCACGAAGCGGTGCGCATCAATGCGCCCGCTGCGGATCACGCCGCCATCGCCGCCGCTTGCCAGCGTGCCGGTGCGGTGCCCGGGCGGGTCGAGCTTTTCGACCATCCGCACAATGACGTCTGGTGCCGTGACCACGGGCCGATCTTCGTGAAGCACCGCGAAACCGGCGAGGTGGCGCTCACCGATTGGGATTTCAACGCCTGGGGCGGGAAATTCCCGCCTTGGGATCTGGACGATGCCATCCCCGGCCGCATCGCCGCAGCGCTCGGCATGCGCGTCTTCAAGGGCGGCATGATTCTCGAAGGCGGCGCGATCGAACTCAATGGCGCGGGCCAACTGCTCACCACCGAAGCCGTTTTGCTCAATCCCAACCGCAATCCGCAGCTTGGCCGCCCGGAAATCGAACAAAGCCTGCGCGAAGGACTCGGCGTCACTGAAATCCTCTGGCTCGAGCGCGGGATCGAGGGCGACGACACCGATGGCCACATCGACGACCTCGCGCGTTTCACCGACCAGCGGACGATCCTCGCCTGTGTCGAAAAAGACCCGTCCTCGCCCAACCGGCGAGTGCTTGCCGGGAATCTCGCGCGCCTGAAATCCTTCCACGGCCCTGGCGGGCGGCCGTTTGAGGTGGTGGAAATCCCGCTGCCGGAAGCCTGCGAAGTGCCAGGTTGGCGGCTCCCCGTCCTGCCGGCTTCCTACGTCAATTTCCTCATTCTCAACGGCGGCGTCCTCGTTCCCACCTTCCGCCAGCCGAAAAACGACGACCGCGCACTCGGTATAATCCGCGAGCTTTTCCCTGGCCGGGAAATCACCGGAATCGACTGCCTCGACCTCGTCGAGGAAGGTGGCACGATCCATTGCATTTCCCAGCAGCAACCCGCCGCTGGCTGACGATCTCGAAGGTTGATTGAAGTTCAGCAACGGTTTAGCATGCTGCCAGTCATGAGGTTTCCGGGTGTATTGGCGATCTTGTTGCTGCTGGCGGCGGGCGGCTTGGTTTCGTGTTCGAATCAAGTGAAGGCGCGCAAGCCGGTGAGCTACCGTTTCGAGCACGGACGCACTGCCTTGTTGAAGAACGGGGTGGCCTATGCGCCCCGCAATGCGCCGCTGGCGGTGAAGCGCGCGATCGCGGCGGGCAACCGCCTGCAGGGCAGACCCTACAAGTGGGGCGGGGGACACTCGCGTCACCACGACAGCGGATACGATTGCTCGGGCACCGTTTCCTATGTGCTGCGCGAGGCCGGCTTGTTGCGCGGATCGCTCACCTCGAACGATTATTTCCGCTACGGCAAAAAAGGCGAGGGGCGCTGGATCACGATCTATATGCGCAAGGGCCATGTCTTTGTGACCGTGGCCGGCCTGCGGCTCGATACCGGCGGCCCCGGGGCGCGCACCGGCCCGCGCTGGAAACCGGAGACACGGCAGAGCCACGGCCACGTGATGCGGCATCCGCGCGGGTTGTGAGCCGATCCAACCCGAAATCGGATGTCGAACAGATCGAGGTCGTTTCCAAACCACTGAAACACTGAAACACTGAAGTTTCTGAAGTTTCTGAAGTTTCTGAAGTTTCTGAAGGCACTGAAAGGAACTTTTCCAGGCATTCAGTGCTTTCAGCGGTTCTCACTGCCTTCAGTGGTTCAACT
>JALRFY010000070.1 GCA_023253625.1 Akkermansiaceae bacterium | reverse complement strand
CAACCCACGCGACAGGACGTCGGGCGTCAATTTGAATGGTGACGGCATCAGGCAACTTGCGCTCGACGCGGGCGGCATGCACCTCGGGAATGGAAGCGAGCGCCTGCTGTGCCGATTCGAGATTAAGCGAAAAGATGTTCACCCCTTCGCGGATGCCGGTCCGCGCGAGAGCCTCCTCGCGCGTCATTACGCCGTCCGTGTTCACTTCGACCACACGCACTTCGTAGGTTTTGTTTCTGGTGAAGAAATGCTCGATGAAAAGATTGACCCCGAACCAAGCGACCACGAGAAGGCCGGCCACGAAGAGCGCTTCGCACCCGTAGAGGAGGAGTTTCTGGTTGCGGTGGCGGCGTTCGGTTTCGGCCGTGGCGGTCACTTCGAGGAGATGATCACGGCGTTTGCGGCGGACCGGACGGCGGCGGGAACGGGCTTTTTTGCGGGAGAAGAGACTCATGGACGAAGGGCAGCGTGGCGTTGCAGGGAAAGTCGGGCGATCTCTTCGCAGAGAGCGGGAAAGGTGATGCCGGCTGCCGCGGCGGACTTGGGCAGCAGGCTGGTCTCGGTCATGCCGGGAATGGTGTTGGCTTCGAGCACGAACGGGCGGCCGTGATTATCCAGCAGCACATCCACGCGCGAATAGATCTCGATGCCGAGCGCGCGGTGAGCGGCGAGCGCCGCCTGCTGCACCACGCGGGTGGTTTCCGCGCCGATGTCTGCCGGGCAGATGTATTGGCTGCCTTGTGCGCCGGAAAGCCATGGATACTTGCTGCTCATGTCGTAGATGCCGCCAGGCGCGATGATTTCAACAATCGGATAGGCCTGTTGGCCGATGATCGCCACGGTCAACTCACGGCCTTGGACGTATTGCTCGATCAAAGCCTCGGAGCCGTAGCGGACCACATCATCGAGAGCCGATTTTGCGTCCTGCGCGCTTTTGCAGATGTAGACCCCGACGCTTGACCCCTGGCACGGTGATTTCACCACGTATGGGAGTTTCATCTTCGGCGGCCCTCCGGTGCTTGCGTTCACAAGTTCAGATACAGGCGTGGGCACACCGGCTTTCACGAATGCTTCCTTGGCGAGGCCCTTGTCGAAGGCGCGGCGGCTGCTGGCCGCGCCCGCGCCGGTGTAGGGGATGCCCAAGTCATCGAGGATCTGCTGGAGTTGTCCGTCCTCGCCGAATGTACCGTGAATCACATTGAACGCCAGCCCGGTGCCTGCGGGCAGATCGATGGAGGTGCCCGTCACATCCACGGCGACGGCGGCGAGGCCAAGCCCCTGCAAGGCCTTCAGCACGGCCTTGCCGGAGGCGAGGGAGACCTCGCGCTCAGGGCCGGGGCCGCCCATCAGGACGGCGATTCTCACGGATGATAACATGTTTGAGATTTGGGATTTCAAAAGACGGGCTCGTCGTCGCCGATGATCTTGATTTCGGTTTCGAGGTTCACGCCGCGTTCGGCACGTGCGGTCTGTTGGACGGAGTCGATGAGATCGATGATTTCGCGCGCGGTGGCACCGCCTTGGTTGATGACGAAATTGCCATGGATCCCGGAAACCGCGGCGTGGCCGAGGACGCGGCCCTTGAGGCCGAGCGAGTCGATCAACTTGCCGGCGGGGATTTCCACCGGGTTCTTGAAGGTGCAGCCGGCGGAGGCGCCCACGGGTTGCGACGACTTGCGTTTTTCGCGGGATTCCTCCCAGCGTTGCTTGATGTTTTCCGGCTTGTCCGGCTTGCCCTTGAAGACGGCCTGCAAGGCGAAGCTGCGGCGCAGCTCGGGCACGTTGCGGTAGTTGGCGACGATCTCCCCGCGCTCGCGGGTGCGGATCACCCCGTCCTCGTCGAGAAAGGTGACGCGCACGACCTGATCGAAGGTCTCGATGCCCATGGCACCGGCGTTCATGCGCAGTGCGCCGCCGACGTTGCCGGGGATGCCTTCCATCCATTCGAAGCCGCCGATGCCCGCAGCTGCGGCCATGCTGGCGAGTTTTTTCAAACGCACGCCGACACCCGCGGTGATCTCGCCGCGGCTGCCGGTGCTGACCTCGGAAAACGCGCCGCCGACCGGCTGGATCACCGCGCCGCGGATGCCGCCGTCGCGCACCAACAGGTTCGAGCCACGGCCGACCACGCGCACCGGGATGCCGCGCTCGCGGCAGTAGCCGACCAGAAACGCGAAGCCATAGAAACCGTGCGGCTGCATCCAGAACTGCGCCGGTCCGCCGACGAGCAAGGTGGTGTGCCTGCCCATCGGTTCGTAGAGTTTGCCGTCGATCTCATTTCCCGGCATGAGCGCTTTCATTTCCTCCAGGATCTTGAGATCGGCCACAAGGCGTGTGCCTGCTTCATGGACGTTTCCCGCGCCGAGGGTGACGAGCAGGTCGCCGGGCTGGAGCGCGTTGCCCACGGCGTGGTGCGCGGTGGTTAGATCCGGCAGAAAGGCCGCCGGGATGTCGCCATGGAGTTTCATCGCATCGACAATCGTCTGCCCGGAAATGTCCTCGATCGGCGGCTCGGAGGCGGGATAGACATCGGTGACGAACACACGGTCGGCGGCTTGCAGCACCTTGCCGAAGTCGCCGGCCAGCGCCTTGGTGCGCGTGTAGCGGTGCGGTTGGAACAGGACGATCACACGCTTCGGCTTGAGCGAACGCGCGGTCTGCAGGGTTGCGGCGATCTCGGTGGGATGGTGGCCGTAGTCATCGACGATGCGGTAATCGGCCGAGAGATACTTCGTCTCGAAGCGCCGCTTGGCTCCCGCGAAGGTCGATAGCGCGCGGGCGATCAGTGGAAACTCGGCACCGCAACTGTCCGCCAGTGCGATGGCGGCGAGCGCGTTGAGGATGTTGTGATGGCCCGGGATGCCTAGTTCCACATCGCCTAACAGCTCCCCGCGCTTCATCACGCCGAAGGCGGAAGAACCCTTCAGCTCGCGGATTTCCACCGCAGTGAAATCGGCCTCTTCCCAGCCGTAGGAGATCGCGTTTTCACGGCCATCACACAACTCGTGCGCCACCGGATCCTCGGCGCAGTAAACCAGATGCCCGCGAGTTTGGTTGGCGAGAGTGGCGAACACCTCGCGGATCTGGTCGAGGTCGCGGTAAAAATCGAGGTGCTCGGCCTCAATGTTGAGAATCACCGAATGCTCGGGATGATAGAGCGCGAGCGTGCCGTCGCTTTCATCGCCCTCGGCCACCATGAAATCGCCTGTGGTGGACCACTTCGCATTGGCACCGAGGATCGGGATTTCCGCGCCGACGTAGTGGCTCGGCTTCAAGCCCGCCTCACGCAGGACGTGGGCGGTCATCGCTGAAGTGGTCGTCTTGCCGTGGGTGCCGGAAATCACAATTCCCTTCCGCGTGTGCAGGATGGCGGCGAGGCACTCGGCGCGGCGGTAAAGCGGGATCTTCGCGGCCACGGCGGCGGCATAGGCCGGATTTTCCGCGCGGATCGCGGAGGAAAACACCACCACGTCCGCCTCTCTCACAGCCTCGGCGGTGTGCGGTGAGGAAAACACCAGCCCGAGCCCCTGCATGCGCTCGGTTTCCGAAGTGGTCACCTTGTCCGATCCACTCACCTTGTGGCCCATCCCCAACAGAAGCAGCGCCAGCCCGCTCATGCCCGAGCCGGCCACGCCGATGAGGTGGATGCGCAGCGGGTTGGCGGTGTCGGTGAGCCGATCGGTGAGTGAATTCATGCGGACGGTGAAAATGTGGATTCGATGGCGCTGCGGATGTGTGCCGCGGCGTCGGGCACGGCGAGCGCGCGGGCGGCTTTTGCCATCTGCTTGTAGCTTGGCAAGTCCCGGAGCATGCCGGTGGCCAGCGCGGCGAGTTTCGCGGCGTCGAGATCGTGTTCCTGGACGAGCTGCGCGGCCCCGGCATCGGCGAAGACCTTCGCATTGCAGGTCTGGTGGTCATCCGCGGCGTAAGGATAGGGCACGAGTATCGACGGATGCCCGCACACCGCGATTTCCGTGAGGCTCGATGCGCCGGCGCGGGCGATCACCAGATCGGCCACCGCGTAGGCCGCCGCCATGCGGTCGCAGAAACCGAGCACCTTGTGATGCGCGCGGCTGCTTGCGATCTCGCTGACGCGGGCGAAATCCTTCGCGCCGGCGATGTGCAGGATTTGGAAATCCTCCGGCATCAGCCGGGCGGACTCGGCGCAGAGTTCGTTCAAGCGGTGCGCGCCCTGGCTGCCGCCGGTGATGAGAATCGTCGTCTTGCGCGGATCGAGCCCGAATTCCGCCGCCGCTTCCGCGCGCGATGGCAGCTTGAGGATTTCCGGCCGCACCGGCGTGCCGGTGGTCACCGTTTCGCGCTGCGGGAAAAACGATCGCGCCGCCTCCATGCCCAGAAACACCTGCGTGCAGAAGCGGCTGGTCAGCACATTCGCCCGGCCGGGCCGTGCGTTGGAATCGTGAATGAACGTCTTGAGCCCCATCTTGTGCCCGGCGTAAACCGGCGGCAGCGAGGTGAAGCCGCCCATGCCCAGCACCGCATCGGCGCCGAATTCACGCAAAATCGCGCGGCAGCGGCCCACCGACTTCCAGGTTTTCCATAAAAACCCGGGCATCTGCCGCGAAAATGTGGCCGGCTTGGCCACTGCCGGGACTTTCTCGAAACGCAAATGCGCGTATTTCGCCGAGGCCTCCGCATCCACGTGCTTCTCGGAAATCAACAACAGCACCTCGTGGCCGCCCTCACGCAAGGCCTCGCCCACCGCGATTCCCGGAAACAAATGGCCGCCCGTGCCACCACAGGCGATGAGGATTTTCAATGACTTGGACACGGAGCGCACGCGGGTGAAACAACCGGCCAGACGGGCGCAAAGCCGATTTCACGCCCCTGACTGCGGGTTTTTAACAAAACCTAAATATGCGGCAATGCCGAAAAAACGCACACAAGCGGAAATTTTTCCCAATTGCTGGCACGGACGGTGCTTTTCCCTGCTTGTCGCGACGCTCAAGGCGGTCCGACTGAGATGCCCCGGGGTTAATGGGTTTTCCCAAGGGATGATCAGTCGGGCCGCTTCTTTTTTGCGGTTTTTCCGCTTCCCGCAACAGCGTATCCGGGCGATGCAGAATGCGCGCATGAACGATGACAAGCCCGCCGAATTGAAGCTGGATTTCGATACCCCGCAGTTTCTCCACGGCCTGTTCGCCTACGACACCAAGAACCTCGCGTATCTGGAAAACGCGCTGGGCGTGAAAACGGTGACGCGCGATGGCTGGGTGCTGCTCAGCGGCGGGCCGGAAGCGATCGTGCGTGCGCGGCGGGTGTTCGCGGACCTCGAAAGCGCGCAACGTGCCGGCGGCCGCATCGAGGCGCGCGATTTCCGCCTCGCCGTGGACATCGCCGCACGCGAGGGGGAGATCGGCATCACGCATTTGACGGAAGTGAAACTGGTCGGCTCGCGCGGCCGCAAGCCGGTGATCCCGCGCACGCCGGCGCAGTTGGAATACGTGCGCGCCATTGAGGACCACGATGTCATTTTCGGCCTCGGCCCGGCCGGAACCGGGAAAACCTACCTCGCCATGGCCATGGCGCTGACCATGCTCAAACGCCGGATGGTGCAGCGCATCGTGCTCACCCGCCCGGCCGTCGAGGCGGGCGAGGCGCTCGGTTTCCTGCCCGGCGACCTCCGCGAAAAGGTCGCCCCCTACCTGCGCCCGCTCTACGATGCCATCCACGACATGCTCGATCCCGAAGAGGGCCAGCGCTATCTGGACGAGGGCACCATCGAGATCGCGCCGCTCGCCTTCATGCGCGGCCGCACGCTGGCGCGCTCGTTCGTCATCCTCGACGAAGCGCAGAACACCACCCGCGAACAAATGTTCATGGCCCTCACCCGCCTCGGGGACGACTCGAAAATGGTCGTCACGGGCGATGGCTCGCAGGTCGATCTCAAGCCCGGCGTGCGCTCCGGCCTTTACGAGGCGGAGCACGCGCTCCAAGGCGTGGAAGGCATCGCATTCCAGCGCTTCTCACCGGCCGATATCATCCGCCACCCGGTGGTCGGGCGCATCGTGGAGGCCTACGAAAGGCATCGCGCATGAAGGCATTTCCCGGCGTTTTCCGCCTGGCGGAATGAATGTTCAGGCACCTTAGTCCGGGAGTTTTTCCGGTTCGCCGAGGTGCCTCGGGCGGGTATCGAGGAAGCGCACGTCGAGCCACATCTTCACGCGCGCGCCGATTTCGCGGAGGCGGGTTTTGTAGCTGGCGGGGCCGCGGACATCGCGGGCGTTGAAGCCGCGGGCTGCGATGCCATGGGCCTTGGCGAGATAGATCGCACGCTCGTTCTGGAAACGCTGGCTGATGAAGAGCAGCGTGTCGGTGCCGAAAACCTCCTTGGCGCGGACCACGGAATCGAGCGTGCGCAAGCCGGCGAAGTCACGGACGATGCGATCGGCGGGAATGCCGCGCGCGACGAGCGCTGCGCGCATTTTCTGCGGTTCATTGTAGTATTGGCTGCGGTTGTCGCCGGAGACGATCAAGGTTTCCACCTTGCCGGCCTTCCAGAGTTTTTCGGCCGCATCGATCCGGTGGCGGAAATAGAGGTTCTCGCGGCCATCGATGCGGTCGGTGGTGCCGAACACCAGCCCGACCCGGGTGGCGGGCACCCCGGCGAGATCGTCGTAGGTGAGATCCCGGGCCGCCCGGGTGGCGGCGAGATTGGCATGCGCGATCACCAACAGCGCGGCAAGCGGCAAGGCGAGCAGCAAATCGAGCACGTGGCGGCGCAGCGGCCGCAGTTTCGGGACCCAACACACGGCGCCCACCCACACCGCGCCGAGCGCCAGATGCAGGCAAAACGCACGGAGCGGGCTGGCCGAGTAGTCGATCATCAACAGGATCGCCAAGGCAACGGCCGCCAGCATGGCCAGCGGCCACCTGAGCCAGGGATTGTGAAGCGGGGCGGCACGGGCCATTTACAGGCTGCGGCTGGTTTGGAGTTCCGGCTCGCGCTTCGGCCAGTGGAAGAGGGACTTGAACGCATCCGCCAACCGTCCGGCGGGCGGGCCGTCCGGGGCGAGCACCCGCAGGCGTGTGGCGGTTTCCTTGAAACGCACCTCGGTGAAGCGGCCGGCCCACTCGCCATCCACTTCCACCGGCACGTCGCGGTCGGCGCGCACGGTGAAATCGGCGCACTGGAACGCAGTGGTCGATTCCATCAGATCGATGCCGCCCAGCGCCAGGCCGCGGAGTGAATCGAGCACCAGTTTGTAGCCGGCTTCCTTGTAAACGATTACGTCGAGTTTTGAATCGCGGTTGTCGGCATTGCGGAAAAACCGGAACTGGCCGCCGTAGAGCGCGCCATTGCCGGCCAGCACGGCCACGCCGGTTTCGCGCCTGCCATCCGCGCAGACCACTTCCATCATCGGGGGTTTTTCGCCGAGCACCTTCACGGCGGCCAGCAGGTAAGCCAGCGGGCCGAGCATTTTTTTCGATTCCCACGTCGTTTCCTCGATCACCCGTGCATCGAAGCCCACGCCGGCCATCTGCAAGAAGGGCGCGCCGTTCGCCTCGAACAAGTCGATCTCCTGGACCAGGCCGGATTCGATCACCTCGAAGGCTTTTTCCAGATTGTCAAAAGGGATGCCCATCTCGCGGGCGAACACATTCATGGTGCCTGCGGGCAGCACCCCGAGAATGGTGGCTGTGCCGGCCAGGCCGCGGACGACCTCGTTGAGCGTGCCATCGCCTCCCGCCGCGATGACCACCGGCTCGCCTTCCGCGGCGAATCGCCGCGCCAGATCATGTGCTTCTCCGGCATGGGAGGTGGCGTAAAGCGCGCAGCGGTTGGCGTGCTTCATGATAAACCGCAGCATGCGTCCACCCTTCTGGCTGCGCGCCTTCGGGTTGAAGATGAGCGGATAGCGGCGCGGTTGCGGCATGGCGGG
This sequence comes from Akkermansiaceae bacterium, assembly GCA_023253625.1. GTDB lineage: Bacteria > Verrucomicrobiota > Verrucomicrobiia > Verrucomicrobiales > Akkermansiaceae > Luteolibacter. The sequence goes on along the minus strand of JALRFY010000070.1, from coordinate 4,150 downwards.
ATTGTTCACCCATGGCCGCGCGTCCCGCAACCCGATTCACGGGTGGAACCATGGCGGCGGCCGCTGCCGCAGTTCCGCCCCAGGGCCGACGCATCACAATACATTGGATTCACCGCCAAGCCCGCCAAGATGTTGGGAGAATGTCGTCGCCCCATCACAATCCGAGCCGGTCTTTCACCGCCCATTGGATTGGGTTTTGAAAATTCCTTGGCACTCTTGGCGGTGAAATAATTACGGATTTCAAGATGCGTCGGCCCTGAGTTCCACCCTTGCGCGCTGCCGGCGGCGCGTCTAAACCCACCGCGCCATGGCCGCCATCAACTCGAATTTCCTCAAGCTCAAAGCCGGATACCTGTTTCCCGAAATCGCCCGCCGGGTGAAAGCCTACTCCGAGGCGAATCCCGCCATGGCCCCGCGCATCATCCGCTGCGGCATCGGCGATGTCACCGAGCCGCTGCCGCCCGCCGTGGTCAACGCCATGCACGAAGGCGTGGAGGAAATGGCGAACCGTGAAACCTTCAAGGGCTACGGGCCGGAACAGGGATACGAATTCCTGCGCCAGGCCATCGTGGACCACCAGTTCGCCGGGCTCGGCATCTCCGCCGACGAGATCTTCGTTTCCGACGGCTCAAAATGCGACACCGGCAACATCCTCGACATCTTCGGCAAGGGCAACGTCATCGCCATCACCGATCCGGTCTATCCGGTCTATGTCGATACCAACGTGATGGCCGGCAACACCGGCGCGGCGGATGACAAGGGTGCCTATGCCGGATTGCTGTATCTTCCCTGCAACGCGGAAAACGGCTTCGTCGCCGCCGTCCCCGAAACCAAGGCGGATCTCATCTATCTCTGCTTCCCGAACAACCCGACGGGAGCCGTGGCCACCCGCGCGCAGCTCGAGGCTTGGGTGAGGTATGCCAGGGAAACCGACGCCATCATTCTCTTCGATGCCGCTTACGAGGCCTTCATCCAGGATCCTGCCATTCCCCATTCCATCTTCGAGATCGAGGGCGCGAGGGACTGCGCGATCGAATTCCGCTCGTTTTCCAAGAACGGCGGTTTCACCGGCGTGCGCTGCGCCTATGTGGTCATTCCCAAGACCGTCACCGGCCAGGCGGAGGACGGCAGCCGCGTGCCGTTGCACCAGCTCTGGAGCCGCCGCCACAGCACCAAGTTCAACGGTGCCAGCTACCCGGTGCAGAAAGCCGCCGCCGCAGTGTTTTCCGAGCAGGGGAAACAGGAAGTGGCCGCGCTCATCGGGCACTACATGGGCAATGCAACACTGCTGCGCGAGGCCTGCACCGAGCTCGGCCTGCCGGTCTTCGGCGGCGAGAATGCCCCCTACGTCTGGGTGGGCTGCCCCGCCGGCCTCTCGTCCTGGGACATGTTCGACAAGATGCTCAATGAGGCCCAGGTCGTCATCACTCCCGGCTCCGGTTTCGGCTCCGCCGGGGAAGGTTACTTCCGCATTTCCGCCTTCAATTCGCGCGAAAACGTCCGGGAAGTCTGCCGGCGCTTGAAAGCGCTCGTGGCGTGACCACGACAATCGGGTGGCTGGCGGACACGCCACACATAGGCAGCGCACCGCTGGTTGGCAATGCGCGCGGACGCAGCCACCGGATCCGCTTGCTCAACCCCCGGACCCGTGACGGTCCGCGAAGTCCAGGTATCGCTCCCAGTCGTATAGCTTCACATCGTGCTTTCCGGCCCGGAGGTGATAGCCGATGGCTTCACCCACCGGATGATCGATCCCGGGCTGTTCATCGACACCGACGCCTTTTTTCCCGAAAAGTGCATACACGGGCCCTGCGTGCATGGCTGCCAGAAACTCGCCCTTGGGATCCGCCCACTGATCCTCCGCCGCGCTGGCCACGTAGGCCGGCCGTGGTGCGGCCAGCGCGAGAAGCATGTGCTGGTCCACCGGGCATGCGGACGCATCGTCCTTGTAGCTGCGATACTTCGGCGCAAACCAGTGGGGAAAGACGCGAGTGATCACTTCGGTCGTTTCACCGAAATTCCGCCGCATCAGCGCCGCGCCCCCCTCACCCGAGTTATTGGAAATCACCATGGCAAACCGCTCGTCCTGGGCACCCGCCCACAACGAGGTTTTCCCCAAACGTGAGTGTCCAATCACCGCGCAGCGCGTCTCATCCACGTCGGCGTCGGTGCCCAGATAGTCCAGCATCCGGCTCAAACCCCACGCCCATGCCCCGATGGCCCCCCAGTCGCTCTCACCCCACACCGTGTCCTTGCCGGCGGGACTGAGGGCGGCTCGGACTCCATCCTTCCAACCCTCGGCATGGTCCGGCTCGATATCCCCATAGTAGGCCGTCGCAACCGCATAGCCGCGTTTCAAAATTTCCTCCAATGGCCAGCGCGAACTCTCAATTCCACGGCTGGCTTCGGTGGCGCGATTGTCCACGATGCCTTTTTCCTTGCCGGGGCGCATCCAGCGGGTGGACAGCGGCACGTCGGTCTCGGTGGACACGGCATGATTGCCCCCAAAGCTCAGTCCCATGAAGCAGGGTGCGGGCGAGGTTTTCCCATTTGGCACATAAAGCATCAACTCAATGCCTGCCCATTCAGGCTGCTCCTGGAGGGTGATCCGGACCCGCTTCCGCGTCGCCAGGCCACCGAGTGCTGCACTCTTGGTCTCAAGCGGCGTGAACCGCAGCGCGCCCCACCCGGCCGGCGGGTTGCCATAGACATGGTCGCGGAACAAAGCCAGCACCTCCGGCCGTCGCTTCCCGAACCACAGTTCGGAAGTGGCAACCGCCGTGGCATCCGCCATCCGCAAGGGGTCGGGCAGTTCGAATGCTCCGACCTTCGCTTCATCCAGGTTGGCCAGACTTTGCCGTGCTTCAGCGAGGTCATCGCCAAACAGCAGGGTGCTCAGGACAAGCATGGTGGAAACGGTTCTCATGCACATGACCACATTCCAAAATCTGCCCGGGGTCAACCTCCTGAACCGCGATCCAGAAGTCCCCGCATGATCCCGCCGCCCTGCTTTTCGCGATGCCCCGCATCCGCGGCAGGTCGTGGCGAGCTTGCGCACGCCCCACCGTTCATTTTGTTAGATTGGCCAGCATCATGTGCCGGCCGTCGCGGGCAAGTTCTGCCGGTCAGGCTTTTTTGCCGCTTTGCCGGGCTTTTTTCCTCCGTTCACCACGCCGGGCGGCAGCGACTTTTACGTCCAAACGCGGAAAATGAATGGAGGGTGGACACTCCTGTCCACCATGCCCATGGAATGCGACTGAGTGGCTGATCCGGCAGATTCCTTCCCGCCTCATTGGCATGCCGGACGCCGGATGTCCTCCCGCCGCCTGCGCAAGTCGCTCAACCTCGGCCGCATCGCCACCGACAAGGACCTGGAGCCGGACGAGTCCGACAGGGGCATCGACAACCACATCCCATTCGTGAACCGCCTGTCGGCCTGGTGGAAGCGCATGCGGGGAAACCGGTTTCTGGACACCTCCACCGACGCACAGCGAGAGGTTCTCAAGCGGAACCTCGAACCGGTCGTCGAAATCTACAACCAACTCTTACTCCCCACAGGGATTCCCGCACCCTCATCGAGATCGAGGGCGGCATCTACATCAACGGCCGCCACAACCGCGGTGCCGGATTCGCCGCCGATCTGGAGAAATACCTCGAAGCGAGCCTGGCCGGATGGTGCGTGATCCACGGCCTGCGCTTCCTCGCCCTGCGGTTCTTCTCCGTCTGGGATTTTTGCGAGTGAGCAAAAATGCCATCGCCGCGACCTCACCCACGTCGAGGACGTGGCCCGGGCGGTCGAACTGGCGCTCCACTGGCCCGGTCCCGGAGCGGCCGTCCTGAACATCGGCACCGGCCGAAACCACTCGGTCATGGACATGCTGGACGCCGCCCGGAAACAGTTCGCTGCCGCGCCCATCGTGTTCCCATCGCACGGTCTCGGCTCGCTCGACGAGGACGGCCGACTCGCGGCCATGCGGTCGGTGGGGGAGTCCTGTGACCGGTTCCTCGGTTTCGAGCTGTCCCGGGCATGGTCATCACTGGTTCGCCAATGCGGAGAGTTACTTTCTTATCGGCGAAGCGGTCGGCGAGGGTATGAAGAGCCTGTTGAAGTAATCTTTTTCCATGAGGACCTGCATTGTGAAAACATCGA
>JALRFY010000265.1 GCA_023253625.1 Akkermansiaceae bacterium | reverse complement strand
GCCAATGAGCATCGTCGACGGCACCATCCCGCATGAAATCTACGCCGAGTTCGGCGGTGGCAAGGTGCTCCTCAAGCCAGCCTCGCCCGGTACCGGCATCATCGCCGGTGGTGGCGTCCGCGCCGTTTGCGAAGCAGTCGGCATTCGCGACGTGCTCGCCAAATCGATGGGTTCGTCCAACCACGCCAACGTGGTCAAGGCCACCCTCAAGGCGCTCTCCCAGCTCCGTACCCGCGACCAAATCCTTTCGGGCCGCGGCAAAAAGAAAAAGGAAAAGGCGATCTGATTTTCAGACCTGCCAGACCCAGCCAATCCAACCAATTCATAGACAATGCAACTTCACAACTACAGCCCCAATCCCGGTGCCAAGCATCGCGTCAAGCGTCTCGGCTGCGGCGAGAGCTCCGGCCACGGCAAGACCGCCTGCAAAGGCAACAAGGGCCAGAAAGCCCGCTCCGGCAGCGGCACCCGCGTCGGCTTCGAGGGCGGCCAGATGCCGCTCCACCGCCGCCTGCCGAAGCGCGGCTTCAACAACCACGACTTCCGCACGGTCAACGGTGTGGTCAACGTCGGCGACCTCGATGCACGCTTCGAGGCCGGCGCAGTGATCAACGAGGAATCGCTCCGCAAGTCCGGCCTGCTCAACGGCCGTTGCGACGCCGTCAAACTGCTCGCCGACGGCGAGGTCGAGAAAGCCTTCACCGTCGAGGTGGACAAGATCAGCCCCTCCGCACGCGCCAAGATCGAAAAGGCAGGCGGCTCCGTCACGATCAAGGCGTGATCCCGGCGTGTTGTGCGCCTGACATTTCCGGGATCCGGCGGGGGAAGCGCTTGCGCGTTCCCTCGTCCCGCATACAACCCCTGCTTCATTTTCCAAGCTACCCACCATGATATCCGCCTTTGCCAGCACCTGGAAGATTCCCGAACTGCGTGACCGCATCCTGTTCACCCTTGCGCTCATCGTCATTATCCGTCTTGGCGTGCATATCACCTTGCCCGGGGTGGATGCCAATGTGATCAAGGATTGGCTGGATGACATGCAGAAACAGGATCCGGCCAGCCCCACTGGAGGCATTACCGCGCTGCTCAACGTTTTCGCCGGCGGCGGTCTCCAGCAGGCCGGCATTTTCGCGCTCGGCATCATGCCATACATTTCCGCATCGATCATGGTGCAGCTGATGACCGCCGTGGTGCCCAAGCTCTCGCGGCTCGCCCGAGAGGATGGCGGACGCCAGAAGATCACCCAATACACCCGCTACATCACCATCGGCATCGCACTGGTGCAGGGTTTCTTCGTCGCGAAATCGCTCACCAACCCGGGCAGCATCCCGTATATGTCCGGCATCGAGCGTTTTGGCGAGTTGGTGCCGGATCCTTCGTTCACCTGGATGGCGCTCACCGTCCTGACCATCGTCGCCGGCACGGTGCTTTTGATGTGGATCGGCGATCAGATCACTGAGAAGGGTATTGGCAACGGCACCTCCATCATCATCACCGTCAACATTATCTCCGCCTTGCCAGGCGCGCTCATACAGGCCTGGAAATACTTCGTCACCGGCGACGACGTCAGCCCGTTCCGCTCCGTGATGATGGTCGTGATGATCGCGATGCTGTTGGTGGTCATCGCCGCCACCGTGGCCATCACCCAGGGCCAGCGCCGCATCGCTGTGCAATACGCCAAGCGTGTTGTCGGCCGCAAGCAATTCGGCGGGCAGACGCAATACCTGCCGCTCAAGGTGAATTACTCCGGCGTGATGCCCATCATTTTCGCCACTGCGGTGCTGTCGCTGCCACCCATGATGCTGCAATGGTTTTTCTCTGGTCAGGCCTGGGCCACCGAGATCTACGGTGAACTCGTCGGCGGCGGCACTTGGTATTACCTCCTCGGCGGCATCGGTATCTTCCTCTTCTCCTACTTCTGGGTGGCGATGATGTTCCAGCCTTCGCAAATCGCCGAGGATCTCAAACGCAACGGTGGCTACATCCCCGGCGTCCGCCCCGGCAAGCCGACGGCCGATTTCCTCGATTTCACCATGACGCGGCTTACCTTCGCCGGAGCGATTTTCCTCACCGCGCTGTTCGTGCTGCCGGTCTTCGTGGGATATCTTGTCAAGTTGCCGCCGGGCTCGCTGGTGCTGCAGTTTTTTGGCGGCACCTCCCTGCTGATCATGGTGGGCGTCGTCCTCGACGTGATGCGCCAGGTCGAGACCCAGCTCCTACAGAAGCACTATGACGGTTTCCTCCGCAAGGGCCGCATCAAGGGGCGCTACGACCGCCTCCAGCAAGGACACAAGGGGGCCCCGCGCACGGCTGTTGTCTATCTCTGGACAGTCATTGCCGTGCTCATCGTCATTGGCATCACCGCCTACATCTACAAAGGCAGCCATTGAGTCCTTCACCCGCCAAGCCGCGCCGTGTGGTGCTGCTCGGGCCGCCGGCCTCGGGCAAGGGCACGCAAGGGCGGCGGCTGGCGGACCACTTCGGCCTTGGATATCTTGGCACCGGTGCCCTGCTCCGCGAGCATGTGGAAAACGCCACGCCGCTCGGGCGCATTGCCGGGCCCATCCTGGCGCGCGGTGGCTATCTGCCCGACGACTTGATGTGCGAAGCGCTCGGGGCATGGCTTGAGCGCCAATACCACGGTTGGGTGCTGGATGGCTTTCCGCGCAGTTTGCCGCAGGCGGAGTTCCTCGATGCCTGGCTTGGGAAAATGGGTCTGGAAATCGATGCGGTCTTGTTGCTCGAAGCTCCATACGAGGAACTCCTTTCGCGTATCCGTGGACGGGTGGAGTGCCCTGACTGCCGCTGGTCCGGCCAGAAATCGCAAACGCTCGATGACGGACTTTGCCCGGCTTGTGGCACGGCTACTGACACCCGCAGCGACGACACCGAGGAAAACTTCGCAGCGCGTCACACGCAATACATCTGCCACACCGCGCCGCTCATCGAGCACTACCGCCAACGCGGCCGGCTCATTACCTGCGATGTCACGCCGCCGCGTGATGAGGTCACCGCAAAACTGTTGCGGCATCTCGCCGCATCGTGATTTGCTCGCCGCCCAACTACTCCGCCATGCGCCGCAACCGTATTCCCATCAAGTCGCCCCGTGAGATCGAGGCAATGCGCGTCGCTGGCAAAACCGCCGCCAGCATCCTGGTGGCGCTGGCCCGCGAGGTGGCCCCCGGCCGCAGCACCGGGGAAATCGACAAGTTCGCCGCCGAACTGATGCGCGAGCAGGAATGCAAGAGCGCGTTTCTCAACTACCGCGGATTTCCGGGGCATATCTGCATTTCCGTCAACGAGGAGGTCGTCCACGGCATCGGCGGTCCACGCCGCATCATGCCGGGAGATGTCGTCAAGATCGACGTCGGTGTCATCAAAGGTGGCTTCATCGGTGACAACGCCACCACCATTCCCGCCGGCGACATCCCGCACGAGACCAGGCGTTTGCTCGCCGCCACCGAGCAATCGCTCTATGAAGCCATTTCCCACGCCCGCGCCGGCCGCCGCCTCGCCGACCTCTGCGGCTCGGTCGAGGCCTTCGTGAAAACCGAGGGCTTCACCGTGGTGCGCGAATTCGTCGGCCACGGCGTCGGACGCCGCCTCCACGAGGATCCCCAGATCCCCAATTTCGGCAAACGCGGCACCGGCGCGAAACTCAAGGCCGGCATGACCCTCG
>JALRFY010000262.1 GCA_023253625.1 Akkermansiaceae bacterium | reverse complement strand
CCAGCAGGTGACTGCCAGCAGGTGACTGCCAGCAGGTGACTGCCAGCAGGTGACTGCCAGCAGGTGACTGCCAGCAGGTGACTGCCAGCAGGTGCGGCAGACGATATGTGCTCCACACTCGGATTCAATCTTTTTTTGGGGTATATTTTGGTATATTCCACGTGGAGCGCGGCTCAATCGAAGCGCAGGCGCGCGTGGCCGACATCGATGGCGTTCTGTTCGGGGACGCGGAAGCAGGGATCGAGGATGTAGTGGCCGATGGAGGATCGACGTTCATAGAACGCCGCTACAGGATGCGGCAGCCGTGGCGGTGGAGGCGGCGGGCGGGGTCTTCTGTTGTAGTCCCTGGGACCGGAGCGGAAGTCCTTGGGACCAGAGCGGGAGTGATTCACCAAGTATCCCGGCAGGAGTGGCTCGGCCACATCCGCTCACCCATCACCGGCACCGACGGCAACGTGAAGTTCCTCCAGCCAATCCAACAGGACGGGGCATCGGGAAACGGCACTCATCCCAGATGCCCGAGCAGAGGAGAGAGGTCGTTCCACGGGAGGACGGTGGCTTTCTCCCGATCTTGGCGGGCACTGCCGCCGTGGATGATCCATGGGACGAGCGATTGCCTGGTAAGCTTGGAGCGCCAGTAATCGAGGCCTGAAAAGAAGTCGGAGGCGACGGTTTCACCGGACTTGATTTCGACGGCTTGGAAGGTGTCGGGTCCGGTTTCAATGAGAGCGTCGATTTCGTGCCCTTCCTTGTCGCGGAGAAAATGAAGGGTCGGTTTGATGCCGTGGTTGGTCTGGGCTTTGAGCAGTTCCGTCATGGCCCAGTTTTCAAAGAGATGGCCACGCTGGGGATGGGCAGTGATGTGGGCGGGGTTCCTCACGCCGAGAAACCAGGCGGCGAGGCCGGGATCGCAGAAGTAGAGTTTCGGTGTTTTGATCAACCGCTTGTTGAGGTTGTTGATCCACGGGCGGACGAGAAAGACGAGGTGGCTGGCCTGCAGCACGGAGAGCCACGACTCGGCGGTAATGCGGGTGATGCCGGTGTCCGCAGCCAGTGAACTGACGTTGAGCAACTGGCCGATGCGCCCGGCGCAAAGCTGGACGAAGCGCTGGAAGGTGGCGAGGTCCTGGATGTTGAGAATCTGCCGGACATCGCGCTCCAGATAGGTGCTGATGTAATCCTGAAGCCAGAGCGTGGGGGCGACAGGCCGGTCGTGGATGGGTGGGAACAGTCCCGCGTGAAGCAGTGCATCCACCGAGGCGGGAGCACGCCCGGCAGATTGGAGTTCGGCGAGCGAAAAGGGCAGCAACGTGAGAAGGGAAACCCGCCCGGCCAGACTTTGGGTGATGGATTCGATGACCTCGAACTGGCTGGAGCCGGTCAGGATAAAGCGGCCCATCCGGCGGTCGGCATCCACAACGCCTTGGAGGTAAGAGAAAAGCTCGGGAGCGCGCTGGACTTCGTCGAGGATGGCTCCATCGGACGCGTGGCGGAGAAAGGCGCGTGGATCCTCGGTCGCCAAAGCACGGGTATCCGGGTCTTCGAGCGAGAAATAGGGAAGATCGGGCGCGATCAGGCGGGAAAGCGTGGTTTTGCCGGATTGGCGGGGGCCGGTGATGGCAAGGATTGGAAATCCAGCCAGCCGCTTGCGCGCCGCTTCGGCCGCAATCCGAGGAATGGCCGAGGCGGGAACCAATGGGCTGGAAAGTTGGAGCATGACTGTTTGTATAGCGAGGGGGGCAACTGGTCAATACTGTAGTGGAAAGGAGCTTCTGGCGTTGCCGGGAGGTGCAATGCAGTCTTGGAGCGTATCAGGCCGAGCGCGATGGCGTCGTTGCCGGCCATCTTGCGGTAGGTGCCGGGTACCACCTATTCCGGATCTTCGAGCGGGTTGGTCCCGTAGCCGGCCATCTTGAGGTTTTCCTCGGTGAACGCAGCGGAGTTCGCGATCAGCAGACCGCCCTCGGCCAGATCACCCAGATGCACGGCCAGCGCGGCTGGATTCATCGCCACCAGCGAAGCGGACGACCACTGATTTCATCTCGCGGAATCCGCGCGTGGCTGGGGTCATGGAGTTGGGTTGTGAAACGTGAAAAACACCCAAGTTCACCCCGCCCCGCTTGTCAATGTCGGAGGGGAGGAATTTCCGATCGCGGGGAATGCCGTCAATCCCCGCTCTTGAGCACCTTGATAAAGGCCTCCTGGGGGATGCTGACCTTGCCGAACTGCTTCATCTTCTCCTTACCCTTCTTCTGCTTCTCGAGAAGCTTGCGCTTGCGGGTGATGTCGCCGCCGTAGCACTTGGCGGTGACGTTCTTGCGCATCGCGGAGATGCGCTCGGAGGCGATGATCTTGCCGCCGATGCAGGCCTGGATGGCCACCACGAACAACTGCTGCGGGATCACGTCCTTGAGCTTCACCGCGAGCGCGCGGCCGTAGCTCTCGGCCTTGTCGCGGTGGACAATGGTGGAGAACGCCTCGACCGGCTCGCCGGCGATCAGCATGTCCATCTTGACCATCTTGGCGGGACGATAGCCGTGGTGCTCATAGTCCATCGAGCCGTAGCCGCGCGTCATCGATTTCAGCCGGTCGTTGAAATCGACCAGGATCTCCGAGAGCGGCACATTGCAGGTGAGCATCACGCGGGTGTCGTCGATCGTCTCGGTGTGGGTGACATCGCCGCGTTTTTCCATCACCAGCGCCATGACGTCGCCGATGTATTCGCCGGGGATCATGATGTAAACCTGCACCATCGGCTCGCGGATCTCCTGGATCTCCTGCGGCTCGGGCAGGAACGACGGGTTATCGACGATCAACTCCTCGCCGGTGGTCTTCGTGATCTGATAGATGACGGACGGGTAGGTCGAGATCACATCCATGTTGAACTCGCGGCGGAGGCGTTCCTGGATGATCTCCATGTGGAGCAGCCCGAGGAAACCGCAGCGGAAGCCGAAACCGAGCGCGGTGGAGCTTTCCGAGGAGTAGGTGAAGGCGGCGTCGTTGATCTGGAGCTTGCCCATCGCGGTCTTGAGCGCCTCGTAGTCCGAGTTGTCGACCGGATAGATGCCGGAGAACACCATCGGCTGGATCTCCTTGTAGCCGGGCAACGGTTCCGGGCAGGGATGGGTGGCGTCGGTCACCGTGTCGCCGATCTTGGCCTCGTCGGCCGATTTCATGTTGGCGATGATGTAGCCGACGTCGCCTGCGATCAGCTCGTCGCGGGCGGTCATCTTGGGCGTGAACACGCCGACTTCCTTGACCTCATAGACGTTGTTGGTGTGGAGCAGGCGGATCTTCTGGCGCTTGCGGATCGTGCCGGAGAACACGCGCACATAGGAGATGACACCGCGGTAGGAATCGTAGATCGAGTCGAAGACCGAGGCGCGGAGCAGCTTGTCCGGGTTCTCGATGGGAGCGGGAATGCGCGTGACGACCGCCTCGAGGATCTCCTCGATTCCGATCCCGTTTTTGGCGGAAGCGGGGATGGCGTCCTCGGCGGGGATGGCAAGGATGTCCTCGAGCTGGTGCTTGCATTTCTCGACGTCTGCGGCGGGAAGGTCGATTTTATTGAGAACCGGAATGATGACGAGATTCTGCTCCATCGCGAGATGAAGGTTGGCCATGGTCTGGGCCTCCACGCCTTGGGCGGCGTCGATCATCAGGATGGCACCCTCGCAGGCGGCCAGCGAGCGGGCGACCTCATAGGAGAAATCGACGTGGCCCGGGGTATCGAGCAGGTTGAGGCGGTAGGTCTTGCCGTCCTTCGCCTTGTAGGACATCGCGACCGGGTGGGACTTGATGGTGATGCCCTTCTCGCGTTCGAGGTCCATCGCGTCGAGGAGCTGGTCCTGTTTTTGACGTTCTGAAATGGTGCTGGTGACCTCCAACAACCGGTCCGAGAGCGTGGTTTTGCCGTGATCGATGTGGGCGATGATGGAGAAATTTCGGGTCAGGGACGTGGCCATGATGGTGGGGAAGCGCGCGGGCGCAGCGAGGAAAAGCAGGAATCCCCGGTGGAAGCACGCAAAATCCCAATACACCCACCGACTGTGTGCTTGCAGGAATCACTGGCCAGCGGGCCATGCATGAATCGCCAGACCAGCACCATCCCCGCAGGGACGAAAGGTTGATCCGTTGAAATTCCCTCGGATCATGCGCGTAGTCCATTCGCCACATGCCCGCACCCGCAAACAAAATCACGAACTGATGATTGCTGCCAAGCACTCCATACTGCCTGTCGTTGTCTGCCTGGTCCTGCCGTTGGGAATGCTTTCCTGCCGCCAGGAGGAAAGTGCTGCCGTGGCGGAGTCCTCCGTGGCCTCCGCCGCCACCCCCACTGCGGATGGCTTGCCGGAGCTGGTCACGTTCAACGCGCACATCCGCCCGATCTTTTCGGATTCCTGCTTTTCCTGCCATGGATTCGACGCGAACACGCGCGAGGCCGGCCTGCGGCTCGACACGCCGGAGGGTGCCTATGCCGCCTTGAAGGACTCGGATTCGAAATTCGCCATCATACCCGGAGATCCGGACCGCAGCGAGGTGCTGGCACGCATCGCCACACAAGATCCGGACCTCCAGATGCCACCGCCCACCTTCCACAAAGACCCGCTCGACGCGCGCGAGGTGGCGCTGGTCCGACGCTGGATCGAACAGGGTGCGAAATTTGAAAAACATTGGTCCTTCGAGCCAGTGCGGCGCGTTGATCCGCCGGTGCCGGCCAAACACGCGGAACAAGTGGCCAATCCAATCGATGCATTCGTGCTCGACCGGCTCGCACGGGAGGGCGTCGTGCCAGCACCGGCCGCCCAGCGGCATACGCTGCTGCGGCGCCTCTCGCTCGACCTCACAGGCCTGCCTCCATCGCCGGAGGAAGTCGATGCCTTCGTTTCCGACGACAGCCCGGACGCCTATCGAAATCTCGTCGACCGCCTGCTGGCCTCGCCGCGCTATGGCGAACGGATGGCCGTGTGGTGGCTCGACGTGGCACGCTACGCCGACACCGTCGGCTATCACGGCGACCAGACCTCACGGGTGTTTCCCTATCGCGACTATGTCATCAAGGCGTTCAACGGGAACAAACCGTTCGACCGCTTCACGATGGAGCAACTCGCTGGCGATCTGTTGGAAAATCCGACCGACGAGCAGCTCATCGCCACCGGTTTCCTGCGGCTCAACCTGATGACCCGCGAGGGTGGCGCACAGCCGGGCGAGTATCTGGCGAAATACATGGGCGACAGGATCCGCGCGCTCGGCGGCGCATGGCTCGGCCTCACCACCGGCTGCGCGGAATGCCACGACCACAAGTTCGATCCGGTCAGTGCCAGGGATTATTATTCGCTCGGAGCGTTCTTCAGCGATGTGCGCCAGTGGGGCGTTTACCAGAATTATGGCCACACGCCGAACCCGGAGCTGAAGGGTTGGGACAACCAATCCCCGTTTCCCCCGGAAATCCACCTTCGCAACCCCGCTCTTGAACAGCGCATCGAAATGCTGCGCGCGGAAACGACCGAGCTGCTCGCGAACATGACCGCACCGGCAAACGAAATCGCCACCTGGGCGGAACACGCCACCGGCTTCCTGAAACTACACCCCGATGGCTGGCAAAAGCTGATTCCCAGCGGAACGGAAATCACCGGAGAAGGCTATCAATCCACCATTGCCGGGGACGGCTCCGTGCTCATCACCGGCACCCCGGGCAAGGATGGCAAACTGGTGTTGCGCCTGCCGCTGCCGGACGCACCGGTCAGTTCGATCCGCCTCGAGGCGCTGCCCGACGAGGCAAACGGCGGTTTCGTCGGCCGTGCCGCCGACGGCCGCTTCGCGTTGAAGACGACGTTCGCCGTCGAGGATGCGAAGGGTGCCGCGAAACTTGCCATCGCATGGTCCCAGGCGGACAAACGCCAGCCACACGGCTACAACGTGATGGGCGACATGAATCCCAAGCTGGAGCACGAGTGGCGCTCCGGCCCGGCGCGCCTGGAATTTCCACGCGATGCCGCACGCCACCCGCAACACGCCGTCTTCCACCTCGCCGAGCCACTCCCCGCCGCTGCCGGCCGCGTGCTCATGGTCACCGTGGAAACCAACGACCTTGGCCGCGCGCGCTTCAGCGTGACCCCCTTCGGTGGTGCGATTCCAGGATACGCGAATGCCCACCGCGACTCCCTTCGCCAGGCACTCGCCACGCCCGGCGCGGAGCGCGATGAATCGCAACGCCGGGAAATCACCGCCGCTTATTTCCATGGCACACATCCCGAGGGCCAACTCACCGAAGGCTACGCCGCCCTGCGCGACGCCATCCTCGAGTGCCGCGCGGGATACGCCCACTCAATGATCGTCGAGACATTGCCCAAGGAAAAACTCCTCCCGGTGCACTACCTGCCCCGCGGCGACTGGATGAATCCGGGCGAAAGAATGCAAGCGTCGCTGCCCGGGTATTTCGCCGGCACATCCCAACCACAGAGCGGCGAACGCCTCACGCGCATCGACCTCGCCAACTGGCTGATGGCCCCCGAGAACCCGCTCACCAGCCGCCATTTCACCAACCGCCTGTGGCATGCGTTCTTTGGCCGCGGGCTCTCCGGCATCGTGGACGACCTCGGCAGCCAGGGCGAAATGCCGTCCCACCCGGAATTGCTCGACTGGCTTGCGAGCGAGTTCCGCGAATCCGGCTGGGATGTGAAACACATGGTGCGACTCATCGTCACCAGCAACACCTACCAGCGCGAGGCCGCCACCAATGATGAGCTGTTGGAAAAAGACCCCGGGAACCGCCTGCTCGCCGGCCAGAGCGCGCGCAGGCTCGACGCCGAATTCGTCCGCGACAACGCGCTCTCGATTGCGGGACTGCTGCGCCTCGAGATCATCGGCGGCCCAAGCGCCATGCCCTACCAGCCCGAGGGATATTACGACAACCTCAACTTCCCCATCCGCGACTACCATGCCAGCACCGGTGCCGACCAATACCGCCGCGGCCTCTACATGCACTGGCAACGCACTTTCCTCCACCCCATGCTCGCCGCCTTCGACGCGCCGAGCCGCGAGGAATGCACCCCGACCCGCTTCCAGGCCAACAGCCCGCAGCAGGCGCTCGTGCTGCTCAACGATCCCACCTTCGTCGAGGCCGCCCGCACCTTCGCCGAGCGGCTGCTGCGGGAAAAAACCGACACCAGCACCGGCGACGAAACGCGCATCCGTCACGCGATCCTGACCGCCCTGGCTCGTGAACCGCGCGACGGCGAAATGGATTCCCTGCGCAAGTTCCTCGCCGAACAACGTGACCACTATGCGAAACAACCTGCCGACGCCGAAGCCCTGCTCCGCACCGGCCTCAGCGGCGGCCACACATCCGGCGGCCGCCCCGAACTCGCCGCATGGACGCAACTCTGCCGCGTCATTCTCAACCTGCACGAAACCATCACACGCTATTGACCTCTCATGAACGCTCCGAACAACCCGCTCGCGGCCTACCAACGCCTCCAACTCGACTGGAGCCGGCGCACGTTCCTCAAGCGCAGTTTCGCCGGGCTGGGCGGGATGGCCTTGTCGTCGCTGCTTTCCCGGGCGGCGGCACCGGACCTGACGTTTTTCACACGCCAGGGCGGCGTGCATTTCCCGACACGGGCGAAACGCGTCGTCCACCTGTGCATGGCGGGTGGACCGTCGCAGTTCGAATCGTTCGACCCCAAGCCGGCGCTCGACAAGCTGAACGGGCAGGCGTTTCCCAAATCCTACACCGCAGGCCAGCAGCTTGCGCAGCTTCAGGGCAGCGAACTCATCGCACGCGGCTCGTTCGCCAAGTTCCAGCGCCACGGCCAGTGCGGCATGGAAATCTCGGACCTGTTCCCGCACATCGGTTCCATCGCCGATGAAATCTGCCTGGTCCGCTCGATGATCACGGAGCAGATCAACCACGATCCCGCACACGCGTTCATGAACACCGGCTCGATCCTCAAGGGCCGCCCAAGCATGGGATCATGGCTGCTCTACGGCCTCGGGGCGGAGACCGAGAACCTGCCGGGATATGTGGTGATGGTTTCACGCGGCAAGGACCCCGACCAGCCGATCTCGGCGCGCCAGTGGTCGTCGGGTTTCCTGCCATCCCACTTCCAAGGCGTGCAATTCCAATCAAAGGGTGCCGCCGTGCATTACATCGGCAATCCCGACGGCGTCTGCCAATCAACGCAGCGGCAGGTGATCGAGGAGGTGGGCCGCATGAATGCAATCCTGCGCGGCGAGCACTCCGATCCGGAAATCGACACGCGCGTGGCGCAATATGAAATGGCATTCCGCATGCAATCGTCAGTGCCCGATCTCACCGACATGCGCGGCGAACCGCAGCACATCCTCGACATGTATGGCGTGAAGGAAGCAGGTGACGGATCATTTGCCAGCAACTGCCTGCTCGCCCGCCGCATGCTCGAACGCGGCGTGCGCTTCGTGCAATTGTATCATCGCGGCTGGGACCATCACCGCAGCATCCAAGAAAAAATGCCCGAGTCCGCCCAACTCACCGACCAAGCCTCCGCCGCGCTGGTCAAGGACCTGAAACAACGCGGCATGCTCGAGGACACGCTGGTCATCTGGGGCGGCGAGTTCGGCCGCACGCCCATGGGCCAGGGCAGCGGCCGCGACCACCACATCAAAGCCTTCAGCCTGTGGATGGCCGGCGCGGGCATCAAGCCCGGGATGGTCCATGGCGAGACCGACGAACTCGGCTACGGGGTCGTCAAGGACCCCGTCCACGTCCGCGACCTGCATGCCACTCTGCTGCATCAATTCGGCATCGACCACTCGCGTTTCTCGACCAAGTTCCAAGGCCTCGACTACCGCCTGACCGGCGTCGAACCGGCGCAGGCGGTGAATGGAATCATGGTGTGAAACCGGATCGATTCCGGCCGCACGGGGATTGCTGCGCATATTTTGCTTGCCCGGAGCACGTCCGGTGAAATCGGCCACAGGCGAAATTCGGTTTTGCGCCACGCCGCTCCCCGGCCATACTCCGCGCAGGCACCCTTCCGCATGATCACTTACACCAAGCAGCCCCACCCGCGCGAACACCGGCTCATTTTCAAGAACGTGGACCGCGAGGGCTGGCACCCGTCGATCGATTGCTACCTGCGCGACGGCGGCTACGAGGACCTGAAAAAAGCGCTCGCCATGCAGCCGAAGGACATCACCGAGGAGGTGAAGAAATCCGGACTCCGCGGCCGCGGCGGTGCCGGCTTCCCCACCGGCATGAAGTGGACCTTCATCCCGCCCAACAACACCAAGCCGGTCTATCTGATCTGCAACTGCGACGAATCCGAGCCAGGAACCTTCAAGGACCGCTACATCGTCCACCAGGACCCCCACCAGCTCATCGAGGGCATGGTGATCTCCTGTTTCGCCGTCGGGGCGCACACCGCCTACATCTACATGCGGGAGGAATTTCCCGCCGCGGCGAAAATCATGGAGCAGGCGATCGAGGCGGCCCGCGCGCGGAATTACGTCGGAAAAAACATCCTCGGCTCCGGTTTCGACCTCGAAATCCATGTCCACCGCGGCGCGGGCGCCTACATCTGCGGCGAGGAAACCGGCCTGATCGAGTCGCTCGAAGGCAAACGCCCCTACCCGCGCATCAAGCCGCCCTACTTCCCCGCCGCGCTCGGCCTCTACATG
>JALRFY010000195.1 GCA_023253625.1 Akkermansiaceae bacterium | reverse complement strand
TCGCGCCGCGCGCCGAGACGCTGAACACGCCGGCCTGGTCGGTGTCCTCGACCTGGATCGAGATGTTGGTTTTCAACTCGCGCATCAGGCGCTCGCGGATCGCACGTGATGTGACATGCTTGCCCTCCTTGCCGGCGAGCGGGCCGTCATTGATGGAAAACTGCATCTGCACGGTGGGCGGATCGATCTCGACGAAGGGCAGCGCTTTCATGTCCGGCGAGCCGACCAGGGTTTCGCCGATGTCGATGTTCTCGATGCCTGCCGCCACGCCGACGATGCCACCGGCGCTGCCGCCTTCCGAGTCATGCGTCGCGAGGCCGGAGTAGCTGAAGGTTTTCATCACCTTCGATTGCTGCCTGGTGCCGTCCTTGCGCAGCAGCCAGATGCTGTCGCCTTTTTTCACGCCGCCACCGAGCACCTTGCCGACCGCCACACGGCCGACGTAGTCGTCCCACTCGATGTTGGAAACGAGCATGGAAAATGGTGAGTCCGGATCCGCCTTGGGTTCGGGAATGCACTCGACGATTTTTTTCAGAAGCGGGATGCAATCCACCCTCTCGTCATCCGGATGATTCATGAAATACCCGTCGCGCGCCGAACCATAGATGAATGGCGCGTTGAACTGGTCTTCGGTGGCGTCGAGGTCGAGGAAGAGTTCGAGCACCTGGTCGTGCACCTTGAGCGGATCGGCCAGCGGGCGGTCGATCTTGTTGATCACAACGATCGGCTTCAGGCCCTCGGCCAGCGCCTTGCGGAGCACGAAGCGCGTCTGCGCCTGGGGCCCGCCGAAGGCATCGACGACGAGCAGCACGCCATCGACCATTTTCATCACGCGCTCGACCTCCGCGCCGAAGTCGGCGTGGCCCGGGGTGTCGACGATGTTGATGGTGTAGCCTTCCCAGTGGACCGAGGTGTTCTTGGCCTTGATGGTGATGCCTTTTTCGCGTTCGAGGTCCATCGAATCCATCGCCCGCTCGGTGACGGCCTGGTTTTCACGGTAGGTGCCGCCGGCTTGCAGGAGTTGGTCGACGAGCGTGGTCTTGCCGTGGTCCACGTGGGCGATGATGGCGAGGTTGCGGATGTTGAGGGACATGGATACGGAATTGGAATATGGCGGCGATCTGTGACCGTCGAGCGCCGGGGCGCGCGGCTATGCCCGGTTTTGCCCGGTGTGGCAAGGCGCGATTCGGCCTAAAAACGGGCGGATTTCCCGCGGGCGGTTCAATGTTTCCGGTAAACAGTGTCCGGATCGAAGGATTTTTCCGCGCCGGTCCATTCCAATTTCGCCTGTCCTTCAATGGCGGTCAGCTTGCGGTAAAAGCAAGACCCGCGTCCGGTATGGCAGGCACCGGCACCGATTTGCTCAACCATCAGGATGAGTGCGTCCTGGTCGCAATCGGTGAGGATTTCCACGATTTTCTGCACGTGGCCGGAGGTGGCACCCTTGTGCCAGTATTCCTTGCGAGAGCGCGACCAATAGACCGCCTCGCCGATTTCCAGTGTGCGGCGCAGCGATTCGGTGTTCATGTAAGCGAGCATCAGCGGCTCGCGCGTGGTGGCATCCATCGCCAGCGCCGGGATCAGGCCGTCCTTGTCGAATTTCGGCGCGAAATCCAATCCTTCCTCCAACTGCTGCTTGTCGCCCCGCGGGGCGAAGGGTGCGTTCGGGTCCATGTGCGGGACGGTGGTTTCCCGGGCTCACCGTGTCCAGCGCGCACAAGCTCCATGGCTTCGCAAAAACGCCGCGGAATTTACCGTGCCCATGCAGGCCTGTCCGGGTGGATGGAGTCAATGCCGGCGTCATGAAAGCCATCCTGCTTGCTGCGGATCCGCGCTTCCTCGCTCTGACGGGCGAGCCTCACACCCCTCTTCGATCACCCCACAGGCGGATGTGCAGGCGGTCGCAGAGGCGATAGCCATGGTCGCGGCAAATCTCCGCCAGCCATGGCGCGGTGTTGTCGAGTTCTGTGGAAGTGCGGCCCTCGGGCATCAGCAGGATGCGCTCGCGCGGGATGGCATGGCTGAGTTGCAAGTCGCTGATTTCCGTCAGATCGCCGGGTGAGGAAACCACGAACTTGAACCATGATTTCGGCGATGCCGCGAAGTAGCGCAGCGCTCTGTCATTCAAGCGCAGCGACTCCGGCATGCCGGCGTTCGCGAGTTTTGGTGAAATATTGAACTGGTGCACCGCATCCGCGAAGGCGGGGCAGGGGATGCGGGTGCCGTTGGTCTCCACTTCGAAGACGCAGTCCGGCATTTCCATGCGGATGTGGCGGATCATTTGCAGAAACTCCTCATCCTGAAGCAGCGGCTCGCCGCCGGTGATGACCACGCGCGGGCACTTGAAAGCGAGGATGCGCCGTGCGGTTTCCGCAGGCGTGCTTTCGAATGTGACATCCGCCTTGCGGTGCTTGGCATATCCCGGCACGGCATCCTTCTCATGCGGCCATGGCGTGCCTTCGAAATTCCACGTGTGGTCCGTGTCGCACCACACGCAATGCAGGTTGCAACGCGAGGCCCGCACGAACACCGCCGGACAACCGGCGGAAACGCCCTCGCCCTGGATGGTGTGGAAAATTTCCGGGCCGTCACCGAGTTTCGCGAGTTTCATGGTTCCGTGGCATTCTCCCGTTCATCCGCCTCCCACACCACGGAGGCCTCGGCCTTGGCATCGGCGAGCACGTCGAGGGTGCCGTGTGCGCCGCACCAGTGTTCAATATAGGGCCAGTCGAGGGATTTTCCCTGAACCTGCATGACCGCCACCGCGTCGGAAAAATCCTTGGGTCTCTTCGCTTCTCGGCTCCAGCGGAGTTTCTGTATGATCACATCCCCGGCGGTCGGCAACGAGACATTCACACCCGGAAAGATGCTTTGCCGGGTCCGGCGTTCAAAACGCATCCGGTCATGGGAGTCATCGCTCAGGCGGAAAAGTTCGATTTGGAAAAGACTATCACTCACCCGGAGCAACTCGCGCCGAGTGGCAGTCACCATTTCAAAGCCCATCTGTTTCTCGATTTCGATGCCATCCGGGAGAAGCGCAGGCAGGGATTGCCACCCTTGGGTATCAAGGTGGACCACCAGATCGGCGTTCTTGGTCATGCGCGGGATGCCGTAGAAATTCGAGGAATAGCAACCCACGATCATGTAGGGAACGCCCGCCGCATCGAATGCCGCAACCAGCTTCAGCAGTGAATCCGTGCCGCTCATCGATTCAAACGATCCGCGATTTCGAGGCGGCGTTGAAGTTCCTTTCGTTTGTCGGATTCGCTGGCTTCCGGGTGCTGGGCCGCGATGCCCGCCAGGTTCCAGGCGCAGGCCTCGTCGAACAGTTCGGAACCCGCGAGAAACTTCGCGCGTTCCGACATCATCCTCGCCTGTCTCACTTTCGCGAGCAGGGCGAAGCGTGCGTCGTCGGCGATCCGGTCGTCCATGGCGGGGAACCTAGCCGGGTGCATCATGCGTGGCAAGCCGGTGCTGTCCTGGCGGCGGACTGTCGGGTGGACAGCCCCGGGCCGGGCCCTTAGCCTCGCCGCACATGAGCATCATCACCGGCCGGGGGGACTCCGGCGAAACCGACCTGTTGTTTGGCAAACGCATCGCCAAGACCTCGCTGCGCGTCGATGCGCTCGGGTGTGTGGACGAGTTGAATGCCGCGCTGGGCGTGGCGCGTGCCTCCGGCGCGAATCCGGAATGGATCGCGCTGATCGATGTGCTGCAGGAAAAACTCATCGGGCTGATGGGCCAGCTTGCGACGCTGCCGGCGGACATGGAGCGCTACCAGACTACGAATTTTCCGCTGATCACCGATGCCGATGTCGATTGGCTCACGGCCGTGGGGCACCAGTTCGAAGCCCGCGGCATCCGATTCACCGGCTGGGCGCGGCCGGGCGCGGAGGGCTGCCACGCCCGTGCGGCGGTGGACTTCGCGCGATCGGTTGCCCGCCGGGCGGAGCGGGCGATCCTGCGGTTGCACGAGTCCGGCGAGTCGGTGCCGGAAAATGTGCGGTTGTTTTTCAACCGGCTAGCCGACGTGTTGTGGCTTCTTGCGCGGGTCGGGCAGGATCATGATTGAGTTGCCGGGTGCCCCGGCTGATGCTGCGTGCCGATGAGTGTGACAAATCAAGCGCCCTGGCTGGCGGAGTTGCAGTGTTTGCTCGGTGGCAGCGGTGTTTCGGTGGACGAGGCGGTGCTTGCCGCACATTCCGGGGACAAGTGGACGGCGCGTCATTTGCCGGAGGCGGTGGTTTTTGCGGAAAACACGGCCGCGGTGGTGGCGGTGATGCGTTTCGCCGCGGCCCATCGCCTGCCGGTGACCACGCGCGGCGCGGGGGTGGGTTATGTGGGCGGCTGCGTGCCGGCCGGCGGCGGCATTGCGCTCTCGATGATGCGGATGAACCGGATACTGGGCATCCACCCGGAGGATGGCGTGGCGGTGGTGCAGCCGGGGGTGATCACCCGGGACTTGCAGAAGGCGGCGCGCGCGGTGGCTTGGGACTATCCGCCGGACCCGGCATCGCTCAAGGAATGCTCGATCGGCGGAAACATCGCCACCAATGCGGGCGGGCCGCGGTGTTTGAAATACGGCGTCACCCGGAATTATGTGCTGGGCCTGGAAGTGGTGCTGGCGGACGGCCGCGTGCTGCGCACCGGTGGGCGCCTGCACAAGAACAAGACGGGATTCGATCTGGTCGGGCTGTTCACCGGCTCGGAAGGGATGCTGGGGGTGATCACGGAAGCGACGCTGCGGTTGATTCCCAAGCCGCCATGCCGGGCGATGCTGGCGGCGATTTTTCCGGATTTCCCGCGGGCCGCAGCGGCAGTGAACGGGATTTTGAATGCCGGCCATTTGCCATCGGCATTGGAAATCACTGATGCCTTCACGCTGGAGGCGGCACGCAAGCGGCTGGGCGCGGATGTGTTTCCGCCGGGCGATGCGCATTTGATCGTCGAGATCGATGGCCGCCCGCGTGCGGTGGTGGCGGAGCTGGAGGAGCTGCATGGTCTGTTGGAAAGGCTCGGTGCCAGCCATGTCGAGCGTGCCCCGGACGAGGCCGGTTGCGAGCGGATCTGGCAACTGCGGCGCGAGTTTTCCTATTCGCTGCGCGACACCGGCCTGACCAAGCTCAACGAGGATATCGTGGTGCCGCGATCGAAGCTGGTGGACCTGGTGGAGTTTGCCGGGCGCTTGCAGCGGGAAACCGGGATCCCGGTGGCCTGTTTCGGCCATGCGGGCGATGGCAACATCCACACCAACCTGATGGTGGGGGATTACGACGATCCGGCCGTGCGGGAAAAGGCGGAGCACGCACTGGACCGGCTGTTTGAGTGGGTGCTCGCGCAGGGCGGCGCGATCACCGGCGAACACGGCGTGGGATTGGCGAAAAAACCCTGGTTGCGGCAGGCGATTGGCGAGGTTTCGTTCGACGTGCACCAGGCGCTAAAGCGCGCGCTCGATCCGGACGAACGGCTGAATCCCGGCAAATTCCTGTGAGCGGCGCTCAGCGCAGGAATTTGATCAGGACGAAGCCGCCGATGAGCAGGGCGGTGCCTGCGACGAAGCACCATTCGAGATGTTTTTCGATGAACGGCCTCACTTTCGGGCCGAAGCTGCGGATGATCGAGGCCACCACGAAGAAGCGGAACCCGCGGCCGATGATCGAAGCGATGACCAACAATGGCAGGCTGTAATGCATCATGCCGGAAAACACCGTGAACACCTTGTAGGGGATCGGCGTGATCGCGGCGATCAGGATGCCCCAGAAGCCATAGGTCGCATACCACAACTCGATGGTCTCCCGGGTGTGGCCGCTGGGGTCGAACAAGGCGAGCAATGGCATCGCCACGGTGTCGCGCAAGCCCCAGCCGATCAGCCAGCCGGCGATGCCGCCGAGCACCGAGCCCACGGTGCAGACGAGCGCGTAATACAACGCCTTTTGCCGTGCGCCAAAACACAGCGCCATGAGCAGGATGTCCGGTGGAATCGGAAAGAACGACGACTCCGCAAAGGCGATCCAGAACAAGGCATGCGTGCCGGCCTTGTGGTCGGCCCAGGAAACGGTCCAGTGGTAGAGGCGGCGGATCCAGCCGTCTTTTTTCTCGGTTTTCAAGCGGATGATAGGTTAACTGTTTTCCGGACGCGGATCGCGGTCGAGCAGCCCGCGCATCGCATCGGCGGCGGGCTTGCCCTGATAGAGAATCGAATACACGGCATCGATGATCGGCGTGCGGACGCCGGCCTTGCGGGCCGCTTCGTGAATGGAAAGCGTGTTGGGCACGCCCTCGGCGACCATGCCGAGCGATGAGACGGCCTCGTCGAGCGACTTGCCCTTGCCCAGCGCGAAGCCGACGCGGTGGTTGCGCGAATGCTCGGAAAAACAGGTGACGATCAGGTCGCCGACGCCGGAGAGGCCGGCGAAGGTATCCTTTTGTCCGCCGAGCGCGGTGCCGAGGCGGGTCATTTCCGCGAGTGCGCGGGTGACGAGTGCCGCCACGGCATTGTCGCCGAGTCCGAGGCCGTGGGCCATGCCGGCGGCGATGGCATAGACGTTCTTGATCGCACCGCCGAGTTCCACGCCGGCCAGGTCGTCGCTGGTGTAGGTGCGGAAGTTCGGGAAGGTGAAAAGCTCCTGGAGATGGAGCGCGAGTTCGGCATTTGCCGAGGCGACCACGGCGCAGGTGACGAGGCCGGTGGCGATTTCCTCGGCATGGTTCGGGCCGGTGAGCACACCGATCGGGTTTTGCGGGAACACCTCGTGGAGGATCTCGCTCATGCGCTCGCCGGTGTTGCGCTCGATGCCCTTGGTGCAGGAGAGGAGGGGAGTGGTCGTTGGCAGGCCGAGGCCGGCGAGTTTTTGTGCCTCCGAGCGGACGCCGACGGTGGGCACTGCGAAGATCACCAGCGGCAGGTCGAGGATGTCGCGGTGGTCGCCGGTGGCGCGGACGTTTTCGCCGAGCGGGATGTCGGTGAGGTATTTCGGATTGCGGTGGTCGCGGTTGATGCCGGCGACGCACTGCTCCTCGATGGAAACGAGGAGGATGGATTCGAGTTTCGGCGCGAGCAATCTGGCGAGCGCGGTGCCGAGCGAACCGGCTCCGAGGATGGCGGCGGAGGTGAAGGGGTTCATGGATAAAGATGGAGATGAGGCGGGAGTCCGGGATCAATCCCGCAGTTCACTGAGGATAGGATCCAGAGGCCGGGTCGGCTCGTCTTGCGAGGCGGATTTTTCACTGCGCAAGGCGCATAGATCCTCATAATCTTCAAGCGCTTCCTGCATGAGGATAAACTCCTCGCAGGGAAGCACTACAAATTCCTTTTTGCCCTCTTTTTCGATGATTTGCGGGTGAATGCTCATGATGGTTTGCAGCGATATGCATCCTTGGTCTTTCTATTTCACGCGCGATTGCGCCCGATGCGGTTCTCGGTGCCGTCGATCAGCCGCCGGATATTGGCGCGGTGTTTCCAGATGGCGCTGGCGGCGATGAAGATGGTGAGGATGAACAAGGGTTTGTTCCAGGTGCCATCCTGGATGCGGCCGTGATGCCAGGATCCCCAGAGCGTGACGAACGGCAGCACCAGTGCCGCTCCCATGCTGGCCACGGAAACGTAACGGGTGGTGAAGGCCAGCAGCAGCCAGACGGCCAGCAGGATGATCACCGCGAAGGGCATCAGGCCGATGAGCACGCCGGCGGAGGTGGCAATCCCCTTGCCGCCCTTGAAACCGGCCCATGGCGAATAATTGTGGCCGAGCACGGCGCAGAGCGCGGTGGCGATGTGGGCGGTCTGGGCGGTGAGCGCCTTGGTTTCCGGGACCACCATCGCCCAGGCTTCCGGCAGCCCGAGCGGCACCTGCACCGGACGGCCGGCGATCTGGATGAAATTCACTGCCAGTGCCACCGGGATGAAGCCCTTCAGGACGTCGAGCAGCAGGCAGGGTATGCCGTATTTACGGCCCATCACGCGGAAGACATTGGTGGCACCGATGTTGCCCGAGCCGTGGGCGCGGATGTCGATGCCCTTGGCGCGGGCCATCAGCAGACCGAAGGGAATGGAGCCCAGCAGGAATGCGGCCAGCGGGCAGAGCCAGAGTTGCATCGGTGTGGGAGGGCGGCGGTTTCCAAAATTACTCCACCGTCGCGGACTGAATCACCACGGGTTGCTGAGGAACGTCGCCGGCAGGCGATTGGAGCGGCTGGCCGGTCGCCGGGTGGAGCATCGAGAGGGTGGAGGTGCCGGTGGCCACCGCCTTGATCTTGTCCACTACCTCGATGCCCTCGGTCACCTTGCCGAATACAGCGTAGCCGCCATTGCTTGGGTAATCGAGCATCCGGTTGTCCACCACATTGATGAAAAACTGGGCGGTGGCGCTGTTTGGATCCGCAGTGCGGGCCATGGCAATGGTGCCACGGGCATTATTCAAGCCGTTAGTGCTTTCGTTCTTGATCCCTTGGCCGGTCGGTTTTTCCACCAGTTTGCCATCGGTCAGGGCGAAGCCGCCGCCTTGGATCATGAAGCCGTCGATCACCCGGTGGAATACCGTGCCATCGTAGTGGCCTTTTTTCACGTAGCTGAGGAAATTTTCCACCGTGACCGGGGCCTTTTCGCGGTTCAATTCGAGCACGATGTCGCCCATGCCGGTCTTGAGGCGGACTTTCGGCACCACGGCCGCTGAGGCGGGCGCGGGCTCCGCGGTGGTCTGGGTTTTGGTTTCCTCCTTGGGAGGTCCGGAGCACGCGGCAATGCCGAGCGCCAGCAATACAGGGGCGAACATGCGTTTCATCGCGGGCATCCGTAGGCGAGCGCCCCGGCATGCGCAAGTGCGGGCTGGCCTCCGGAATCGAATAAGAAGCCGCCCGGACTTGTCCAATTTGGGAATTCGACCATCTTGCCGCCATGCGAAATTGGATACCACTTGCCGCGCTGCTGATCTCGGTGGCGGCCGCACCTGCCCAAGAGCCCGACGCCCGCGCGATTCTAGAACGCGCGCGGATGTCCGCCACGCTGACGCATCTGGACGACGGACTGCGGGGCAATCTTTGTAAGGGCCGGCAGAAGACACCGGTGGTGCTTTTTCTCAAGGGCGAGAACATCCAGTTCCAGTTTTCCGAAAATGACGGTCCATGGCAGGGATTCCACATGCGCATCGGCGATGAGGCCTTCAATCTTTACGAGATCAAGGATGGCAAGAGCCATGCGTTTTCCGCGGAGAAAATGGTGGAGCCGGTGGCCGGCACGGATCTGACCTACGAGGATCTTGCGATGCGGTTTTTCTACTGGCCCGAGCCCAAGCTGGAAGGGCGGGAAAACGTGGCGGGACAGGAATGTTATAAAATCCGCATCGACAAGCCGGCTGGCAAGTCGGGCCGCTACGAGGCGGTATATGTCTGGGTGCATACGAAGTTCGGCGCGTTCATGCGCATCCGCGGGCACGACAGCAATGGTGGCCTGATCAAGGAGTTCCAGGTCGAGGACGTGATGCAGGTGGCCAAGGAGGTATGGACACTGCGCAAGATGCAGGTGGCCACTCACGACCCGGCAAACGGCCGCCGCGTCTCCATCACCGAGGTGACCTTTGACACTCCCAACAAACCCAAGCCGCGCGGCTTGCGCTGAACGGATGATGCGATGGACGGTTGGTTCGACGCCCACAACCACCTCCAGGATGCGAGGCTGGGCGGCTCCGTGGCCATGCTCGCCGCCATGCGCGCGGCTGGCGTCGGGCATTGCGTGGTGAATGCAACCTGCGAGGCGGACTGGCCGGTTGTGGGGGTTTTGGCGGACGGTTTTCCGGAAAGCATCACGCCGGCATTCGGAATCCATCCATGGAAAGCGGACACCATTTCGCAAAGCTGGCGCGATGGTCTTGCGGCGATGTTGGAAAAACATCCACGTGCCCTGATTGGTGAATGTGGATTGGACCGCTGGGTTTCATCGCCTTCCATCGAGGTGCAGGTGCCCGTTTTCGAGGCCCAGCTCGACCTTGCGCGGGAAACGGGCCGGCCGGTCGTGATCCACTGCCTGAAGGCGTGGGAGCCACTGATTGATGCCCTGTCCGCCCACCGGCCGCCGCGTTTCCTGATGCATTCGTTCAGCGGCTCGCTGGAAACCGCCCGGCGTTTGTTGCCGCTCGGCGCATGGTTTTCGTTTTCCGGTCATATCCTGCACGAGCGCAAGGCAGCGGTGCGGCAGGTGTTCCGGGGATTGCCGCGCGACCGCATTCTCGTGGAAACCGACGCCCCGGACATGCTTCCGCCCGCATCCCACATCAGCCATCCGCTGGCAGGCGGAATCAATCATCCCGCAAACCTCCCGGCGATCGGCGAGGCGCTCGCGGGTTTATTGGAAATGGGACCCGGACAACTCGCCGCTCTCACCCGCGCCAACACCATCGCATGGATGAATGGATAGCGCGTATGGGACCGTAGGGTGTTACATCC
>JALRFY010000189.1 GCA_023253625.1 Akkermansiaceae bacterium | reverse complement strand
TCTCCGGCGTGCTCTGCTCGATCGAGGACACCGTCCGCGGCTTCGCCGAAATCCTCGACGGCAAGTGGGACGACGTCCCCGAAGGCAACTTTTACATGAAGGGCGGCATCGATTCAGTCGCGCGCGACTGATTTCCGCGTTTCAGCATTTCAGCATTTCAGCGTTTACCCAGATGCCTCTCCAACTCGACATCGTGACTCCCGAGAAAAAGGTGTTCTCGGACGCCGTGGACAACGTCTATCTGCCTGGAGAGGAAGGCGAAATCGGCGTGCTGCCGATGCACGCGGGTCTGGTCACCGCGCTCAAGCCGGGCGAGTTGAGATATCTTCACAATGGCCAGGTGGTCACCATGGCGGTCGGCTCCGGTTTTGCCGAAGTCACCCAGACGAAGGTGACCGTGCTCACCGACATGGCCTTGGGCGAGGCGGAAATCGACGAGCAAAGCGCCGAGGAGGCCATCCAGCGTGCCCAGGAAAAGCTCAAGACCGTCGAGCACAGCATGGATGCCGAGGAGGTCGCTTACCTGCAGGGCGTGATCTCACGGTCCTCCGCGGCCATTTCCTTCAAGCGGAAATACCGCCAGTAAGGGTGTTCGCCGCTCAATTGCGGAACGGTTCAGGCGGGCCGCGGTAGCAACAGCCGGGCTTTTGCGTGTGAAGCGCAATGCGGTCGATGATCACTCCGGGATGTCATCGTTGATGAAAATCCCGCGGTCTTTCACCGCTGGCTTGCGACCGGTGACGCGTTGGTCATCGAGCGCGAGATCACCGGCGGCGATGCGCGCCACTTTCCAATCTCCGTCGGAAACATGGATGTCCGCAGTGTTTCCTGAGCTTGCCATGGGAAACTCTTCACCTGCGGCTGGCGCGGCAGATGCCAGCATGGCGATGAGTGTGAACCAAATGGATGGAATTTTCTTTCCCTCATATCGATGCGCGCCGTTTGCGCCGCCATTGTTATCCTTGGCATGCGGCTCCGGCATGCATGTGTATCTGCTTGCAAGGTCGCCGCCCCGGCGTCTGTAGTCGGTGAGTCCCCCAATCACCATGAAACGCATCGCACGGCTCGTCACACTCGTCGCCCTCCTTGCTGGACCGGCTTCCGCCCAGAACCCGCCGGGATTCAAGGAGCTCGCCATCGGCGATTCCGCCCCGGATTTCCGGCTCGTCGGCATCGACGACCAATTCATGGAACTCGGTGACTTCAAGGATGCCAAGGTGCTGGCGGTGGCGTTCACCTCGAACCACTGCCCGACCTCGAACGGCGCGTTTCCTCGTCTCATCAAGATGTATCGGGAAATGAAGGGGCGCGGTTTCGATGTGGTGGCGATCAATCCGAACCACCCCGATGGCCTGCGTCCCGACGAACTCGGCTATTCGAAATACGGTGACAGCTTCGAGGAAATGAAAGGCCATGCACGCGATCAGGGATTCCCTTTTCCCTATCTCTACGACGGTGACACCCAGGCCACCGCGATGGCCTATGGTTGTCTGGCGACGCCGCACATTTTCCTCTTCGATGAAAACCGCAAGCTGCGCTACAAGGGCCGCATCGACGACAGTCGTTTCCCCGGCGACGGGCATGTGACAGCGGCCGATTTGCGCAATGCGGTGGCCGCGCTGCTCGACGGCAAGCCGGTGCCGGTGGAAGTGACGCGGCCGATCGGTTGCTCGACCAAATGGCGCACCAAGAAGGAGCAAGTGCTCAAGGACGATGAGAAGTGGGCCTCGCTGCCGGTGGCCATCGAGGCCATCGATGCGGCCGGCGTGGCGAAACTGCGTGCCAACGCCACAAACAAATACCGCCTGGTCAATGTCTGGTCCACGAGCTGCGCGCCCTGTGTGGAGGAGTTTCCGGGACTGGTGAAAGTGGCGCGGCGGATGGGGTTGCGGCCGTTTGAAATGATCACCATTTCCACCGACGCGCCGGAGGACAAGGCGAAGGCCGAGGCGTTTTTGAGAAAGTTCCACGCCGGCCTCCCTGCTCATCTCAAGGCGGGACTGGAGAAGGAAGGGCGCACGACCAACAGTTATCTTTTTGGCGGGGCCTCGCTGGATCCGCTGATCGAGGCGCTCGATCCCGAATGGGACGGCCCGCAGCCGCACACGGTGTTCATCAAGCCCGGCGGCGGGATCGCCTTTCGTCACAGCGGCATCATCAGCGAGAAGGAGTTACTGGGAAAAGTGCTGGAAGTCATGACTCCCTACTTTCAGCCGGCGGAGTGATCCCGTTGGCAGGAGTTCCGGGGTGGTCTGCTGTTTCCGGCCATGATCCGGGTTTCCAGCTCATCCTGATGGCGCGTCAGGCATATGCGGCTCAATCATTTCAAATTGGCATTTCAAAAATTGAATTGCGAACGGCCGTGCCACGGTTTTTGCTCGCGGCGCTGTCAGGGGCCGTGGAGGTCCGGCAGGCGAACCCCGCCAGGCCTTGATCGGAGCAACGGTAGTTTGTCCGGGCTTGCCGCGGATCCCCTGACGGCACTTTTGCACGAGCCGCGTGCAACCGCTTCCTAACACCGTAGGTCTGTAAAGCCGTAGGTCTGCCGCCAGTTGGTTAGATGCACCCGTGTCGGGAAAACGACCGGTCATCACCAGGTGGATCACAGCGTCCGTCCACGGTCGCACGGCAGTGGCGGTGGCAAGCGTGAGAAAGGACTGGATGATCAGGCGGAAGGTTTTCACCGGCCATCACGGATCGGGCGGAAAGCAGTGTCCGGTTGCTCATTTCCCCAGCTCGCTTGCGATTGCCCGCAGGACCTCGGCCCGGCCGTCGCGGGTCTGGATCGAGCTGCGCAAGGCCTCGGGCGGCACCGGCACGATGCCGGCGAGTGTTTCGAGAAACCGCGCGATCGCCGCCGTGGTTTTCGCCGCCGATTGCTTGTCGGTCTTGGTGAAGACGAGCGAGAACGGCCGGCCGGTGGCGGCGAGCCATTCGAGGAATTCGAGGTCGATGCGCTGCGGCGGGTGGCGCGAGTCGATGAGGGTGAAGACGCGCCGCAGGTTCGGGCGTGATTCGAGGTAATCGCCGGCGCTTTCCAGGAAATCGTATTTTTCGTGGTGGGAGGTTTTTGCGAAGCCGTAGCCGGGCAAGTCCACCAGGCACCACGAGCCGTTCATCAGGAAGAAATTGATCAACCGCGTCTTGCCCGGCGTGGCCGAGACCTTGGCCAGTGAATGGCGCTTTGCCAGCAGGTTGACGAGCGACGACTTTCCCACATTCGAGCGCCCGATGAGCGCGAACTCCGGGTGCGCCCAGTCCGGGCAATCGGCCGCCCGGCGCGCGCTTGTCATGAATTCCGCGGACTTGATTTGCATGCGGCGCACCATCTGAAACCCGCCGCCGGGCGGCAATAGCGGAATCTGGAGGACGCCGCACCCTCAGCGTCCGCCCTGCCGCCGCAGGGTGGTTTGGTTGCATGGGATCACTGTCCTCAAACGCAGCGGCTCATCGATAGGGAAGGCCGGCATCGGGGTGATCTGGGGCACTCAGGCGCGTGTGCGACCTCCGGAAGTCATGATCCGGTCTTGGTTTCCTGGAAGCTGGTCTTCAAGCGCTCGACCTTGACGGGATCGAATCCGGCTTTCTTGATATATTCGATGATTTCCTTGTCGGAAATCGAGTGGCCTTTCCGTTCCTCCAGCAGGACGGACTTGCGGGTGAGATCGACATGCACGTTGGAGACGGCCGGATGCTTTTTGAAATAGGCCAGAATGCCCTGCGCGCAGAACGAGCAGACCATGCCGTTCACGGTGGTTCTGATGGCGACCGCTCGGTCGGGTGCTGCCTGCGCGAGGCCGGCGGTGAGGAACAGAATGGTGATGGTGGATGGAAGTTTCATGAGCAATCGTCGGGTTGATGTTAGAAGTGGATCATGAAGCTGGCGACCGGCCGGCCCCTGAGGGTGCTGCCGAGTTCGAGAAAATAGGGGCCTTTGAAAAAGCGGACCTTTGGTATCAGCTCGAACGTGTCATCCATGGCTGTGACGTGTCCGGCCTGAAAGATGAACCAGGTGTTGATCTGGTCGAATTCCGCCTTGTAGGGCGCGATTCCGGCTTCGGCGCTGAAGATACTGCGGGAGACCTCGGGAGAAGCGGCCAACTTTGCATCGCAGGCAGCATAAACGCGGCGGGTTTCGTAGTCCGCGCGGAAAAAGCCGATGCCCGCCGGCCCGGTGTCACCCTCCTCTTGCCAAGCCGCACCAGCGCCAATGCCGGTGTAGATGTTGGCTTGGGCGGAGGGCAGGTTCCACCGCTTGAGCAACCAATTGTGCTGAATCGCCGCGAAGATCTCGTCTTGGTCGTCCTCGAACCGCATGGCATGAAATCCCCAAGCGGTCCGGGCGGAATAGGATTGGTAAAGTTCAAAGTTTTGGACGGAACCGGTGCTGCCCATCATGAGCTGCCGCGCGCCTTCGAAGGCGACCGGATGCGCCGCCGCCGGGCTTTACAGGTGCGGTCCTGCGCAACCTGTTCAAGGGACTGAGCCGCTATCTGCTCGCGCGGCTCGACGGGGCCATCGCAGTGTCGGCCGCGCCGCTGGCGCATCTTCGCCCCGGCTCATCGGGCGTGCGACCGGTCGTACTGCCGCCGGTAACCGACCTCTCGGACTTCTTCGCCATCGAGAAGCGGCCTTCGGAGCGGCCCTCGATCCTGTTCCTGGGCCGGCTCGAGCCGCGCAAGGGGGTGCGGGTGCTGCTCGAGGCGGCGAGCCTCATCGCCGCGGGCGCGGTGGCGCTCCCCGACGGG
>JALRFY010000170.1 GCA_023253625.1 Akkermansiaceae bacterium | reverse complement strand
GGACGCGGTGGACGCCGGATTCGTATTTCAGATGGCGGAAGACCTCATCGCCGGAGATGCGGAGGATGACTTCCTTGAAGCCGCCGACTTCGGAGGGGCTGCTTTCGAGGTGCTCGCAGCGCCAGCCGCGGCGCTCGGAGTGGCGCTGATAGAGACGCATCAGCTCGGATGCGAAGAGGGAGGCTTCGTCGCCACCGGCACCGGCGCGGATTTCCACCAGCGCGTCGCGATCCTCGGCGGGATCGGCGGGGAGCAGGGCGTATTGGAGGTCTCCGGTGAGCGCGGCGATGGATTGTTCCAAGGCGGGGATTTCCTCGGCGGCCATGGCGGCGATTTCCGCATCGTCGGCCTTGGCGAGCTCCCGGTTGTCGGCGAGCTGGCGCTGGCAACCGGCCAGGTTTTCCCAGAGTTCGAGTGTCTGCTTGAGCTTGCGGTGCTCACGCAGAATGGCGGTGGCGCGCTTGGGTTCGGAAAACAAGTCGGGATCGGCCACGGCTTCCCCGAGTTCCTGGAAGCGTTCGCGGCGTTTGGCGATCAGCGACGAGTAGTCCACGCGGCGAGTTAAATGGCGAATCGGCGGGAGGGCGAAACCGAAGTGCTGTTTCAGGCCTGCGGATCGGCCGGGCGGGCGGCGGATTTGCGTGCGGGTTTTTTCGGCTTGTCGGTTTCCCCGAGCAGCATGGCGATTTCCTGTGAAGTAAGGCGGGCGTGGCGGCCGGGTTCGAGGTCGCCGAGCCAGAGGCCGCCGATGCGGACGCGCAGCAGTTTGGTGACGCGGTAGCCGAGGGCCTCGAACATGACGCGGATCTGGCGTTTGGCCCCGTGATCGAGGATCACGCTCAGGCGGCGCGGCGAGAGCCGCTCGATGGCCTTGGCCTTGAGCTTGCCCTCGGGCGAGTAGATGCCG
The DNA here is from genome assembly GCA_023253625.1 of Akkermansiaceae bacterium. GTDB lineage: Bacteria > Verrucomicrobiota > Verrucomicrobiia > Verrucomicrobiales > Akkermansiaceae > Luteolibacter. The sequence continues at coordinate 7,757 of JALRFY010000170.1, read as the reverse complement.
GCGAGGAATTGATCGATGTGCTCGTTCTGGAATGCCTGATCGGCGGTGACGAGGTATTCCTTTTCGACGGACTTCGAGGGGTGCATCAGACGCTGCGAGAGATCGCCGTCGTTGGTGAGGATGAGCAGGCCTTCCGAGTCGCGGTCGAGCCGGCCGACGTGGTGGAGGGTGCGCAGTTTCCCGGGCAGCAGCGAATAGATGGTATCGCGGCCGCGTTCGTCCTCGCGGGTGCAGACGTAGCCGCGCGGCTTGTGGAAGGCGATGACGAGGGTTTCCTGGGCGGCGACGCGCTTGCCATCGACGCGGACGTGGTCGCCGGCGGTGACGCGGGTGCCCATGTTGAGGCACGGGCTGCCGTTGATTTCAACGCGGCCGGCCTGGATGAGTTCGTCGCACTTGCGGCGCGAGCCGACGCCACAGAGGGCGAGGAATTTGTTGAGGCGGAGGGCTTCTTTCATGGGCCGGGTGTGCATGCAAAAGCGCGTGAAGTCCGCGGACCCCACACGCTGTGAGAAAATGAAGCCGTCCGGCGGGATCAGCTTTCGTGTTTGGTCTTGGGCAGGCCGATCGGGGTGCGGCCGGATTTCCACTCGCCACGCTCCTTGAGCAGTTTGACGCGCTCGAATCGCTTCAGAACGGAACGCTTGCCGCCGACGGTGGCGTTGGACTTGAGGCTGTTGTGCTTGGACATCGCAGTGGTGGTTGAAATCTCGCGGGACGCGGAACCTAGTGGCCACCGGTGCCGGTGGCAACCCGAAAATCCAAATTCAGGTGCGTGATTTCGGGCTTTGCCCGGGCGTGCCGCAGAGTAGTGTGTCCTCGTGATCGTCGGAATTCTCGCCAATCCCCACAAGCCCGGCTCGTTGCCGACGCTGGCGGCGCTGCGCCATGAGCTGACCGCGCAGGGGATCAACTGGCTGCTCGATGAGCAAACCGCCGGTCTCGCCGGGGAGCCGGGGGGCGTGCCGACCGGGGAATTCGCCGCGCGCGTGGATCTGGCGGCGGTGATCGGCGGCGATGGCACGATGTTGCACGCCGTTTCGCAGCTGGGGGCGTTTGACAAGCCGGTGGCCGGCATCAACATCGGCACCTTGGGATTTCTGACCAGCTGCACGGATGCCGAGTTGCCGGCATTCGCGCGCGCTTTATCGACCGGCTCGTTTTCCACCAGCCGCCGCACGCTGCTTGCAGCCACCGTGCACCGCAGTGGCAGGCCGCTGGAGCATTTCGTGGCGCTCAATGAAATCACGCTGGCACGCGGCGAGACCGGCCGGCTCGTCACGCTGCGGGCGAATGTGAATGGCGAATTGCTCAACGAATACCGCGCGGACGGATTGATCGTGGCGACGCCCACCGGCTCGACGGCCTATTCGCTGGCTGCGGGTGGTCCGTTGATCGCGCCCGGCGCGGAGGTTTTCCTGATCACACCGATCTGTCCGCACAGCTTGAGCCAGCGGGCATTAGTGCTGCCGGATGATTGCACGATCGAGCTGTCTTCCGAGGATCCGGGGCGCGCGCCCATGTTGTTCACGGTGGATGGCAGGGACAGTGTGCGGATCCATGAGGGCGACCACATCGAGGTGCGGAAATGCCCGAGAACATTGGATTTGCTAAGGCTTGAGGGTGCGTCGTTTTATGCGGCACTGCGGCAGAAACTCGGCTGGCAGGGGGTGAGGTGATGCGCCGCGTGGCGGATTTCACACTCTCGCGTCCAGCCATTTTCCCCTGAAATGGAGGCGTGTGAAGATGGCTGCCTGTGTCAGCATGTCGCAGCCGAGCACAACCCATACGGCCACCAGCGTGGGCTCCATGAAATGCGGCAGCGCCCACAGCGCGAACACCCGGTAAAACAACATGCTGGCGAAGGCCCAGCGCATCACCGTGTGAGTGGCCCCGGCACCGCGCATCGAGGTCTTGAAAATGATGCAAGTGGCGAAAAACGGTTGGGTCACCGCACAAATCACCAGCAGCGGCTCGGCCAGTCGCACGTGCAGTTCACTGCCCGGTGCCATCCAGCCGACCAGCCACTCGCGGCCCAGCAGGATGAAGATGCCCAGCGAGGTCATCATGAGCAGCGCCGCCCGCCAGCACAGGCGCACCGCCCGCACGGCCATTTCGCGCGAGCCTGCGCCGAGATATTGCCCCACCAGCGCCGCTCCGGCGGTGGCAATGGCGAATCCGGGCAGGAAACTCATCGATTCCACCCGGATCGCCAGAATGTGCGCGCCCAGCGCACCGGGATCTTTCAGCCCGGCGATCACCCGCACGCTGAAAGCATGGATCATCCACATGCCGGCGATTTCGATCGATTGCGGTGCGCCCACCCGGATGATGCGCCGCATCGTCACGCCATCCGGACGCAGCGTGGCGGCGGACCAGTGCAGCGCGTCCGCCGATGGCTTGCGGAACAGGAAAAAAACGATGGTGAGCGCCCCCGCGATCCAGCCGATCACCGTGCCGGCGGCGATGCCCGCGATGCCATGGCCGCCGAGCGGTGCCGGGCCAAACACCAAAAGCCAACTCATCGCCACGTTCACCACATTGACCACGATCATCGCCGCGAACGGCGTGCGGGTGTCGCCCGAGCCACGCAGTGCCGCGGAAATGGCGAACACCACCCCGCTGAAAGGACCGCTCCATGCCAACACCCGCAGGTATTCCTCCGCTTTCGTCGCGGCCGAGGGCGATAGACCGACCCAGTGGATCAGCGGCGGAATGCCCGTTTGCAGAAGCAGCCACGAACCCATGCCCGCCGCCAGACCAAGCCACAGCCCTTGTCCGAGGGCGCGGTTGGCCAGCCCGTGATCGCGTGCGCCGGTGGCCCGTGAAACGAGCGCCATCACACCGGTGGCCACCGCCGCCTGCAGGATGTTGAAAAACCACGCCACGTATCCGCCCAGCCCCATGGCATCCAGCACCGCCACCCGGTCCGCACCATCCACCATCCGGCCCGCGATCAACAAGTCGGTGAGGCCCACGAAAAACGCCAGCACCTGCTCCAACAGCGGCCACAGCGCCAACGCAAATACCTGCCGCGGCAGCGAAAGCCCCGCCAGCCTGCCGCCCAGCCGCACCTCCGCCACCGCCCGCTGGCTCGCCTCCACACTTGCGCCGGGTTTCGACATGATCGCGCGCCACCGATAACCGCCACCCGCGGGCACGACCAACAAATTCCCACTTCTGATATGACGGCTCCGCTGCACCGTCCTGCCATTCCGGTTCATTTCCGTTCATTTCAGGGAAACAATCATTCAAACGTGCGTGTATGCATCGTTTGTATGACTCGCCGGGAATTTGCCATGTTGGCCATCGCTTGCGCCGGATGCGCCGGCGGCTGGCATGCCTTCCCGTGGATTTCCGCCCGCCTTGCCCTGCCCGCAGCCGCGGAAACGCGAGAAGCTCTCCCGCCGCCCGATCCCGAAACAGACTACCTGGCAAGCATCCAGCCGATCCTCGCCCGCCATTGCTTCGACTGCCACTCCGAAGGCATCCGCAAGGGCGGCGTGGAGTTCGATGCCCACCGCGATCTCGACACCCTTTTCGCCGACCGCGATCTCTGGGCCAAGGTGCGCGACCAGATCGACTTCCACCTGATGCCGCCGCCCGACGACCCGCAGCCGACACCGGAAGAGCGGCAGGCACTCGTTTCATGGATCGACAACCGGATTTTCTGGGTCGATCCCGCGAATCCGGATCCGGGAGTCGTCACCATGCGCCGCCTCAACCGGGCCGAATACCACAACACCATCCGCGACCTTCTTGGCGTGGAAATCGATACCCCGACACTGCTCCCGCCGGACGACAGCGGCTATGGATTCGACAACATCGGCGACGTGCTCACCGTCTCGGCGGCGCACGTCGAGCGATACCACAGCGCCGCCGCCACCGCCCTGGATGCGGCGCTTGTGGCGGGCTCCGCCTCCCACACCCGCCTCATCCCGCCGCGTCCTCACGGGCAGGATGTTCGCGCTTGGGCCACCGGCGTGCTGGAAAACTTCGCCCTCCGCGCCTTCCGCCGTCCGCCCGAGACCGATGAAATCGAGCGCTATCTCGGACGGGTCGATGCCGCCATCGAACGCGGCGAGGAGCCCGCGCTTGGATTGCGTGATGCCTTCGAGGTGATGCTGGTTTCACCGTGGTTCCTGTTCCGCGGCGAACTTTCCGGAAAGGATCCGATCGACGATCAGGTGGACAAGGTTCTCATCGATGAATTCGCGCTGGCTTCACGGCTTTCATATTTCCTGTGGAGCAGCATGCCCGACGACCGCCTGCTCGGCTTGGCCGGTCGCGGCCAGCTGCGCGCATCGCTGGATGACGAAATCGCCCGCATGCTCGCTTCGCCCAAGGCGGACGCGCTCGTTTCCGACTTCGCAGGCCAGTGGCTGCAACTCCGCGACGTGCCGTTGCTCGCGCCCGACCTGAAGCGCTTTCCCGATTTCGACGCCGTGCTCGCCACCGACATGCGGCGCGAGACCGAAGAACTCATCAAGCTCGTGCTGCGCGAAAACCTCCCCGTCCACACCCTGATTTCGGCCGATTTCACCTTCGTCAACGAACGCCTCGCCCGCCATTATGGCATTCCGGACGTGCATGGTGACGGGTTCCGCCGCGTGGCGCTGGCACCGGAGCGCCGCGGCATCCTCGGCCACGCATCCATCCTCACACTCACCTCCTACCCGACCCGCACCTCGCCGGTGCTTCGCGGGAAATACATCCTCGAAACCATCCTCGACACCCCGCCGCCACCGCCGCCCCAGAACATCCCGCCGCTCGAATCCGCCACCGCCGATGCCGGCGCCGCCTCGCTCCGCGCCGAACTCGAACGCCACCGCGCCGACCCCAACTGCTCGGCCTGCCACGCGTTGATCGATCCGCTTGGCTTCGGGCTCGAATCCTTCGATGCCACCGGCCGTTTCCGCGCCAGCGATAACAACCTGCCCATCGACACCTCCGGCAAACTGCTCGATGGCACCACCTTCGCCGGCCCCGCCGAGCTTCTCGACATCCTGGCCACCGGATACGAAGATCGATTTCTCCATTCCATCACCTCCCGCATGCTCACCTACGCGCTCGGCCGCGGGCTCACCCCGCTCGACCGCCCGGCCATCGATGCAGTCAAAACCAAAGCCCGCGAAAACGACACCCGCATCATTCCGCTGATCCGGGCCGTCATTCACTCCGTTCCATTCCAATACCGCCGCACACCATGAACCGATCCGCCCGCCGCAGCTTCCTCAAGGGCCTTGCCGCCACCCTCGCACTGCCCGCTTTCCCGAGCCTCGCCGCTGCCGCTGCCAGCCGCCCGCTCCAGCCCGCCCGCCCGCTGCGCATGGCCTTCATCTACGCACCCAATGGCGTCAACCTCAGCCGCTGGCTTCCCACGGACGGCACCCATCTTTCACCCACGCTGGAACCACTGGCACCACTCAAGGAGCACTTCTCGCTGCTCCGTCACCTCAACCAGGACAACGCCTTTGCCAATGGCGACGGCCCCGGCGACCACGCCCGCGCCAACGCCACCTTCCTCACCGGAGTCCAGGCCCGCAAAACCAAGGGCTCCGACCTCCGCATCGGCTTGTCCATCGATCAGGCCGCCGCCGCGAAAATCGGCCACCTCACCCGCCTGCCCTCGCTCGAACTCAGCACCGATCCACCACGCCGCAGCGGCGGCTGCGACTCCGGATACTCGTGCGCCTATCAGTTCAACCTCTCGTGGCGCTCGGAATCCACACCCGTCCCCGCCGAGCGCGATCCGCGCCTGGTCTTCGAGAAACTCTTCGGCGGCGGCAACCCCGAACAGGATGCCCAACGGCTCGCCCGCCGCAAAAGCGTGCTCGATTTCGTCAGCCAGGACGCCAAACGCATGGCCGCCCGCCTCGATGCCCACGACCGCACAAAACTCGATGAATACCTCACCGCCGTGCGCGATGTGGAAACCCGCATCGAAAACGCCGGGAAATTCCGCACCATCGTCCCCGAGGAACTCCGCCCCACAGGCATCCCGGCCAGCTACCGGGAACACATCCGCGCCATGTATGATCTGCTCGTCCTCGCCTTCCAGACCGATAGCACCCGCATCGGCACCTTCATGCTCGCCCACGACGGCTCCAACCGCACCTTTCACGAAATCGGCGTCCCCGATGCCCACCACCAGCTTTCCCACCACCGCAAGAAACCCGAAGCCCTCGAAAACATCGCCCGCATCGATCACTTCTACATCTCCGAACTCGCCCGCTTCCTCACCAAAATGCACGAAACCCGGGGCGCGGACGGGCACTCGCTGCTCGACGACTCGATGATCGTTTACGGCAGCGGCATCAGCGATGGCGACCGCCACAACCACGACGACCTCCCGCTGCTGCTCGCCGGCCACGGCGGGGGAACCATCACACAAGGGCGCGCCATCACCGCACCCAAGGACACCCCGATGTGCAATCTCTATCTCTCGATGCTCGACCGCATCGGCGCCCCCGCCGGCCGCTTCGGCGACTCCACCGGCCGCCTCGAAATCATCGCCTGAGGAAATGCACAAACGATCCGCCATTTTTCCAACAGCCATCCTTGTCGTCCTTGCCGCCGCACTCCGTGCCGAGATACGGCCCGTTTGGTTCGGCACCGGCGGACCCGGCGCGGAAGGGATCTATCGGGCGGATTTCAACATGGAAACCGGCAAGCTCAGCGCCGCCAATCTCGCCCACAGGATCGGAAACCCCGGATTCCTCGCGCTCCATCCCGACGGCACCAAACTCTACGCCGTCGCCACGATGGACAACACCGGCGGTGTCGCCGCCTACCGCATCGCGGCCGGGGGAGCACTGGAGTTTTTCCACTTCGAGCCCACCGGCGATGGCGGTGCGGCGCATCTTGCCGTGCATCCATCGGGGAATTTCCTGCTCACCGCCCAATACGGCGGCGGATCGGTCTCGCTGCTGCCGCTCGATGGCGAAGGCAAACCCGGCACCGCCAGCGTGACGGAACACGCGGGCGGCTCCGGCGTCGCCGCGGGCCGGCAGGACTCGCCGCACCCGCATTGGTGCGGCTATTCGCCCGATGGGAAATTCGCCCTCATCCCCGATCTCGGGCTCGACGGCATCGTCATCTACACCGTCGATCCCGATCGTCCGTCCATCACGCGGCACGGCTTCGCCGCCTCCGTTCCCGGCGGTGGCCCGCGGCACATGCGTTTTTCCAACGACGGCCGCTTCATTTACCTGCTCAATGAACTCAGCCTCTCCGTATCGGTCTTACGCTGGGACGCCGCCGCCGTCAGGGCGGGCCTGCTTTCCGAAACGCCAACCCTCAGCGAGGAAACCAAGGCTGCGGAGAGCTTCAACTCCGCCGCCGAAATTCTCGTTCATCCCAGCGGGCCGTTTGTTTACAGCTCGAACCGCGGTCACGACTCGGTGACGGTTTTCCGCATCCGCGAGAGCGATGCCGGACTCGATGTCATTCAAACCCAGCCGATCCGCGGCGCTTTCCCGCGCAACATCAACCTCGACCCCGGCGGGAAATGGCTGCTCGCCGCCGGGGCCGATTCCCACACCGTGGCAGTGCACGCGGTCGATCCCGGCACCGGGAAACTCACCTACCAACGCGGTTCGGTGATCCACGTCCCGGCACCCATCTGCATCCTCTTCGGCCCGGCCGAGTGAGCCCCACCAGCCCGACTTACGCTGTTTTGGTGTTTTTGGGGTGCGTATCGTTGAATTTGCGTTGGTTTTTTCAAAAGGTCTCCACCACGGGGCGGGTGTTGCGGA
>JALRFY010000109.1 GCA_023253625.1 Akkermansiaceae bacterium | reverse complement strand
AGTATCTCAATCGGATCGGTTCCCGCCCGATAGGTTCCGCTCTTGACGAACAGCGGGCGCACCTCGTTCCAGTCGATGGTGACCTGGGCGGTGGCTTGGGACAGGAGCGAAATGCCGGCCAGGACAGCCAGGGTGGAGGTGGAGATGGATGATTTCATGACTGCCAGCAGGTGGCTGCCAGCAGGTGACTGCCAGCAGGTGCGGCGAACCCGTATGTGCTCCACACCCGGATGCAACCTTTTTTGGGTATTTTTTGGAATATTCCAAGTGGACATCTTGCCCCGTGGGCGCGCCTCGAGCGGCATCCGCCACCCGCGAGGATGGATTTCCGGGTTCACGCCCGGTCCGTGCCGACGAAAAGCTGCCCGATGGCTTCCAGAGCATCGCGACCGGCACACCATACTTCTCGGCGGTTTCGAGGATGAGCTTCGCATCGGCGGCGCGGCGCTCGATTTCCTCGCCGAAGTCGGCACGAGTTCCTGGAAGTGGTCGGAGAGGGTCTTGAGTCCCATCTTGACGTCGGCGCGGTTCTGCGGGGCTTCGCGGCCGTCATCGACGGTGACCCGCTTCGGCGGCACGGTACAGATCTTCCACCAGTGCGGTGCGGCCGGGAGGAGGCCTCTGGCGATGGCATCGCCGATCACTTGGGGGCAAATCCTAGCACGGGACGCAACGGTAGCCGCTGTGGAGCAGCAGCAGGTTGGACAGCACTCGGGAAAGCCGTCCGTTTCCATCCTGGGATGGATGGATGGCGGGAAACACGACGTTGAACATGGCGATGCGCAGCAACGGATGCAGCAGCGGCTCGCGTTCTTACTTCGCGAGCCACTCGAACAGTTCCTGCATGAGCGGCGGCGGTTCAGGTTTCGTTGGCGGCCTTCAGGACGCGTTCGGCGCGCCAGACGCGGTAGAGCACCTCGACCTCCTGCGGCACATAGACGACGAGCGGCAGGCGGCTGTTGTAGCGCAGCAGGTTGGGCTCCCCGCCCAGGGTGATGAAGCGCTCGATTTTTGGAGCACCCGGCGGCACGCCCATCAAGGTTCCTGCCATCGGGCCGAGTTTGGGCAGGACGTAGCGGGTGAAGCCCCAGCCCTGGATGGTTTCCTCCTCGATTTTGCCGCTGAAAAAGTAGCGGTTTTGCTCATCGATGACGACTGTCTTGCCGATGACCAGTTCGACCTTGAGCAGGGATTCGTCCGCCTCTTTGGGCAGGTAGATCACATGGCGGGTCATGCCTTGCACCGGCGCGGGGAAGGCCCTGAGGTTGTTGCGGGCCTCTTCCGTAGGTTCGCCGGCATGGAGGGCGGTGGCAAGGGCGGCGAGCAGCAAGCTTTGGAGGATTGCTTTCATGGAGTGGTTGTATGCTCCGCGGAGGATACGCGCCAGTGGGAAAAACGGCGCTGGAAGTTGGTCTCGTTGTGCGGCCCGAGGATGCACTGGTCCAGGTCGACCGCATCCTGAGCCGCTACAAACCCGGCGACGGTCGGCGGATCCACCTCATCACCGAGGCGGACTCTTGCGGGCCTTCTCGCTGCGCATCGCCCTGGATGGGGCAGCTTCAGCCTTTCGGTGATGTCAACGCAGCGCTTCGAGACGGCAGCGCGGTGATGCCGTGGTGCTGTAGGCATGGCTTGCGCAGTCCGGGCCTTACCCCGCGAAGGCGTGGGCCGGGAGGCCGCGGGTGCCGAGGCCCCGGATGACGAAGAGGCGTCCGGCGTGTTCCTCCCTGGCGGTCTTGTGCACGCCGGTGGTGACGAAGAGGTCTTCGAGATTGGGGCCGCCGAAGGCGCAGGCGGTGGTTTCCAGGCAGGGGATGGCGAGGCGGTGGAGTTCGTCACCGGTGGCGGGAGCGAAGCATGAGACACAGCCGCCGTGGCAGAAGGCGATCCACAGGTGGCCGTCCGCATCGATGGCCATGCCGTCGGGCGAGGCGTCGATGTGGCCGGTGGCGAATGCCACACGCGGCTCGATGAGTTTTCCGCCGTCGTAATCGAACGCGAGCACCTCGCGGCGCGGGGTGTCGATGTAATAGCATAATTTCCCATCGGCGGACCACACGATTCCGTTGGAGTTGGTGACCGGCCCGAAGGCCTCGTGGACGGAGAGATCGGGGTCGAGTCGGTAGAGTTTGGCAGCGTTGGGCTGCCTCGTAAGATTGAGTGTACCGGCGAAGAAGCGGCCATCGGGCGCGCATTTGCCATCGTTGAAACGGTTTTCGGGCAGGTGCTTTTCGGGATCGGCAATGGGGGTGAGCGCGCCGGATTCCTCGTCGAGAAACGCGAAGCCGTGAGCGCCGGCGATGACGAGCCCACCGCGGGAGCGCGGAACGACAGAACCAACGCGCTGCCCGCAGTCCCAGGATTTCACCGAGCCATCGGCCGGATCGAAGCGATGGACGAGGTGGCCTTCGATATCGACAAAATAGAGTGCCCCTTGCCACCAGATCGGGCCTTCGCCCCAGGCACAGCGCACGGGGCCGACGGGTTCGGTGCGGATCATGATGGAATTTTACCACTCGCCATACGGGGAGGCGATGGCAAAAAAACGCGTCAACGCGGGCTTTCCACGGGTGGATCGGCTTGGCAGCATGCTGGCCATGCGGAACAAGGCACTCGGCGACGTGCTGAAGGTGTGGCTTTATGCCATGGCCTCGGTGTGGCTGGGGGCTTGGGTGGCACCGCTGCTTTTCAATGCGGGCAAGGCACTGGCGGAAGTGTCGCAGGGGAGGAGCACGAACGGGTTTTTCGAATGGCTGGCGGAGCATTGCCGGACGGCGGAGTTTCCGGTGTTTTTCATGGCCGGCGTGTGGTTGGCGGCGGGCGTGTTGTTTTTGCCATGGCTGGAGTGGCTTGACGCGCGGCGCGGCGTGCGGACGGGCGGGCGCGGACAAGGATTGGAGAAAAACCCGCGCGGCGGATGGCACGCACTGGCGGGATTCCTGCTGGTGGCGGGACTGCTGCTGCCGCTTGGCATCGCGATGCTGGTGACGGGCGATGCGAAGCTGCGCGATCCGGGGCCGGAATTGCCGGGGATGGCAATGCGCGCCTTGTGGATGGCGTGGCTATTGGCGCTGATGATGGAGGTTTTTTTCCGTGGCCTTGTGATGGGGATTTTCCTGCGCGGGATGCGCCCGGCGGCGGCACTCGGGATGTCGGCGGCGTTTTTCGCGCTGGCGCTTTCGGTGATCCCGCGCGAGGGCCTGAACGTGCCTGACCCGGAAGCGCCGCGGGTGGGTTTCGAGTTGCTGCGGCAGATGGCCGTTCGCTTCGCGGACGTGACGGTGGTGCTGGCGGAATTCGTGCCGCTTTTGGCGCTGGGGCTGGTGTTGTCCTACGCGCGCTGGCGGACGGCCTCGTTGTGGCTGCCGACCGGCCTGCACGCCGGCTGGTGGTTCGCGCGCGAGCTGTTGGGACGGCTCCGCAGCTCGCCGCATGCGCCGGATCCGGAGCGCACCGCAGGTTTCTTGCTGCACGGCTTGGTGCCGCTGGCGGCGATTTTCGCGGCGGGCGCGCTGGCGCATTTCCTGACCCGCAAACCAAACGATGCCCATGGTGCGGAATCCTGAATCAGGCGGTTGGCGCGGACTCGGCGGGCGGTTTCTCGACCTGCTCTACCCACCGCGCTGCGGCATCTGCGCGGAGCCATTGAGCGGCGGGCGGGCACTATGCAGCAAATGTGAAGCGGACTTGCCGCGGCTGCGCGAACCGTTCTGCGAGTCGTGCGGAGAGGTGTTTCCCGGGCGGATCGATCGCGCGTTTGCGTGCCCGAATTGCCGTGATTTGAAATTCGCCTTCGATTTCGCGCGGCCGGCCCTGATGCGCGACGACCGGACCTTGGATCTGGTGCACCGGCTGAAATACGGCCGCGAGATCCACCTGGCGGGCGTGTTGGGCTGCTTGGCGGCGGAATCGTTTGCGGACCTGCGGCTGGCCCCGGCCATCGAGGGGAAATGGCCACTGGTGCCGGTGCCGCTCCACCGCAGCCGTCTGCGCCATCGTCATTTCAACCAAGCGGCGGAAATCGCCCGATCCTTGTCGTTTCAAACCGGCCTGCCCGTGGTGCAGGCGTTGAAGCGCATTCGCAAGACCGAGACGCAGACGCAGCTCAGCCGCAAGCAGCGGATGGAAAACCTCCGCGGCGCGTTTGAAATCACGCGTGCCGGCATGAAATGGCTGGCTGGCGAGACGAACGGCGCGGTGCTGGTGGACGACGTGCTGACCACCGGATCGACCGTGCACGAGTGCGCGCGCAGGTTGCGCCGCGCCGGTTTCCGGCGCGTCTGCGTGGTCACCGTGATGCGCGGCTGAACGGCCTCAGCGCGTAGTGGCAGACGAGCGCGGTGAGCGCGAGCATGAGCAAGGGCAGCATGCCGGATTTCAAACTCTCACCGATCCCCCATGGCCGCAATGCATGGGGATCCACTGCGCGGAAGAGCAGGTTGAAACCCTTGAACGCGAGCACCCAGCCGGCGTGCAGGCCGATCGAAAACCACAGCGCCCCGGTGCGCAGCCGCGCCCAGGCCAGGATCAGGCCGACGACGAACAAGGTCGCGAAGTCGGTGACGAAAAACAGCGGATGAGTGAAATGCAGCAGGATTTTCCCCAACAACTCAAAGCCCGCCAACAGGTGCGTGGGATCGACGATTTCGAAACCATCCGGCGGTTTCAGGAAATGCACGAACGCAAACACCAGCGAGGTGCCGAGCGCGGCGAATGCCGGCCGGGAGAAATGCAGCCAAAGCCCCAGCAGCATGCCCCGAAAGAGCCACTCTTCCACCAGGGGCGCGGCCACCGCGGGGATCAGCGCCTTGCGGAGGAATTTCCCGGCCTCCGGCAGATCCGCATGCAATTGGTAGGCTCCGGCCAGATGGAGCAGCACGCCCATGGCCGCAAGCAGGCCACCCGCGATCGCGCAGCCGATGAAAATCTGCGCCGCCACCGAAGCGCCGGAAAAGCGCGCGCGGACATGCCGCAGCCCTGCATTTTCCCGGCCGATCCCGCGCACGCGCCGCAGCAGGAATGGCAGCAGGACGAGCGCGGAGAAGAGGAGGGAGCGGTCGAAATAGCGGTCCAGCCCCGCCCGTTCACAAGATCCCGCCACGGATTCCAGCCAGCCCGGCAGCTCGCGCGCCCCGGCCACCGCCGCCAGCCATTTGCCGCCTTGATAGGCCCATGGGGCCAGCGCCGCCGCCAGGGTGAGCGAGGCGGCCACCCAAGCCAATGCGGCTCCGATGCCGGATTGCAGAAAACGTTTCAACGCGGAGGAACTAAGCCGCGCGGCCGTGATTTGTCGAGATCCGGCCTTGCCATCGGGTGGCTTGGCCGTAACCTTCGCGCGAGCAGGTTTTTCCAACCTCCGAGGCCCAGTTCCGATCAAGTGACAGTTGACCCGCGCCATGCAGATGGCCGCGGACGACCGGCGGCCGCAGGAAAACGGAACCATCTGTCTCGCGGGCGGCGGCGCAGGCCGGCCGGCCACGACATTACGGGTGAGTTTCCTGCCGCAAGTGGTTGCGGCGCTCTCCGAGGCACCAAAAAGCCGGAAAACGTCGGGGCCACGCCGGTCCGCACGAGTGCTCACAGCCATGCGGATTTCCCGTGAAATCCACAGCGCCGGGCCGCCCTGCAACCCAGACACAAGCGACAACATGTCAAACGCAACACAACATTCCCGCAGCGCGGGAGAAGGTCGGCGCCGCCGTTCACGCGGCGGTAAGAACCGCAACAGACAACAACAGGACGGCCGCAGCGATGGTGATAAAAACGCCCGCCAAGGCCAAGGCCAAGGACAAGGCCCGCGCCCGTCGCGTGGCCGAGCCAAACCACCCGTCAAACTCACATGGTGGCAGAAGCTGCTCAAGGCGATCGGCCTCTACAAGGAGCCGGCCCGCCCGGCCCGCCCGGCCCAGGAAATACCGCAGGCCCCCAAGTCGAACGTGCGCAATGTTCGGAGTTCCGGCGATGCCAAGGCTGCGGGCAAGCCTGCGGCAACCAAGCGCCCGTCCCGCGGCGGCGATCCCTCCACCGTGGAATCTGCCCGCCTCTACGTTGGCAACCTGTCCTACGACGTCACCGAGCAGGACCTCCAGGAGCTGTTCAAGGGTGTCGGCGGCGTGCGCAATGTGGAGATCATCTACAATCGCAGCACCCACCGCTCCAAGGGCTACGGCTTCGTGGAAATGCTCCACAAGGACGAGGCCCTGCGCGCCGTGGAAGTCCTCCACGACCAACCCTTCATGGGCCGCAAACTCAATGTTTCCGGTGCCAAATCGAAAGGCCAGGATGAGCGCGAAGAGCGCGACGACGGCGGAGACGGAGACCGGATTGTCTCGCTCGCACCGCTGCCCGCCGGGAATCCCCAGGCGCAGGCTGCGGACGAGCCCGCCGTGGAGGAATCCTCCGCCGCGGATACCGCCCGCCGCAGCGAAGTGGCCTGAATCAAGCAAGCATCCCCACCACCCCCGCCCGGTCCGCCGTGGCGGGGGTGTTGTTGGGATTGCATTCCCCAAAACGAAAAAAGCGGCCCGGCGGCCGCTTTTTTCATGGTGAATGGAGGAAAGGGACGATGGATCAAAGGCCCTTCTTGGAAAGGCGGGTGCCTTGGGTGGCTCCTTGGCGGGCCTTGAACTTGGGGTTCGACTTGCAGATCACATAGACCGTGCCCTTGCGCTTCACGATCTGGCAATCGGCGTGACGGCGCTTGGCGGAGGAGAGCGAAGAAAGGACTTTCATGGTGGCGGAAGGTTGGCGGTGGATCCGGCGGCGCGAAACAACCGGGGCGCGGAAGCTAGCCAGTGAAGGCCGCTTGTAAAGTCATTTCTTGTTCCTCGCGGCACTGCACATGGCTGGTTGCTGCGGAAAGCGGGCGCTTGCTTCGGCTTATTTTTCACCATAGGTCCGGATCCAATCGACGCGCAGCTCGAACGGACCCTGTTTTTTGTCAGCCAACAGCAAACCGATGCGGCGGATCTTGGAGGGATCGAGGACCTTGTCCGGGAGATCCTGGCCACGCCAAGTGCCGATGAACCGCGTGAATGGCACCCGCACCTCAGTCCACTCGCCCTTGGTGGTCGGGAACGGGGCTTGGAATGACATTTCCTGGCCGCGGTGGCGGGCATCGGTGCTGAAACGCAGTTGGTAGCTGCGGCCATCGCCCTTGACGCGCAGGCTGACGCCCTCGGCAGCACCAAGGTCCAGCATCACGTTTGCGGTCCGCAGCGAGGAGAAGCCGCCGTTGTTTTCCAACGAGAGATTGCCGAAGAAACGGAGGATTCCGTCTTTTTCGATCTCGTGTCTGCCTTGTGACAAGCCGCCCATGACACCATCATCGACGACGCGCCAGTCGAGTTTCTCGGACTCCTCGGGATTGAACTCGGCCACTGCCGGGCTCGCGCCGGCGGTGGCGGGCTGGCAGGCCAGGATGGTGGCGGCTATGGCAGAGCGGATTTTCATGGTGGGTGCAATCAACCGCAGGATGGCTCGCCAGCCAATGGAAATTCCATGAAAGACAGGGCAACCCATTCCCGGCACAAAGTGCGATATGGGAACAAGCGGGTGGCGAAGATCCGCAGGCGATGGGTTTGGCGTGGGAAAACGCTCGCCATTTGATTCCAAGAGGGTATTTTAACCATGCCAGAATGCGCACCTCCCCCAACGCGCGCCTGCCTGCGGCATGCACTCTTCATCCCCCCGCTGTGCCATGCACCCCTACCACCACAACCTGCCCTGTGCCTGCGTCGTTTTTACGGCGGTGCTGGGTTGGATCTGGATGGCGGGCGATGTTGTGGCCGGCACGGCCGATGTGGAAATCACGGAGCGCAGCCTCGACGAAGGATTGTTCGCATGGTGGCAGCTTGATGAAAGCGCGGGTGCGGTGGCCTTCGATAGCTCCGGCAACCATCGCGACGCCTGGCTCGCCGGCTCCGCCTCGTGGGTGCCGAGAGCCACTGCCGATCACGCGTTGCAGCTCAATGGGATCGATGCGGGCTTCAGCCGCTTCGACCCTGCTTCTCCAGCTGGCCCCACGCCATTCACCGTGGCGGCATGGGTGAAAGTCCCGCCGGAGCACGCCACGGAGGCGGTGCTCGTCCAGCAGGCCGGCGGCTCCGGGCCGGGCTACCAGCGTGTTTCCATCACCGCAGGCGGAAACGTGCGATTCGTGGTCTATGGAAACGACGCGGGTGCCACCGGCGAAGGATTCCAGTTCGATCTGGTATCTGCGACGAAGATTCATGATGGCCAGTGGCATCATATCGCCTGCATGCGCGATGGCGCGGACGGGCGGATCTTCATCGATGCCGTGGAAAGCGCCTTCGGCAGCGGCACGCCGCGCCTGCTGGTGGGGGATTCCACCTTCTCGGTGGGATACGATGCGGTGGCTGCCGCGGGCCATCTCGATGCCACTGTGGACGATGTGAGGATCTACCGGGAAGCGCTGGCTGAGGCACAGATCGCCCGCATCGCGGCCGCTCCGAAGATCGGCTTCATCACTCCGCTGGCGGACGGCGGGATCATCGTGCCGGAGGGCGCGGGCCTGATCGTGAGTGCCGGGGCAAGCAGTCCATCAGGTGCCCAGCCCGCCATTTCATGGTCCATGCCCAGCGGGCCGGGAGCGGTGTGGTTTGACGATCCGGCCGCAGCGGAAACCGGCGTGTCGTTTTCCGCGATCGGCATCCATGTCTTGCGGGCGACCGCCACCTTGGGAAATGACGATGTCAGCCGTGATCTGACCGTCGTCTTCGGTTGCACGGCGGTCACGCCCTTCGCTGCCTGGCAGATCGGCACGGAAGGCACGGGATCCCATGCCAAGTCCGGACCGGGGGCTTATCGCATCTCCGGCGAGTCGTCCGGCATCCACGGGGGCGGGATTTCCGACGGTTTTTATCTCCTGGGCCAAGTCTTTTCCGGTGGTTTTGATGTGATGGTGCGCGTCGATGGCACGCTGGACGATGAAGCCGGATACCCGCTCGGCATCGCCGGCCTGATCGTGCGCGCCGGCCTTGAGGGAGCCAGCGACGATGCCAGCGGCTTCATCGGCGTGCGGCCCGCAGACGAGGTCGGCACATGGATCCGCCGCACCACCGCCGGCGCAGCGAACGAGGCGACCGATTTTCCGGGAGCGGACGTGCCGTATTGGTGCCGCATCACCCGCAGCGGCGCTCAGGTTGAATTCTGGCAATCGCCGGACGGCATTGCATGGTCTTCGCGCGGGGCGATGCACCTTGCCGGAGACCTGCACGTGGGGCTGTGCTGGAGTTCCAACGTGACCGGTTATCCGGGCACCGCCTATTTCAGCGGACTGGCCGGATTTTCCGACGGCAATCAGGGTGCGGCTGTCCATGCGGGCGGGGATTTTCATGCGGCAACGATGATTCCCGCGCAATTGACCGGAACGCTGAACGACGACGGGCTGCCTGATCCGCCGGGCACCGCGACCACCGCATGGCAGGTGCTTTCCGGCCCGGGCCCGGTGGACATCGCCGATCCATCCGATCCGCTCTCCGCGGTCACCTTCGCCGCGCCGGGCATATACGCACTGCGCCTGCTCGCCGGCGACGGCGCGCTCACGACCTTCGACGATGTCATGGTCACGGTGGCCGATCCGCTGCCGGTGCTGACGGTCGGGGCGACCACTCCGGCCGCCTCCGAGCGAGGGCCGGTGAGCGGCGTTTTCACCATCACCCGCAGTGTGTGGCTGGCGGGCGATCTGAGCGTCACATTCACGCTCGGCGGCGATGCGGAAAACGTCCTCGATTACGAGGAACTGGCAACGAGCACGATCATCCCGGACGGTGTGGCGAGCGTGGAAATCGTCGTCACACCGGTTGCCGACGGACTGGTGGAAGGGCCGGAATCCGTGACGCTCAGCCTTGCCGCGGGCGGATACCTCATTTCCGGCGCGGAAGCGGAAATTTCCATCGCGGATTCGAACCACCCGCCGGAATGGGTGTCGCCGGTCATCGCTGCGGCTGGTGGCACGGTGGGCAGGCCGTATTCCGGCTCGGTTGCTGCGGCCGCCACGGATCCCGATGCGGGCGATGATCTCGTTTTCACCAAGGTGAGTGGCCCGGAATGGTTGGAAATCAGCGCCGACGGCACACTCACCGGCACGCCCGGTGCCAGCGATGCGGGCTTCAATCAATTCACCGTCCGCGTCACCGATCTTGCCGGTGAGTTTTCCGAAACCACCATCGGAATCCCCATCGGCCCCGCCATTCTTTATCTCGATGCGAACGGCGAAACGGCGGGCTCGGGCGCAAGCGGCGCGATCGTTTGGGACGACTCGCCGCTCTGGTCGGCCGATCCTGATGGCGTGAGCGCCACCCAGCCATGGCTGCCCGGAGCCACCGCGGTGCTGGCCGCAGGCGATGATGCCGCCGCCACCACGATCACGCTTCCCGGCAGCCAATCGCTCTCCGCCATGGTCGTTGAGGAAGGCTCGCACATTCTCAATGGTGGCGCGCTGGTATTCACTGAAACCCATGCGGTGTTCGATATTGCCACCGCGGTCAGCATCGAATCGCCCGTCAGCGGCAGCCATATCACCAAGACAGGTAGCGGCACCCTCACGCTCAGCGGCCCGGATCACACGCTCTCCGGGGAATTCGCCGTGCTCAGAGGAAGCCTGCAAATCCGCGGCACCCTCACTTCCGCGAGCGGGCTCAGCGTGGCCTCCGGTGCCGCGCTCACCGGCGGTGGCACGGTGGCCGGCCCTGTATCAGTGGAAGGCACCCTCGCCCCCGGCGCGGAGCTCGGCATGCTCACCACCGGACCGCTCGCAATGAACGACGGCTCGACCCTGGCATGGCGCATTGATTCATGGTCCGGCACCGCAGGCACGCATCACGATCTGCTCGCCGCCGATTCACTGGCTCTCTCGGGCACCCTCCATGTGCGGGTGGATGCAGCAGGGATGGAGGATTTCACCAATACCGCCGCCGCGTTCACACTCGTCACCACCACCGGCGGCATCACCGGATTCGGGTCGGCGGATTTTCTCGTGGACCGTGCCAGCCTGCCGCAGGCGAGCGGCCACTGGCAGATCGTCGCAATCGGCGGCGATCTCGTGCTTTCCTACACGCCGCTCACCCCTTTCGAGCAGTGGCAGCTTGCGCAGTTCGAGGAGCGATCCACTGATCCACTGGTGGCCGGCGAACTGGCCGATCCCGACGCCGACGGCCTGCCGAACCTGATCGAATACGCGCTTGGCACGAATCCCGAAGTGCACGGCCCCGGCGGCATCGTTCTGGACTTCGTGAAAATCGAGGGCAACTCCTTCCTCCGCTTCAGCATTCCCCGCAACCCCGATGCCAGCGATAGCGAGGTGGTGGTCGAAGTCACCTCCGACCTTTCCGATCCCGCATCGTGGTCGGCGCTCGACACCGTGATCGAGACCGACGAGCCGGCCCTGCGGGTCGTGCGCGACGCGCTGGGCGGCCCGCGCCGCTTCATGCGCCTGCGGGTCACCCGCTGAGCGGGCCGCTAAAACAGCTGTGGAGGAAGCTTGCCATGCCCTGAAACGGCTGCTAGAAGCCCGGCAACCCACGCGAAAACCATGAGTGCCACCGCCAACCAAAAACTCGTATTCTGGGGCTGTTTCATCGCCCTGGTCACCACCTCGTTCGCCTTCATCAGCCGCGCATTCCTCGTCAACGACCCCAGTCTGTGGCCGGCGGAATTCGGGCTCAATCAGGTCCAGGCCCAGGAACTTTTCGGCGCGGGCATCTGGCCGTTCGCCATTTCCATCATCCTGTTCAGCCTGGTCATCGACAAGGTGGGCTACCGGATCGCGATGCTGTTCAGCTTCGTTTGTTACGCGCTCTACGCCGTGCTCGCCCTGCAGGCCTACGCCGCCGTCAACCCGGGTGGCGAGGAACTCACCGGCGAGGCACTGGCCGCCGCCCGCCAAAATGCCTACAACCTGCTCTACGCCGGCTCGATCATCCTCGGCCTCGGCAATGGCACGGTGGAGGCTTTCATCAATCCGGTGGTCGCCACCATCTTCAGCAAGGAAAAAACCAAGTGGCTCAACATCCTGCACGCCGGCTGGCCGGGTGGCCTGGTTCTCGGCGGCGTGATCACCATCCTGCTGGGTGCACAGGCCGCGGAGGACTGGCGCGTGCTCGTTTACATCATCGCGCTGCCCGCCGTGATCTACCTGGTGATGCTTTTCAAAGCCCGCTTCCCGGTCAACGAGCGCGTCGCCTCTGGCGTGACCTATCGTGAAATGCTTGCGGAATTCGGCATCATCGGCGCGTTCATCGCCGCGGCACTGGTCTTCAAGCAACTCGGCCTGGTCTTCGGCTGGAATCCCGCGCTCACCTGGGGCATTGTTGCCGTTTCAGTCATCGGCTACGGCCTCTACTGCCGTGCGCCCGGCCGCCCGATGATGATCCTGCTGTGCCTGGTGATGCTGCCTCTGGCGACCACCGAGCTTGGCACGGACGCCGCCATTACCGGCATCATGGAGGAACCGCTCAAGGCGGCGGGCCACAATGCGCTCTGGGTGCTCATTTACACCTCCGCGATCATGATGGTGCTGCGCTTTTTCGCGGGTGCCATTGTCCACCGCATCAACCCGCTCGGCTTGCTCACCCTCTGCGCGGTGCTGGCCATCGCCGGCCTGTTCGCGCTGTCGGCCGCCAAGGGGCTCTTCGTGATCTTCGCCGCCGCCACCCTCTACGGCATCGGCAAGACCTTCTTCTGGCCCACTACTCTCGGCGTGGTGGCCGAGCAGTTCCCGAAAGGCGGCGCGCTCACCCTGAACGCCATCGCCGGCATCGGCATGCTTTCCGTCGGCATCCTCGGTGGCCCGATCATCGGTGCCATGCAGGAAAAATCCGCCCAAACCGCCATCGAGGAGAAAATGCCGGGCGTTTACGAGCAGGTTTCCGCCACCAGCACCTACGTGCTCGGTGAATACCGGGCGATCAACGAGGACAAGGTGAAGGAGCTGCCGCAAGAACAAGCGGATCAAGTCCACACCACCGCGAAATCCGCCAAACAAGGCGCGCTCGCCAAGATCACCGTCTTCCCGATGATCATGCTCATCGCCTACATCGGCCTGATCCTCTACTTCAAGTCGCGCGGCGGCTACAAACCGGTGGAACTCACCGGTGGCCAGGCCGCAGGCGGCACCAAGGCACCCGCCGAATACTGAGGCCGCAAGCATGCCATGGAAAACGTGGCTTCGGCATTCGCCCGCATGCCGAAGCCTGATTCTTGCCCTCATGAAATCCCTGATCGAATCCTACTACGCCACCTTCAACCAAGGCGACCGCGAGGCACTGCTC
The DNA here is from genome assembly GCA_023253625.1 of Akkermansiaceae bacterium. Classification (GTDB taxonomy): domain Bacteria; phylum Verrucomicrobiota; class Verrucomicrobiia; order Verrucomicrobiales; family Akkermansiaceae; genus Luteolibacter. The sequence goes on along the minus strand of JALRFY010000109.1, from coordinate 6,539 downwards.
GGCCTGCTCGCCGACGACGTGGTCCACGAAATCAACCAAGGCGGCATAGAGACCGGCAAGGACGCGTTCCGCGCGTTCCTCCAGCGCATGGACCACTGCTATCGCGAGACCGTCGAGGACCTCGTCGTGTTCGTCAGTGACGATCCCTCGCGCGCCGCCGCCGAGTTTTTCATCCGCGGCGAATACCTTGCCACCGACGAGGGCCTGCCGGAGGCGAACGGCCAGAAATACCATCTCCGCGTCGGCGCGTTCTTCGAAATCCGCGAGGGCAAGATCGCGCGTGTGAGCAATTACTACAACCTCGCCGCCTGGCTGGGGATGGTGGGGGCACGATAGCCCCCCTGCCCCCGCCGGGCGAAACTTTTCCCCGACAACTTTTGATTCGCGCGGCGTTGATTTCCCTGCGAGGCTGCCGCGGGCGGCAGCATCCGCCATTTCAAGTCATGAAAATCCAGTCTTCATCCGCAATCCGCAAGCAGCACAAGGGCTTCACCTTGTTGGAAATGGTCATCGTGCTCGGGATCATCGCCATGATCCTCGGCGGCGCGATCTTCGCCATGCGTGGCATCGGCGATGCCGCCAAGCTGCGGCAGGTCGAGGCCGACTTCAAAAGCTACGAGAGCGCGCTGGCCATGTACAAGCTCAACGCCGGCAGTTACCCGACCACCCAACAGGGTCTCAAGGCGCTGGTGGAAAAACCCTCGTCCACGCCGGTGCCCCGGCGCTGGGTGCAGGTGATGAACAAACTCCCGGATGATCCATGGGGCGCGCCCTACACCTACCGCTTCCCCGGCAAGAAACGCGCCAATGAGTTCGAAATCATCAGCAAAGGCCCCGATGGCATGGAAAACACCGGCGATGACCTCGGCAGCCAGGATGAATAAGCGCGCCGCGCGCGGTTTCACGCTGCTGGAGATCGTCATCGTGCTGTTGATCGCCTCGATCCTCATCGGCGGAGCGGTGGGAGTGATGATGTATTCCTCCGACGAACGCGCGCTGCGCAACGCCTCCGGCGAGATTGAACTGATGGCCAAGCGCGCCCGCGCCACCGCGGTGCTGTTTCAGACGCCCTACGCGCTCGAATTCCGCGAGGGAATTGTGCGCCTGATGCCGCTGGCCGAGGCCGGGCGCATCGAAAAACGCACCGCGCTCGGCAATGAGATCGGCGGCGAAACCGTGGACACTGGAGCCGCCGAGCGCTGGGAATATCCACTCGAACCCGGCATCGAAGCATTTGTCCGGCGCTGGAATTCGTCCGAGTGGCTGGAGGCGCGTGGCGATAACATCGTGCATGTCTGGCGCTTCGACCCCACCGGCCTGTGCGAACCGCTGGGCGTGCGCCTCACCGTGAACGAAAGCTGGATCGAGGACACCTACCACCCGCTCAGCGCGAGCATCCGCGACAGCCAGATGGAAGCCCGATGACCACCCATTTTCCACATCCCCGGCGGAATGGCTTCCTGCTCCTGGAAATGGTGCTGGCGCTGGCGGTGTTTGGCATGGCGGCCACCGGCTTCGTCGTCGCCCTGCACCGGATGTCCGCCGCCGCGTCGCTGTCCCAAAGCGAGCTGCGCATCACCCGCATCCTTGACAGCGCGCTCGACGAGACCATTTCGCTGCCGGTGCTTGAGGCGGGCGTCACCAGCTACACGCAGGAAAACACCGGTTTCGAGATCATCACCGAGATTTCCCTGCTCGAGGATTTGGAAAACGAGCAAGGCGAGATGCTTCAGGAAATGTACCGCATCGAGGTGACGGCGCGGTGGTATGAGAACCGCGAGTGGCAGGAGCGCAAGGTGGAAACCTGGCGCTACGGACGCATGTACCAGCCATGAAATCGAATCCCGCCAGACATCGCCACGCGGGCTTCACCCTGCTGGAAGTCGTCATTGCCACCGGCCTGCTGATGGTGATCGTCGGCATGGTGTTCGGCATCGCCCGCACCTCGCTGGCGCTGGGCAACGCGATCGTGCAAACCCAGAACGAGGAAATGGCCCACCAAGCATTCTTCGACCTGCTCGGGCGCACCTTTTCCTCAATGCCCGGAAATGCCCGCTTCGACATCAAGGCCGAGGATTCCGGTTCGCAATACCTCTCCGAGCTCACCCTGCAGAACGTCCCGCTCAGTTTCACTTGGGGCGGGGAAGAGCGCATCGCAAAGGCCATCCAGCTCTCCACCGTCCGCCGTCGCAGCGGATTCCTCGATATCGTCCTTCGCTATTATGAAAACGAAATCCTCGATCAGGTCGCCGACCCCGAGGCGGAAGAAGAGGCGATGCCGGAAGCCCAGAGCATCTTTGACAACGAGCCGTTCGCCGAGATCGTCCTGCTCGAAGACGTCGCCTACTTCGAGTGGCGCGTGCTCGATGGCCGCACGCTCGAATGGTTCTACGATTGGGAAATCCCCAACCAGATCCCGCTGCAGCTTGAACTGGTCATGGCCATCGGTGCCAAGGGCGAGGAAATCCGCCAGGTTTTCTGGCTGCCGCCCAAACAACACCCCGGCATCCACCTGCGCGCCGTGATGCAGCAGGGCGGCGCGCGCGGCGGCCAACCGGGCGGCCAACCGGGCGGCGGCGGCATTTCCGTGGAAGCTCCCAACCTGCCCGGAGGCGGTGGCGGCCGTCCCGGCCGCGGCGATGTAGGTCGTCCCGGCGCACCCAACCTCAACCAACCGAGGGGAGGCGGTCCGCCCCGATGAGAGCGCCTCCCCACGACCATCCGCGCGCCGCGGCCTTGCTCGCCGTCATCTGGCTCATCGCCATTCTTGCCATCGCCACCATGAGCGCGTTGCGCGTGATCTCGTTCGATGTCGAGGTCGCCTCGGCCAAGATCCACGGCTCGCGCGCCCGCCACCTCGCGGAAATGGGCATCGCCGTCGGTGCCAACCCCGCCGTGATGCGGAGTGACCCACTGCTCCAGCAGTTCGATGGCGAGACCCGCGAGGGTTTCCAGGTCCGCCTCATTTCCGAAGGTGGGCGCTTCAACCTCAACGCCATCCTTCTTCAGGAGGACGAGTCGCTATTGCTCTCGATCTTCACTTACTGGGGCCTCGAACTCGACGAGGCACAAGAGATCATCGACGCGCTCGGCGACTGGGTGGACGCCGATGAGGAAGTCCGCCTCAACGGCGCGGAAATCGATTACTACGAAGGCCTCGGCCGCATCAACCAGCCGTTCAACCGGCCGTTTTACGACATCGACGAAGCCCGCCTCGTGCGCGGCATGGACCTCATCGAGTCGCTCCGCCCGGATTGGCGGAACTGGTTCACCATCTGGAGCAGCGGCGCGCTCGACCTCAACGAGGCTTCCGCCGAACTCATCGCCGCCGCCGCGGAAATTTCCCCCGAGGAGTCCGCCATCATCCCGGAACTCGTCCGCGGCATGGACGGAATCCGCGACACCGAGGACGACGAACCCTTCGAAAACCCTGCCAGCGCGCTTGATCTTTTGGGTATCAATGCTGACGCTCGGCCCGATCTCGCCCGGCGATTCACGGTGGATGATGCCGTCACCCGCATCGAGAGCACCGGCATGGCGGAAGGGGCCAAACGCAGGATCACCGTCATCGTCCGCAACCGCGCCGGCCGCCCCGCATTGTTAGAACGCACCGAAGAAATCGTCCCGTGAGCAAATCCACCGACCACGTCCTCCTGATCCCCGGCGAAACCGGCTGGGAAATCTGGACCCGCCAGGGCCAGGAGTCCTATTCCCTGCACAGCGCTGAACAAACCACCAAGGCCGGCGAGCTCGGCAACATCCCCGCCGGCGAGCTGGCGATGCTCTTTCCGGTGAAATCGCTCACCGCCGTGCCGATGCGCGTCACCAGCGATGACGACGCGCTTTTCCCTGACCTTGCCGCGCTCCACGCCGAGCGCCTCGGCCTGCGCCCGGACCCGATGGCCGGGCAGTTGACCGATGTCTTCGTGGTCGCCCGCGAAAAGGAAAACACCGCCCTGCTTGCGGTGTTCCTGCGCACGCCCGGCGAGGGCGAGATGCCGCAACGCGGTCCCAAGGGCTTCGATGTCTCGGCCCGCGCGCTGCCCGCCCGCGATGGAATACTTGCCGTGTGGAAGGAATTCGGCCGCTGGGTTTTCGCCATCCACCACGAGGGCAAACTTGCTTATTGCCAAGCCACAGCCGTGGATTCCGCGCAGCCGGACGCCACGCTCGCCCGCGAGATCAAGCTCGCGCTCATGCAGCTCTCGATGCAGGGGCTGCACTTTGATGCGCCGCACATCGTCGTCTGGACCGGCATGGAAAATCCGGACACCAGCGCGCTCCGCAGCGCCTTCAACTCGCCGGTGGAAGTCGCCCCGCGCCCGGCCCCGGTCCTGCCATCACCTCTGAGCATTCTTTTGCCAGCCGACGTGCGGGCCGCGCGCCGGGCCGCCCGCAAGCGCCGCAATCTCACGCTCGCCGCCAGCGCCGCCGCGCTCGCATACCTCGCCGTGATCGGCTGGCTCGGCTTCGGCCTGTGGCAAAGCCACTCGGAAGCCAAGCGCCTCACCGCCATGGCCCGCGACGCCGCCCCGGAAGGCGAGGCCTATGCCCAACACATCGCCAAGTGGGACGAGCTTGCCCCGGGCATCGATCTCAATTATTCGCCGGTGGACATCCTCCAGCGCATCGCCGTCTGCATCCCGCGCAACAGCGGACTGCGCCTCAAGACCGCGGAAATCAGCGCCACCGACATCAAACTCCAAGGCGAAGCGCCTCAGCTCCAAGCCGTCAATTCCTTCAGCCTCAACCTCAACAAGAGCAACGGCCTCACCCGCTTCACCTGGCAAACACCCGAACCGAACCAATCGACCCGCGGCTGGGAATTCGTTTACACCGCCGAGGTCGCCGATGGCAGCATCCAGCCTTGAGTGACAAATCCGCCGACCAGCGGCGTTTTTATCCCCGCACACCCCGCCGATCCCCATCTCATGTCGCCCCGCGAGAAAAAACTCCTCATCTTCTTCGCCTCCGCGGGATTCATCGTGCTCAATTTCCTCGCCTACGCGCAGTTCCAAACCAAACGGCTTGGATTCGACCGCGCCCTCACCGAGGCACGCCAACAGCTCGACAACGCCGAGATGTTCCGCGCCAGCCGCGAGCAGGTTTCCGGTGAAATGGAATGGCTCGCCAGCAAGGAACCCGAGCCTGCCGCCAACCAGGACATCCAGACCAAGCTCCAACAACTTTGTGAAAACGAGGCCAAGGGGCTGGGACTCGAAATCAAAAACCAACGACCACTGCCCACCGACACCTCATCCGGAACCCACTACCACCGCGCCAAGATCCAGCTCACCGTCACCGGCACCGAAGAAGCGCTCTACCGCTGGTTCGACAAACTCAACGTGCCCGACCAGCTCCGCGCCGCCACCCAGATCCGCCTCTCGCCCAACAAGGATGACACCAAGATCGACTGCACCGCCACCGTCGAGCAATGGTTCGTGCCGCTGCCCACCACGTGAAATCGCGAATTTGAATTTCATATCCGGATTTTTTAAAATTATTTTGTTTTCCCCGATGCACCGCATTCTGCCTTTTCTGCTGATCACGTCCGCCCTCACCGGCGTGGTGGCTGCGGACTTGCCGCGCAAGGCACCGCTCACGAAATACAGCACGCTGTGGACGGACTCGCCCTTCACTTCCAAGCCGCCGCCACCGCCGCCACCCGAGGCCGCCAATCCGCTGGAAGACTACGCGCTCGCCGGCGTATCGCCTATCCAAGGCGGCTATCGCGTCTCCCTGCTCAACCGCAAGGACCCCAAGGAGCGTATCGTGGTGGAAACTGAAAAACCCAGCCAGGGTTTCAAAATCCTCAATGTCACCCACAAACCGGGCGACCCGCTCGGCACCGTCGTCCGTATGGCCTCCGGCAGCAACAGCGGCACCGTCAGCTTCGATGAAGCGCTGCTGAAACTTGAGGCCCCGCCGACACCCAAGCCCGCCCGGCCGCAGCTGCCGCCCGGTGCCAGCCCCGGCACCCAGCCGGGCAACGACCCAGCGGTCCCGCCCCAGCCACGCCCACGCGTCATCCCACCGACCAATCCCCAAACCCAAACAGGCCAGCAACCACAAGCAAGGCCCCCGGGACAAGCAAGACCCCCGGGAATACCCACTCCCAGCCGCACGCCCTTCCAAAACCAGCCACGCCCGTCTCGCCGCGACCGCTGACGCCCGTTAGATTTTCCCCGACCATGCCACTTTGCCATATGCTCCGCCTCGTTTCCGCCGCTTCAATCGTTCTGCTGGCGGTGCCCGCCCAAGCTCAGGACGCGCCGCCCGGATTGCCCGCTCCCGTTCCGCCCGCTCCCGTTCCGCCCGCCGGTGCCCCCGCAGGCCCCCAGAACGCCCCCGCCGCCAATAACCTTGGCGACAACAAGATCGTCGAGGACATCATCGAGCCCAAGCTCAGCGGCAACGCGCTCGCCGGTCTCTACCGCAAATACACCGGCCGCCGCGTGATCGTCTCCTCCGCCGCCGCGCAGGCCGAGTTCTCCTTCGTCCAGGAGGCCTCGCCCACAGACCCACTCACCTACGCCCGG
>JALRFY010000061.1 GCA_023253625.1 Akkermansiaceae bacterium | reverse complement strand
GTGGCGACGGGACACCTGCTGCGGGCGAAAATTTATCCCGTAAGCGACGACGCCAGCACCCCGCTCGGCGACGGACCCGACGGGATTTTCGAACGCACCGAGCACACCTACAACCGGCAAGGCGAGATCGTCACGACGACGGATCCGAACGAAACCGTGCATGCCTACGACCGCGACAAGCTGGGCCGACTCCTCCACGACCGCATCACCGCCTTCGGCAGCGGCATCGACCCGACGGTCAAGCGCATCTCCATCGCCTACGAGGCCAAGCGCCTCCTCACCGCCAAGGTCAGCAGCCACGACGACGCCACGCCCGGGGAGGGCAGCGTCCTCAACGAGGTCGCCTACGCCTACGACGGTCTCGGGCAGCAGATCAAAGACCGCCAGGCCCATGGCGGAGCCGTCGCGCCCGGCACGACGCCCGAGGTGGTATACGACTACGTCGATCCGTAAAGCCAACCAATTTCAACCACTGCCGCGATTCACGTCGAAACACTTCCGACCCGCCGAAGGACTTCAATCCCCATGAGAACGAAACGCCGCTCCTTTCTCCAGACCATCGCCGGTTTTGTTGGCTTTTCTGGATTTGCGCCCCTTGTCCAGGGTACCGGGTTCCGTGACCTTCCCGCTCTGGAGGCGGATTCGCCGCCGCCCCAGAAGAACGATCCGGGAACCCATCGCCCGACGGACAAGAAGGAGGAGCGGGAAGTCGTGATCGTGAACCGCTACGACGACGAGGGACGGCTCGTCGAGCAGACCGTATCCAGGGCTGGAAACTACGTTCGCAAGAAGTCCTACCACACTCACGGGCTTTGAACGGGCGGAGGTTACCCGAAGTCAATGAATTCTACGCGTGAAGTTGAAATCCCCTGATTGACCCGAAAGAGCTCGAAATCACCTCACCACCGCCTCCTCATTCGTGAAAATTCGTGTCGATTCGTGGTTCCATTTTTCGTTTAAGCATGAAACCAGCCAGCAAATCCACCACCGCCGCGGTCCCGCCCGGCACTGACAAGCAGGGAACCCTGGTCCAGGTCGCCCGCCTCTACTACGAGGAAGGCCTCTCCCAGCAGGAGGTGGCCGACCGGCTCGGGGTTTCCCGTTCGCTGATCGCGCTTTACCTCAACAACGCGCGCGAGGCCGGGATCGTGCGGGTGCAGATTGTCGATCCGACCAACGCCTGCACCTCCCTGGCAGACTCCCTGAAGAAACAGACCGGGCTCGGCCATATCACGGTGATTCCGAATCCGCGTGGCGCGCAAAGCCTCAGCCAGCGCGCCGTGGCGGGAGCGGCAGCCGCGTATCTTGCCGATACGCTGAACGATGGAGACACCCTCGGCTTGGCCTGGGGCCGCACCACCTCCCTGGTGGCGGATTTGTTGGGCACCACCAAGGCCCGCCAAGTCCGGATCCTCCCGCTGATGGGCGAGAGCGGGCATTCCGGGCTTCACAGCCAGATGAACCGACTGGTCATGCAGGCGGCGCAGCAGTTGGGTGCCGAACCGAACTTCCTCTCGCTGCCGATGGTGTTGAGCAGCGCGAAGCTGTGCCATGCCCTGGTTCGGGAAGCCGGCATCAGCGACATCATCGACCGCTGGGACCACCTCGACCTCGCCTGCATGGGAGTCGGGGTGGTGCCGCCGGTGCCCGGGATGGTGGCCTACATCGGCGAAGAATACCTGCCGCCGCTCATCAAGAAGGGGGCGGTGGGTGACATCTGCGGGATTTATTACGACCGCGACGGCGGCATCATCAAGAGCGGGCTCGAAGGCCGCATGATCGCCGTCAGTGTCGAGCAACTGCAGGCGGCCGGCTCCCGGATGGCCGTGGCCTGGGGCGTGAACAAGGCAGTGGCCGTCCTCGGTGCGCTGCGGACCGGCCTGATCTCGACCCTTTTCATCGATCAGGCGATGGCCGAGCGGATCCTGGTGATTCTCTCGGTGGAGATGTAGCGAACCAGCGGATGGGAAATGCCGTCATGACTACCAGGGAATGCTTCATCGGAATCGATTTCGGCAAGACCCACGTCCGTTTCGCGGTCGCCGAGGAGCAGCCGGACCTGAAATCTTTCACGAAGCGCCGCTACCAGCGCGACACGCCCGACGGAATGCTCCGGCAGATCTTCGAGGGCATCGACGCGGCCCTCTCGGAAACAGGATATGCGCGGGAGGAACTCAAGGGCATCGGGATGGCGGTGCCCGCCGTGGTGGATCGCGGAACCGGGGTCATCGCCTGGGGTCCGGACTGGGATTTCCTCCCGGGAACCTCGCTGACCAAACCGATTGCCGAGCGCTACGGCGTGCCGGTGGTCGCGGACGTCGATACGGTGATGGCCACCTGGGGCGAGCACTGGGCGGGCCTCGGCCAGGACTGCGACCGCTTCGTCCTGCTGGCTTGGGGAACCGGGCTGGGCACCGGCGTCGTGCTCGACGGACAGGTGCAGGAGTTTCCGGACAATCTTTTCCCCGAGTTCGGCCATTCCAGGGTGAGCGATGACGACTGGTCCTGCAACTGCGGCGCCACCGGCTGTGTTGATGCGATGGTCGGCGGACCCGGCATTGCCAGATACGGGCGGCTGGCGGTCGAGCGTGGCGAGCCGACCCTCCTCCACGCTCTCTGCGGCAACGACCCGGAGTGCCTGGCCGCCCACATGGTCTTCGACGCCGCCGACCGGGGCGACGCCGTGGCCACGGCCATCCTGGAACGGGTCGCGGTCCTGCTCGGCCGGCTCTGCTCCAACGCCGTGCTGACCTTCCAGCCGCAGAAGATCGTGATCGCCGGCGGCCTGGCGAAACGCTCCCCCCGGCTGCTCGAAACGATCAACCGAACGATGCGCGAGGGCTGCTGGCTGCTTTTCAAGGGCCTGAGCGACTGCGAAGTGATCTGCTCCCATCTCGGCGACCGCGCCGGCGTCCTCGGGGCCATCCGCAAGGCCCGGCAAGTGGCGATTCCCGGCCTCACCCACGGCTCCGGCGAAGCAGCCATGCACGCACGGCACTGAGGAACAAGGACTGGTGGGAAGATCGCCACGGCGTTCATCACGGAGAGAGGGGAAACCACTTTCGTGCTCGACAAGCGGCAGTGCTCAGGGATTCTTGGCGCTTGCCATTGTCAAAAGACAATGGCTCGGAAGAGCGCGCCGTCCGCCGCTTTCCTGCCCGCCCGTTGCGGGCGGGACATCATTCAAAATCATAACATATATAAAATTTCAAGAACCACATGAAAATCACCAAGCAAACCGGAGTCGCGCTGCTGGGCCTGTTGTTGGCACCTTGCTGCGCCATGGGGGCCGAACAGTGTAAAGTCTTCGAGACATCCTTCACTTCGGCGAAGAAATACGCCAACCCCTTTGTGGATGTGGAGGTGGACGTCGTTTTCCAGAACGGCGACAAGAAATGGGTGGTGCCCGCGTTCTGGGCTGGCGGTGACCGGTGGACGGTCCGCTTCGCACCACCGCTGGAGGGTGAATTTCAATACAAGGTCAAGTGTTCGGATGCCTCGAACAAGGATCTCAATGGAGGGGCGCAATCTCTGGAAGTGACCGCCTACACCGGCGACAACCCGCTCTACAAACATGGAAAGATCGGCATCAGCGGGAATGGACGTCACTTCCAACATGCCGATGGCACCCCGTTTTTCTGGCTCGGTGACACGTGGTGGAAGTGCCTGGCCAGGCGCCTGACGTGGGAAGGTTTCCAGGAGCTGGCGGCGGACCGGAAGAAGAAAGGGTTCTCAGTGATTCAAATCGTCGCCGGTCCCTATCCCGATGAGGGCCCGTTCGAACCGATGTGGGAAAATGAAGGCGGGATGCCCTACCACACCAGGGACTACAAACAGCTGAATCCTGAATACTGGAACTTCGCCGACCGGCGATTGCTGCACTTGATCGATTCTGAAATGGTTCCGGCGATCGTGGGAGCCTGGGGGCGGCGTGACTGCGATGCGATGCAGGTCGCCGGAGTCGAGGGGCTCAAGCGGCATTGGCGCTACTTGATCGCCCGCTACGGTGCCTATCCCGTGGTGTGGATTCTGGCCGGGGAGCTTCACGACAACAGCAAGTGGGGCGAGGGACCATGGGGCGAGGTCGGCCGGTATGTCAGAAGTATCGACCCGTATCAGACCCCCCTCACGAACCACACGGGCGGAGGCAGGAGGGGCCACCCCGGCGACGACCTCATCATCGACTATGACATGATCGGAGGCAGTCACAACGAGGTGGTGGCGACTGGCGACTCCGTCAAGGGGGTGATCTCCACCTACGCCAAGGAGCCACCCATGCCGGTGCTGGTGGGCGAGACCATCTATGAGGGGCACATGCAGTTCGGCTTCCCGTATGTGCAGCGCAACATGTTCTGGCAATACGTGCTCAGCGGCGCGGCCGGCCACACCTACGGGGCGGCCGGTATCTGGCACGCAAGTGTGGAAGGCGATCCGGGTTGTGCCAGCAGCGCCTTCGGGGGGCGCAGGACCTACGATTGGACCACCTGGCGCGAGGGCATGAATTACCCGGGCGCCTCCCAGGTCGGGCTCGGCAAAAAACTGCTGCTGCAGTATCCATGGCATCGTTTCACACCTCACCCGGAGTGGGCGGAACAGGGCAGCTTTGCAGCCGGCATTCCGGGCGAAGTGCGCTTCATCTATCAACCCCGCCGTGGCATCTACAACTGGAAGGGCCCGGTCGTCAAACAGCTCGAAACGGATATCACCTATTCCGCCTGCTACTTCGATCCGGCCACCGGCCGGCGCTTCGATGCGGGCACCGTCAAAGCCAGGTCAGTCACTGGTGACGGCCTGCTGGCCCCGATTGACGGGCACACCGAGCCCCTTCTCTTCGTGGACAACTTCGGTGGATCCGCGGTGGGAGCGGTGAACCAGGGGGACGCCTCCGCCTGGCACGACCACGGCTCGGCAAGCCAGCGCCATGACGGCCGCCTGGTCGGTGCCAAGGACATGTTGACCATCGCCGGCAAGGCCGCCGGCAAGGATCTGATGGTGAGTGTCGATGCCCGTAGCCAGGCCGAAGCGGGAATCGTCCTCCGTTTTCATGATCCGGACAACTATCTCGTCGGCTTTTACAGTCCTCATTACAAGGGGATCGCCATTCACGACCGCCGCAGTGGCCAATGGGGTGAGGCGCTGGGCCTCGTCAAGACGCCGCAGATCGGCCCGGACATCAGGCTCACCGCAGCGGTCTCTGGCGAGTATGCCGCGCTGGTGGTCACCGACGGCAGGGAAACCTGGCGCACGCCCGCCGTGAAGATCGGCAACACCACCGGCGGAAAAGTCGGCCTCTGGTTCTACCAGATCGGAGAACGGCAGGCCTTCGACAACTTCGAGGTGTCCGGGACCACCTTCAAACCGAAGCAGGCAAAGGAACCCGGCAAGGCCGAATTCGCAGATTTCGCGATGCCCGACCTGCCCTCGCCGCAGGATTGGGTGCTGGTATTGGAGAATATGTCACGGCAGTAGTTGAAGGCCTTGAGGCGGTTGCCGTGGTTGGTGCACGTGATCAACGCCCCGTTCTTGCCGATGACCGGCCAGCAGATGACGCGGTCAGGTCAAGTTCTCCGAAAAAATAACCGAAAAGAGTGATTTCCGCTCCGTATTGTATCCGCGACCGGCAGCCGCGATAGGCTGTCTTTCGTAATAATGCCTGTAAATCAACACGTTGTATGAATTCCTCCGCCTTCCATGCCGTTACGGCTGCGTTACTGATGCTGCCGTCCCACGCAGCTTCCGTGCCTGAGGTTCTTCCAAGGCCCGATCAATCTCCGCCCTCCGCCGGAAAGGTGCAGGTTTACATCCTCGCCGGGCAGTCGAACATGGTCGGCTTCGGCTATCTGGAAGGAGCCCAGCCGGTTTATCCAAGCATTTACCTCTCCGCCGATCCGCAGATCAAGGTCGGGCGGATGCCGGTCGGGCCGTCTGCACTACTGCGGCATGGGGTTTACCAGGGTGCCGGACCCGATGCGCCCAAGGGCGCGAAAGTCGCCATATATGCCGGTGCCTACCAGGATGGAGCCGACTACACCGCGATGAAGCCGGTCAAGGAAACCACCGTCGCCCTCGGCACGGTGGAGGCCCGGCTGCCGTCCATCGAGGGCCCGCACACGGTGGTGGCGAAGGCGTTCATCGATGTGCCGATGAGCGGTATGCACGAGATTCACGCCGGCTTCGAGGACAGCTCGCACGCGGTGGTGTCGCTTGATGGCAAGGAGGTTTATCGCAAGGAGCCCGGCCAGCAGGCAGCAGTCACACCGCTGCCCTTGGAACAAGGAAAACGCTATCCGGTCCAGATCACCTACATGAAAGGCGGGTCGGCTGCCTTCTGGCTCAAGCACATCGATCTCAAGGGTCACGGCGACCTCGCGTCCATGATCCAGGACGGGAAATACACCTGGTTCGCCGATGACGGGGGCAAGTGGACGGTGCGCAACGATGTGACCTACTGGGAAACCCGGATTTCCAGCACCGGTGGTGCAGGCGGTCCGCTTTCGGCCACCTCGAACGGCAGGTTCATCGGTCCCGAGGTGCCCTTCGGCTTCGTCATGGGCACTTTCCACGCCGAGCCTGTCCTGTTGATCGAATCGTCGATGGGCAACCGCGCGCTGAACTGGGATTTCCGTCCGCCATCCAGCGGCAAGACCGAGGAGGAAAAGGCCAATGAATGGTGCGGCAAGGAATATGACCTGATGGTCGAGGGGGTTCATAAAACGCTCAAGAACCTCGATAAGATCGTCCCGGACTACCAAGGCCAAGGCTATGAAATCGCCGGCTTCGTCTGGTGGCAGGGGCACAAGGACAAGGACGTGCCGAAGGAGGTGTATGAAAAGCATCTGGTTCACCTGATCCAAGACCTGCGCAAGGAGTTCAAGGCCCCGCATATGCCGGCGGTGGTCGCCACGGTCGGCTTCGGCGGCATGGACATGGAGCCAGGGCACTTCATGACCTGGGAGGCGCAGATGGCGGTCGGCGATCCGAAACAGCACCCGGCATTCGCCGGCAACGTCGCCAGCGTCGATACCCGCCCGTTCTGGCGCTCGCGCGGTGAATCGCCGACGGGCACTGGTTTCCACTACAATCACAATGCCGAGACCTATGTCCTCACCGGCGACGCGCTCGGCCGCGCGATGGTGGCCTTGAAGGGCGGCAAGGCGGAAAAAGTCACCCTTCCGCCGCGGCCGGAACCTCATCCGGATGTCGCCACGGTGTTTTCGGACGCCGTGACCGGCAATTTCAACCAGGCCGGCCCGCATTACGCACCCGATTACTACCGGCAAATGGGCCAGGCGCTCAAGCCGATCATCGTCGATGAAATGATCCCCGGCTTCATTGAGGCCGCCTTTGCCGGGGACAGCCGCAGCAATCTGAAGGGCATCGTGACCGGCGAGCGGCCGGCGAAGATGCCGCTCGATATCCGCAGCGACCTCGACACCCTGATGGATTATTACGACATTGCCGGGGTTTCCGACTACCAATGGAAACGGTTCGGCCCGGAGATGCGCACGGCCGAATGGTCGTATTTCAGTTTTGATCCGCCCGAAAAGCAGGAGCTTGCGAAGAGCGACCGCTACCGCGAGGTCACCTTCCCGCAAGGCATGAAGAACTGGTTCCTGCCGGAGTTCGATCCCGTCAAGGCCGGCTGGAAGACGGGCAGGGCCCCCTTCGGCCAGATGGGCGGCAAACTTGACCGGCTGCGCCCGCGTTGCACCGGACCGCTCTGCGGCTGCAGTGAAATCCCGGCCACCCTCTGGGAAAAGGAAGTCCTGCTGATGCGCCAGACCTTCGAGGTCCCGCCGGTGAAGGACGGCCATGCCTACCGCTTGATCCTCGGTGGGGCCGGCTGCGACCGCAGCGGCGAGGGCTTCGCCATCTATGTCAACGGCAAGCTCCTCACCCAGGCGAACGGTGGCTTCTTCCGTCATACGGGCATCCGCGGGGCCTATGTCCATGACGACATCCTGCCCGAGTTCAAGGGCGGCAAGGTGACCATCTCGGTCATCAGTTTCCTCCGTTACACCTTCTTCCGGGATGTCACTTTTTATCATGGCGCCCACCCCGACTACCGCGGCAAGCCGGTGCCTCCGCACGGTCATGTCAGCCTGTGGATGGAGGAGGCGAAACTTCCCGCGGGCACCCTCGCCGCAGTGGGCGCGGATAATTGAACCGGTCCGGCAAATCACACAACCCACTGTCATGAAAACCAAACCATTCAACTATTCCAAATCCAGGGCCTTGCGCCTGGCGGCCATCGCCGGCCTGCTCGTCAGCGGAGCGCCGGCAAGAACCTGGACCAGTCCCGATGGAACCCGGACTTTCGAAGGCGAGTTGCAATCATACGATGCCGCAAAAGGCACGGTCACCGTGACCCTCCCCAACGGCAGGCGCATGAGCTTCACGCAGGACAAGCTGTCCGAGGCCGATATCGCCTACCTGAAGGAACATGGCAGCAAGGTGACGGCATCCCCGTCGGCGGCTGGCAGCGTGAAGGAACTCCCCGATGTGCTGCCGGATCCGGACGGCAAGGAGGCGGACATGAGCAAGCCGGTCCAAGTTTATATTTTAATGGGGCAGTCGAACATGCTCGGGTTCGGGAAGCAGGACGTCTTGAAGGGAATCGCTGGGGAAAAATACCCTTATCTGGTGGATGACGCCGGCGAGTGGACCGTGCGCAAGGATGTCCGCAACGTTTTCGTCATGGCCTCGGGCAACAACCCGGCCAACGAACAGCAGAACGACTGGATGACCATCCAGCGCAATATCGGCCCCGAGATCGGCATCGGGCATTACATCGGCCATGTTACCGACGCGCCGGTCTTGATCCTCAAGAGCTGCATCGGAAACCGCAGCCTCGGCTGGGACTTGCTGCCGCCCGGCAGCGAGCCCTACGAGCACGGCGGGAAAATGCAGCCCGGATACCGCGGCACCCCGGACGACCCCGGCGGCGATACCGGTGGCGACATGTCCAAGGGATGGTATGCCGGATGCCAGTATGACGGTGATGTGGCCGCCGCCAAGAAGGTGCTTGAGAAGCTCGGTAATTACTATCCCGGTGCCAAGGAATACGAGGTCGCCGGATTCTTCTGGTGGCAGGGCGACAAGGACATGCGCAACCCCGCCCATTTCGAGCGCTACGAAAAGAACC
>JALRFY010000249.1 GCA_023253625.1 Akkermansiaceae bacterium | reverse complement strand
GCGGCGAACTCGAAACGAACGCGCTTGAGAAACGGCATTTTCCCCGCGCCCACCACCTGGTCGCCGGGCCAGATCTTGCCATCGGCGGGCGAGCCTTTTTCCACCGATTTGACATTGAACGAGCGCTCGCCGGCGATCATGCCCGTGATACCGGTCGGCCCCATGTGCTGGGTGGCGGAAGTGCCCTCGGCGCGGGCGGGCTGCCGCCCGAGGAGAAGCGCGGCGATGGCCAATGGAAATGCGAGCTGCCTTGCGTGTCTTTTCATATCGATATCTGGCCGGCTGTTTTACTGTATCACTTTGTCCCTATCTTGATTGCGGCGGGCGGGCGGGCGTTCGCCATGCCCAGCAGGCGGCCGGTCGCCGCATCATGGGTCGCCGAGGCATTGCCCCAGCTCAATGACAGGGTGCCACCCTTCTCGGTGAATCGGCTCTGGTATATCTTGGAATTGCCCAGGAAGCGGCTCCAGACGAGCTTTCCGCCCTTGATGCAGATCAGCATTCCGTCCTGCCAGATGTATTTGCTGCCGTCCTGCGTTTCGATGGGCCGGACGAGGTCGCGCGACTCCGATGCAGGATAAATGAGCGTGTGGTAATCATGGAGCCGGCGCTCGAGAACCTCATCAGCCAAAGGCAGGTCGCTGACCACATACAGCGCCGTCCCGGAGATATGGAAACCCATCGGGACTTCCCCGCCCATGTCCCATGCACGCGACTCCAGGAGTGCGCCGCCATTGGCATCGAAGCGGTATAGCGTGTTCTTCGTCGCGCAGTAAATCGAGGAGCCGATCAGCTGGGCACCGGGCAACTGGAAGCCGTCCGCGTATGCGTCCGATATCTGCCGTCCCCAGCGCATCTCGCCGCTGTCGAGATTGATGGCGTAGAGCGAATTGGCACCGATGACCAGCACCAGGCCGTGGTGGACGCCAAGGATTTCATGGCCGCGCAACAGAGGGACTGACCAGACCCGGCGGCCGGTTTCCTTATCGAGGGCGAAGAGGGAGCCGGTGAACTTCGGCATGCAGATCACCTTGTCCTCCGTCACGATCGGAGCCGCCCCGCGGCACCACGGGGAAGGTGGCTTGCTGTAGTTGTCGCCGCTCTCCGGGCGGAAAAAGTGGATCCATTCCATCTCGCCGTCGCGGCCATCGGCGCGGATGACATGCCCGGCGTTGGAACAGAAATAGACCGCGCCCCGGCTGATCTGCGGCAACACGTGGTTAAAGAGCTTGCGGTGTGGCGTCGCGATCCGTTGCGCAGCGTCGTAGGAGCGCGTCCACAGGGGCTTGAGATCATTGCCAAAACAACTGAGGGCGACATCCCCCCAGTTCCGGTTTTCCGGATGGCCGAGGATGCTGGGATACGGTTGTCCGATCTGAACCGCGTAAGCCCTCTGGTCGCCGCTCACAGGTCCGCCCACCGTCTGGTAACGGTAACGGGTCAGGGGAGAGTTCGGATTACCTTCGCTTGCGATGGTCCCGTCCGTGCCCCGCAGTTCCGCGAGGGTGTCGCCCTCCCCGAACGGAGTGAGGACATCCTGCCCCACGAGAAGCGGCTTGCCCTCGCCCGATCTCCTGCGCTGGCTCCACAGCGGCTTCCCCGGGTCAGCGGCTCGATACAGCACCTGCATCCCGGAGCCGCTCACCAGCAAACGTTCCCCATCGCACTGCATGTCAAGGCTGAGCACGGTCTCGGGGCCGGGGATGACAGCCATCGGCGGCAGGCGCACGATGTGCGCTTGGAGCGATGCCAACGATGGCGGCAGCGCAGCGGAGGGGAGAGCCTTGGCCAGCGCCTGGCGGATGATCGCCGCCTTCTCGCGCTTGCCATTCCAGGGCCAGGTCGCTGCGGGATCGGCGGAATCGAAAGCCCGGCTCACGGCATCCGCTGGGGCGAACTGCGAGAGGCTGATCCAGAGCGCGACCTGCGCCTCCTCGCGAATCTCCGTTTCCACGGCGTGAACCACCACATCCTGGAAACAGCGGAACGCCGCCTGCGCCTCCCCGTTGAAGAGGTGTTGCTTGCCGGATTCGAGGAGTTGCCGTTGTGCCGATTGCGCCCACGGATAGCGCCGGAACATTTCCAACGGGTTGTGTTTTTTCGCGTTGGCGGTTTCCTTCTGGCAGGCCGTTTCCTGCAGCTCGCGCAGAGCCGCCAGTTCCGCTGCCGGTTTGGCCAGAAGGTGCGCGGCCAGGGCACGTTCCGTGTTCAGGAAGCCGCGTCCGTCCAGCCAGGGAAGTTCGGGATGCTTTGCGGCGGCGGCCACCATTTCATCCAAAGCCACCGCCTGCTCTCCGGGCGATCCGTCCAGCGCCTGCTGCCATTTTCCGGCCTCCGTCCCGACTGCGCCGATGATGTCGAGCAAGGGAAACGGGCTGCCCTCGATGGGAGGTGAGCCGGGCACGTCGAGTTCCTTTCCGTCATAGACGAAATTCGTGGTCTGTTTGAGCCATTGTTCCCTGGTGAAGCCCGGAAGATCGAACTCCTTGCGGTTTGCCTCCCGGATCCGGCGCACGTCCTCACTGGGCGGCACGCCGGTCATGTCGGCGGCGACCTGCGCGTAGAGTCCGGGCGTCTCGGGCAATGACATCATCCGCGCGCAGCGGGCCTGGATAATGCGCCAAAACGGGTCGTCGGTATTCGCCGCCGGGATGCGCCGGTAAAGGGCGAGCGCCTCGTGAAGCCGGGTTTCATCACCCAAGGCGGTGAGGAACCCGTAGGTGAACGCGCTTTTCACTTCCGGGGAATGCACGGAAAGTTTCCCCATGCGGTGTAATGCCAGGATCCGCGTCGCCGCGTAATCAATGATTTGATTGGGCCGGTCCACCCGGCCGGCATCGAACTCCGTGAAGATGTCCTTGCGGAAGCTGTCCTGCACCATCAGGCCGAGCTGCTTCACCGCCGCATCGATGTCGCCGGGAGTGTTCTCCACCGCCTGGCGCGGATCGGGCGCATTCTGGGCAAAGGCAGCAAGACCCGAGAGCAGCAAAACGGTCGTGGCAAAGACGTGTTTCATTCGTGAGTCCATTTCAGGGGTCTCCCTTCGGTGTCGGTCAGGTTCAGGCTGAACCCACGGGTCGATACCCTTGGTGCCCACCAGGCCGGGCTGCCATCATCCGAGACGACTTTTACGAGAATGCTGTTGTTGCCGGCGAGCAGATTGGGCGTGGCGGTCGCGGTGTCGATCCCCTGGGTATTGTCGATCTTGGATTCCAATTTCAGCTCCTTTCCGTTGAGCCAGACCTTTTTCTGGGCTTTCATGTTGAACAGGAACTCCATCCGCACCTCCCCGCCCTTGGCGACGGTGATCCCGGTGCAGGCATAACTCGCCCCGTGCTTCAGTGGCAACTGGAGTTCGGAACGACCCGCCCGGGTCATGAAAAGCGTGCCGTCGGCATTCTCAACCGTCGCCGCAACCCACCCGATCTCCAACTCCGCAACCTCTTTCCCGAAGCGCTTGTCCGTCTTCGAGTTGTAAGCCACCTTGATCCTCTCGCTCAAATCGATGTTTTTTTCGGGGGGATAGGCGGTCGCGAATGCATCCACGTCCTGGGCGGGAGCGCCGAATCCGGCCGGGAATGAACCGATCACGTGCCACCTTGCGACGAAGCCTTGCCCTTGGAGAATCTCCGCCGTGTCCACATCCGGCACCATGCGGAACACGGCATCCATCAGCGGCTTGGTTTCGCCGGTGCCGAAGCGTTCCTGCATCTGCCGCATCACCTTGAGACCTTCGGCGCCATTGTCGGGGTTGATCGCCGGGGCCACCACAGCGACCGCCTCCCTGCGGATCGCCGCATCGGCCGAAAGCAGGGACGGGGTGAGATAGGCGATCAGTTTCCCCTCCGGCCTCCGCTCGCGCGGGACGGTGCGCAAGGCCCCGAGCGCGGCCAATCCGACTGAGGGATCGGGATCCGACAACGCGGCTTCCAGGAGCTGATAGAGGTCCGCCTCCATGCACTGCGCGAGGCAACCGATGGCGAAGGCCCTCACCTGGGCATCTTCATGCGAAAGGTGGGCTACGAACACATCACGGAAAAGGTCGGCCCCGGTGCAGCTCAGCGCGGAAAGCGAGAGCAGGCGCGTGGCGCGGTCCTGCGAGTTTTGCATGGCGGCCTGCAGGGCCTCGCCGAGTGCCGGTTCCCTGAGATGGCCCGCGATCAGCCGCGCGACGGCCTGCACCTGTTTCTCCTCGCCTGAAGCCAGCGCCTGCCGGCAAGCGGCGATGACAGCATCGCGCTCGATTCCTTGCATCGCCTGCCACACATCCGAGAGCGAAACCTTGTCCCCGGATAGGGTGATCGATTCCAGATAGAACGGCGCCAGCGCGGGAGCCGTGATCCCCTCAAGCCCCCGCAAAACGCCCGCTAGCGCCCCGTCCTTCCGGGCAAGCTCCAGCAACCGTGCGCGCGCTGCCTCGGTGCCGATCCACCCGAGTGTCCGGGCCGCAGGCTCGATGCAATTCGCAGGAACATCGGCCATCGCCGGCCCGGCAAGCTGCCAGGCGGCCTCGCCCTGATGGCGCGCCATGGCGGCGAGCATGTGGAAGTGTACCAGCGGGGTTTTGTCCGCGAGCAGGGACTGGATGAC
Organism: Akkermansiaceae bacterium; assembly: GCA_023253625.1. GTDB lineage: Bacteria > Verrucomicrobiota > Verrucomicrobiia > Verrucomicrobiales > Akkermansiaceae > Luteolibacter. The sequence goes on along the minus strand of JALRFY010000249.1, from coordinate 8,648 downwards.
GGGGCCTGCCAGGCCGGCGGGCAGCTCGGCGCAGACCTCCGCCGCGGCGGCGCGCACTTCGACCTGCGGGTCTCCGGCACTCGCCTTCACGAGGGTGATGGCATTGGCGGGATCGATCCGCGCCATCGCGATCACCGCCCGGCCGCGCAGCCAGCGGTTGTTCGGATCCATGTCATCGAGAACCTTTTGCACCGCCGGAGCCGCGTCAGGCACCTCGTAGCGCGACAGGTAATCGAGCGCCTCCGCCTTCTCGATCCAGTTGCGCCAGTCGCCGGATTCCAGTTGCCCGAACATCTGCGCCGCAGCGGAAGGCACCGGCTCGGGCGACCGCTCGGTATTCGCCTGAGTCGGCAGGCTGCCCGCCGGGAGCAGGACCGCTGCAAACAGGATGATTCTGAAATTCGTCATCGGTTTTTCGTCTGGTTTGGTCCGGTGATGGACATGATCCGGTTGCCCAGTTCAAGATATGCCTTGCTGCTCAGGTGACCATTGTTGTCAGTCCAGGCCCAGGCCTTGAAATTCGCTTCGTTCGATCCCAGATCAAGATCAAGGAGGTGGGCATTCGGGTCTCCTTCCGAGATTTCCGCTTGGGCCGCGATGATGGGGGCGTATCCCCCGTCGTCGTGCTGGAAGATGAGTTTCCTCACGAAAATCCTCAGATCCGGAATCCCGGTGTCCGCGCGGAACGCGGTGAAAAGCGCCCGGAGGTTGGTCGCATATTCCGCCGCCTTCGCCTTGTCACTCTCGCCCTGGTCCCAGTAGAGGCCGATGACCCGGATATTCCTGTAGCGCTTCTTCAGATCCGCCATCGCTGCGTCGAGCTGGGCTTTGAAGCTCCTGTAGTCCGACCCGCTCCCCGCCTTCCACTGGGTGTGCAGGTTGTGGCCGCCGGGGCCGTGCTTGATGAAGAACTTGTCCGCATCCGGATGCTTCTTCTCCAACAGCATCGCCATCGGCAACTCGATCCCGTGGCGGTCGGGATCATTGTATCCGCCCTTCAGGTTCCTGCCGGGCGTGAGTCGCTCGAAACCGCGTCCCCAGATGAAACTTCGCGGGTAGGCATCCATGGTGGTCGGAATTCCCACCTCCTTCGCGGTCGATCCGGGAGTGGTCGGATGCTTCCCGGCCATGCCGGATTTCTCGTTGCTCTCCGGCGAGAATGCCGCCACGCCACCGGCGTTGGATTGGCCGGCGATGAGGAAGACCAGTGCTGTGGAGGAGGTGGAGACTCTCCGCCAAAACTCGATAGACTGCTTGAGGTGATCCTTGGCCGGCTGCTTGAGGCCGAATCCGATGACACCGAGGGATCCTTGGTAGTCGAGTTCCTGCAAGGTTTTGAGCAGGCTCCCGACGTCGTAGCTCCCATTCCCCAGCGGCTGGATGAGCTTGTCCCAGCCCATCGCCTTGGTGTCGCCGGTGTCGGCACCCGAGACGAGGACGAGGAAGAGTTTGGGAAGAGCCTTCTTCAGCAGTGGCGCGAGGTCCTGCACGCCCTGCCTCTTGAGTTGGTGGCAAAGCGTGAGGGACACCCCGACATTGTCGTCGGCCACGAGGTCGGCGACGCGCAGAGCTTCCTCGAGTGACTCGACGTGATTATTGACGTGCGGGTAGATGGCGATACGCAGGGCAAGCGGTTTTGCCACGGCATTCAGGCGCCGGAGTGCGCGGGCGGCATCGGCGTCGTCGCCACCCTTGCGGGTCAACTGCACCCAGAGGATCGCGTCGGTCCCCTTGAGTGCCTCGATGTCGGCGAGGGGCAGGGGGGCGGCCTGTTCCTTGTTCGAAACCGGCAGGTTCAGCATCAGGGCGTGCACCTTGACGCCCTTGGCGGACATTTCCCGGACGGTCTCACCGGTGTTTCCCGGTCGCCAGGTCACGCCATCGTAGCCGAGCTCGTTCAGGAGTTCCGCCTTGCCGGCGATGGTCTTCACGTCGCTCAGGCCGTTGTCCATGGCGAAGAACTCGTTCTCCGCGGCGAGAGGCAGCAGGGACAGCAGAGACAAAAGGAAGAGACGCTTCATTGTTTGGAGAGCCAGTGGGCGGTGCTATTGAGCTCGTCGTCGCTGAGCGCGCGGTTGTAGAGGAGGATGCCGCCGAGGTCGCCCTTGAAGTGGCGCGCTTCCCGGCCCGGTTGGCGGCCGATCAGGAGGGGGTGGTCGTGAGTGAGCTGCGTGAGTTCGCCCTGCGCGTTCTGATAGCTGTAGGTGGCGGGGTGACCGTCCACGGTGATGGTGACCTTCTCCAATCCGCTTACCTTTGGGTCGAACCGGGCCGTGATCACGGCGAAGCGGTTCAGGGCATTCACCTGCGCTTGCCGGTTGACCTGTTGCCCGGCGCTGGTGCCGCGCACCACCGTACCGACCTTGCCGTCCCGGTCGATTTGCAGGCGGTAGTTCATCATCTGGTTGCGCTCGTCGATCTTTCCGATCACCACTCCGGGACCGCCGGTGGCGCGGGCGAGAACGATCACGGTCCAAGCCTGCAGATCCAAGGCGTCGCTGTCGGCGATGCTGAGGAAGTCGTCGGTGCCGTCGAAGCGCAAGACGGAGGTCTCTTTCTCTCGGACCAGCTTCGGGCGCTGCTGCGCATCTGCCCTTTCGGCAATCCTGCCCAGGGACTCGCCAACCAGTTCCAGCACCAACCCGTCGCGGCTGATGCTGGGCTTTGCGCCAGCAAACGGTGGCCCCTTGGGGGGAGCGGGCTGGGAACTCGGTGGTGGAACCGGCGCCGCGTCGGAAGTGAGTGGATTCAATTTGCTGCGCGGGGTCATCGCGAAGGCGAACTTTTCCAACTTCACAACACCCGGCGTGTCGCCCTTGATGTCGAAGCGACGGATGAAGCGCTTCTCAGGTGCCGCGACCGCGACCATGACCTGTTCGCCGGGCTTGAGAGTGGCGACCTCCTCCTTGGCTTCACGGTCGTCCCAACTGTCGTGGAAAGTGGTGGTGACGGTGACCGTGGCTGAGGTTTTGCCGTGATTCGCGAGGACGAGTCCGGCCTGCTCCAGAACGTCCTTGAAGCCGCCGTATGTCGCGGAGCTCGGTTCCCGGTGTTTTCCGGAAAAGGTCTTGCGGTGAGCGCCATTGAACGGCGCAGCCTCATCGAGGGTCGGGATCTTGTTGATGACGTCGGACGCGATCAGCTCGAGGGAATCGACGGGCAAACCTTTCGCCGCAAATCCTCCGCTTGACCGGGAAAGGAAAAGTTCCCTTAACCGCTCTCCTCCGCCGTAGGCGAGTGCCACGCTCGCGGCGGGCTGATCCAAAGCCGTGCAGTCCCAGACCCCACCGCGGTTCTCCGCCAAGGCGGAGGTCATTGCCTTCCACCACTCTTCCGGATCCTCGCCGACGACGGGCAACTTCTTGAGATCGTCCGGATTGCGGTCCGCTCCGAACGATGCGGGGTGTGCGATCTGTTCCGCCAGTTTCGATAGCCTGACCTGCACGTCCAACGCGACCAGCATCCAGGCATCTCCCGAGGGTGCGGTCACGGACTCGATCTCATAGTAATCATCATGGCTGGTGAGCTTCGGGAGCGGGGAAACATCATCGAGGAAAAGATCGGCAGCCAGACGTCCGAAGTGATCGGCGCGATGCAGATACGCGGCGTTGCCGGTTAGTTCGTGCGCGTCCAGCATCAACTGCATGGCATTAGCGAGGTTGGACCCCCATACGGCCCACTGTATCTCGGGATTGATGCTCATGTAAACCTCGGCGGTATCCAGAACGGCCTGACGGTAGCGAGCTTGCAACTCAGGCGAGGGGTTGCGCTTCATGCGCTCGTAGAGCAGCACCGCGGAGCCGGCGTAGTTCTGGCGGTCCTGCCAGGGACCGCCGATGATATCGAGCCGTTCGGGATCGTAGCTACCGGTTTCGCGCAGGTAGCTTTTCACCGGGCCGATGCGCTTGATGTCGAGCAGCCCGTCCGATATCTTAAGGTAGGCCGCGTCGTTCCTGCGCCCATAGTCACGCATCTTTTCCGCCAGCGCAGGCTCTTTCGCTTCGATCCGGTCGGCAAAGTCATCGAGCCGCTTGGCGGCGATCATGTACCCGTCATACCAGGCCCACTCTTTGTAGTCGGAGCACGGTGCCAAATGTCCGTTCGCGTCGCGCAAACTCTCCCAGCGTTTCAGGACGGTGCCGATGGCTCGCACATACTCCGGGTCGGGCTTGGCCAGATGGGCCTCGGTCCAGGTCGCGATCATCGCCGAGCCGGGCCAGGGAAACTCCATGCCGCCGCCCGGGCCGTGCTTGTGGGAATGCGCGTGGCGGTTGAAGTCGCCGGTCTCCTTGTCGCGGATGTAGTGATCCCACAGCCCCATGGCATACTTTTGCAGCGCCTGCGGGTTCAGGTTCCAGTAGGGCCAGACATGATTGAACTCGAATAGCCCGGCGCCGCCCTCCTTCTCGACGTTCCAGAACGTATGGCTGCCCCATGGGTAGAGTCCGATCGGCGACTGCGCGTTCGCCATCCACCAGGCCGCCGTCTTGTCGGCCTCTGCGGCGTAGCGCTTCTCCCCGGTGACTTCCGTGAGACGGTGCATCAGCTTCAGCAGGGTCAGCTGGTCCAGGGGATCGGCGTTGCCGAAATTGCGGTCACTGGGGCGCAGCTCGCGATCCCGCTCCCAGCCTGGCATGAAGGGCTTGCGCTTCACATGCGCGTAGGGCGGCGAGATCTTCTTGCCGGTCTTGCGGTCCATCCCGGTAATGAACAGCGGGGTGTGCTTCGCGCCGTAGACGTCGCGCCCGTTCGCGATCATGTAGTCGGCATAGGCCCGGGCGATGCCGTTGTAGTCGTAACTGGCGCGGGTGGGGCGCCAGGCTTCGAGTTCGGGACTGTTCAAAGGTGCCGCAGAAGCGCTGGCAGCCAGCAGGATGCCAAGGCTGCCGGTGAGGCACGTATTTTTGAAAGATCTCATTTCTGGTAGATCGGCAAAAACCGGTAAGGCACGCCGAGGGTCAGGATGGAGAAACCGGTGTCCACGGCGTTGAATTCGGCCGGGCTGCCCCAGCCGCCGTTTTCGTTCTGCTTGGCGAGCAGGGCTTTCGAGATTTTCGGATACCATTTGTTGAATGGCTCGTCGCCCGCCTGATACATGGCTTGGACGGCGTAATAGTGGCCGTAATGGTAGTGGCCGTCGTTCTCGAAAAGGGAATCGGGCGAGGCTCCGATGTAAGCGACCCCCGCGCGGGTCGCCGGGTGCTTGTGCTCGCCGGCGAGCATCAGCGCCAGGGTGCAGGCGGCGGTGCGCGCGAAGGCGGCGCCGCCCATGGGGGCGCCGGCGAGGAGCTGATAGGAAAATCCGCCGGTGGATCTCACCTCGTTGGCGATGAGGTAATCGACGGCCCGCTGCATGTGTTTTGCAGGCACGGCGATGCCGGATTCCTTGGCGGAGGCGAGCGCCACGACCTGCATCGCGGAGCAGGAGGTGTCCGCCGTGCTGGGCCGCGGGCCGTAACGCCATCCGCCCTCGGAATTCTGCGCGTTGAGGGTGAGGTTCACCGCCCGGACCAGCGCCGGGCGGATGCGCGGATCATGGCTCTGGCCCCAGGCTTCGGAAAGCGCGAGCAGGGCGAGGCCATGCTCATACATCCCGCGGTCGGATTCATCATGGAAATAGCCGTTCGACTCCACGGAAATGAGGAAGCCGATGGCCTTGTTCATGGCTTCGCCGTATTTCCCCTCGCCCGGCACATGGCCTTCCAACAGGAAGGACATCAGGCCGAGAGCGGTGCCGCCGCTGCGGTTGGACTTGCCCCAGCTGCCATCCGGATTCTGCGAGGATGCGAAGAGCTCCAGCGCACGGCTGATCGACTGTTTCACTTCTGCGGGCAGGCGGGCGATGGAGGTGCGTTGCTCCGCCTCCTGGGCAAAGGCGGGAGCCACGCACAACAGGGCGGCAAGTAACAGGATTCCGGGCAGTCTCATGGTTCTGTTCTTCATTCCGCAATCGATTCGTAATAGTCCGCCACCTGGCTGCGGAACTCCGGGGGAAGCTGCCGCACGTAATCCTGGACCTTGGCCTTCTGCCTGGTGCGCTGGATCGCCTCCTTGGCGAGGCGGTCTTTATCGACGGCACTCGTATCGCCCTGGCCTTTTCCGCCGGGGGCGTCCGGTGCCTCATCCCTGCCAACACTGGGCGGTCCTTCGTCGGTGATGAAATCCGGAGGCTTTTCATCTTCCTTTTCCTCAAGGCTGAGGAACCGGTTCGCGGCGGCAGCGGTCGTAACATCGGGCGCCGCGCCCTGCGCCGCGTTGTCCGATTGGATCATCAGCTCGGCGTTGGTGACGCCCTCGAAAATTTCCGGGAAATCCTCATCAGCCAACGCCTCATCTTCCTCTTCCCCGTCTTTGGGAAGCTTCCACTTGTCTTCCGGGACCTCCGGCGAGTCCGCCCAGAAGGGATCGCCCTCTTCTTCCTCAAGCGCCTCGGCGGCGGTGCCGTAGACCGACTGCAGGAGGGCGATCACCCGGTCCTGTGCGGGCAGCGCCTGTTCCTTGTCCGCGGCGTTGAGGGCTTCCACCGCCTCGCCGAGGGCAATCATCAGCGGCTCGACGAGGAACTCCCCTTCCTTGTTCACGAAAAGATCGGGGGCATCGAAGGAGTAGTTCGTCGCCTCATCCTGGATCTCGACCTGCCGGGCCTCGTATAGGGATTTCCTGGCTTCCAGCGCCGCTTCCGCCTCCGTCTCCTTGCGCAGCAGTTTCTGTTTCCCGATCAGTTTCTCAAGACCGGCCACCAGATCCGCAAGTCCCGACTGGCCGGCGGAAAGGATCTGCAGGGCGGCCTTGAACGACTCGATCACGCGATCCTGCGCGGCGACCACGGCGAGGACATCGGGGACGTCGAGCTGTGTAACGGCCGCCTGGAGGACATCGCCGGTGGTCGGCTCGGCGACAAGGAGTGTTCTGACCGCCTTGTTATCCGACTGCGGCGGAGCCGGGTTTAGAAGGCTCTCCGCCTGCTGGAGGCGCGATTGGGCGGCCTCGTCGGCCGTCTCGTCGCGGGCTTTCGCCAGCTTTTCGATGAACTGCCCGTAGCGCGGCAAGATCGCCGTCTGCTCCTGCACGAGCGCGCCCTTGCCTGCATCTGTGGTTTCCGGATCGATCAGCATCGCCTTGCCCCATTCGGCGGTCTTGGCGCGCAGGTCGGTCTGGATCCGGATCATTTCCTTGAGTTCCTGCACCAGTTCCTCCTCCGCCAGCAGCGCGGAGCTTCCCGCAAGGACTTGACCGAGTTCTTTCACGATCGCCTCGACCTCATCATCGGCGGAGGCGAGATGGGCGCGGGTCGCATCCTTTTCCAAGCGGGCACTGCGCAGGTAGCCGGCCGCTGTGGGCAGGCGGCTGTTGGCGACGGTTTGCACAACTTCCCTGAAATCCCCCAATTTCTCACCGCCGCCCTGTTCGAGCAGGCCGTTCGATGCGAGGTCCTCGAGCAGGGAAGCCACCTCGCCGGCCACCTTGCCGAGCTTTGCCGCCTCGCCGCCCTGTCGGGCTTCGAGTTTCCTGAGAGCTCCGCTTTCATCCGCGCGAAGCGGAGGGGCTGTGGCCACGGAGAGGAATCCGATGGCAAGGACAAGGAGAGCATGGAGGGGCATTTTCATCATTCCGATTGCTCCGGTTGGGTGAGCAGGCTTTTGATCTCCCTGGATACTTCCCGCTGCGAAAGGAAGGCCGCCTGAACCGCGTCGTTGCGGGTGGCCAGTTCGCGCCGGAACCAATCCATGTATTCTTGGCTCGTGACGATGGAAAGCTGCTGCACCGGGGAACGCGAAACCCGTTCCCCCGCCTCACCGGGACACAGATCCGTAGCCTCGAGGTGGTAGCTGATGCGCTGGCCCGGTGCGAGGGGGAGGATTTGCTCCGCAAGCGACCATGCGAAGATATCCCTGGCGCTTGCACGGCCTTCCGGCGAGGCCAGCGCGACACGCCCTTTCCCGACCTTGGCCTCCGTCTCCCCGCTGCCTTCGGCAACCGTCACTTCGTAAACCAGCGAGACCTCGCCGAGGCCGTGGTCGTCCTGGGCCATCCATCCGATCGCGACTTTCTTGCCGACCGTCGCCAGCCCGGACGATGGCGGCCCCTCGAAGGCGATCCGGGGCAGGGTGTCCGCGAGGACGCGGACGCTGTATTCCACATCCGCGAAGCGGAAGCTCCTGCCGCTGCCGCCCTCGGTCCACTCGAAGGTGTAGGGGAACCTCTCGACCGCCGTGAGCGAAAAGGTCAGCTCCGTGCCGTCACCGCCGACATCCGCATCGAGCCGTTTCCCGCCGTGGAGGACAGCGAGGGCATCCACCGCTTGATCGGTCGTGAGCCGCCACCGGATGCGCGTGCCTGCCGGCACCTCGAGGTTGAGCTGGTCACTTGTCTCCGGCGGGCGCTTGAGGTATCCGGGAAACTCAAGGGCGACTTCCGCGCTGGTGATGCGGGGGGCGCGCACCACGGAAATAGTGAACTCCGCAGACCGGCAGTCCCCCATCGTGACAAAGTAGCGCATGTCCCGCTCAGGGGCATCGAGCGCGCGGCGGAAGCTGGCCCCGTTGGCGAGTTTTTCCATGGGCAGTTCGTTCCAATCGCCCGCGCCGTCCGCCGGCCTGGCATACAGGATCGCATCATCGGGGATCACGCCTCCGGCGGTGGCATTG
>JALRFY010000193.1 GCA_023253625.1 Akkermansiaceae bacterium | reverse complement strand
CCTTCAACTCGGCCATCCGCAAACCCATCGAGCGCGACCGCTCCGGCGATGCCCAGTCCACGCTCAACCGCCGGGTTTCCCCGCTCATCCTGCGCCGGACCAAGGACCAGGTGGCCGCCGACCTGCCGCCGAAGACCGAGTTGATCCATTACATTGATCTCACCCGCAAGCAGGTTGATTTGTATGAATCCGTGCGCGCCACCATGGACAAGCGTGTGCGCGATGCCATCGCCGCGAAGGGAATCGCCAAGTCGCACATCATCGTGCTCGATGCCCTGCTCAAGCTCCGCCAGATTTGCTGCCACCCGTCGCTGCTCAACTCGCCCGCCGCGGACAAGGTCACCGAATCCGCCAAGCTGCATTATCTCACCGACGAGCTGCTGCCACAGTTGCTGGAGGAGGGCCGCCGCATCCTGCTCTTCTCGCAGTTCACCTCCATGCTCGCGCTCATCGAGGCACATTTGGAAACACATGGCATCCCGTTCCTCAAGCTGACCGGCCAGACGAAGAACCGCGCCGCGCTTGTCAGTGAGTTCCAATCCGGCCAGACCCCCATCTTCCTCATCTCGCTCAAGGCGGGTGGCACCGGACTGAACCTGACCGCCGCCGACACCGTGATCCACTACGATCCCTGGTGGAACCCGGCTGCCGAAAACCAGGCCACCGACCGCGCCCACCGCATCGGCCAGACCAAGCCGGTCTTCGTCCACAAACTCGTCTGCCGCGGCAGCATCGAGGACCGCATCCTTGATCTGCAAAAACACAAGGCCGCTCTGGTCAAGGCCCTGCTCTCCGAGGAAACCACCAGCCTGCGCATCGATTCCGAGACACTCTCCCAGCTGCTTTCACCCATCGCCTGAAAGCCGCCCGCAGCCATGAGAAAAGCCCCGCTCCTCTTGCGCACGCGTTCCTTCCCGGCAGGATTGTGATGACAATCCGTTCGGAATTTGTCCGACTGACGGGTTGATTCCCCGTCCATCCGGTCATATGTTGCAATTGGTAAAGGAGGCATGTCATGCGTACCATCGCCATGGAGCATCGGAATTCCGCGCTGCGATCCGCCCCGCGGGATGCACGGTCGATCGTCTCCGATCTGCTGGCCATGGCGGACATCCGGATCGACGGCGCGAGACCATGGGACATCCGGGTGCACCGCCCGGAGTTTTTCCAGCGGTTGCTCGGTCATGGCAGCCTGGGACTGGGTGAGAGTTACATGGACGGCGATTGGGACGTGGATCAACTCGACGAATTCTTCCACCGGATTTTCAGGGCCCGGCTCGATAGCCATGTGAAATCGCCGCGCTTGCTTCTGCCGTGGCTGATGGCCCGCTTGTCGAACCGGCAGAGCCGGCGGCGCGCGTGGCGGGTGGGGGAGGTCCACTACGATCTGGGAAATGATTTCCACCGGGCGATGCTCGGGCCATCGATGACCTACAGCTGTGGCTACTGGCGCCATGCGGAAACGCTCGAGGAGGCCCAATCCGCCAAGCTGGACCTCATTTGCCGCAAGCTGTGCCTGCAGCCCGGCATGCGCTTGTTGGACGTCGGCTGCGGCTGGGGCGCATTGATGGACCACGCCGCCAGTCACCACGGCGCACACTGCACCGGGATCACCATTTCCAGAAACCAGGCGGAATACATCGCAAACCACTGCACGCATCCACACGTGCAAGTGGAATTGCGCGACTACCGCGATCTGGCGGGACAATATGACCGCATCGCGAGCGTCGGCATGTTCGAGCATGTCGGCCGGAAAAACCACCGCGCCTTCATGCGCGTGATGCAGCGCTGTCTTGGCGAGCACGGGGTTTTCCTGCTCCACACCATCGGCAGGAACCGGCACGGCGCCACCACGGATCCATGGATCGACAGATATATTTTTCCAAATGGCGAGCTGCCATGCCTCGATGATATCGCCAGCGCCATCGATGGGCTGTTCGTGGCCGAGGATGTCCACAACATCGGTGCGGACTACGACAGGACGCTGATGGCATGGCACCGGAACTTCGAGCGGGCATGGCCGGCTTTCGCGCAGGCCATGGGCGAAGGTTTCCACCGCATGTGGCGATATTACCTGCTTTCCTGCGCGGGCGCATTCCGCGCGCGGGACCTGCAGGTTTGGCAGTGGACACTCACCAAGCACGGTATGCCCGGTGGTTGCGGCAGGGTCACCTGACCGCAGCACGGTTCCGCCACCGCTCAACCGTGCATGAACATCTGCTTGATCGGCCCCGACTGGTCGTGTTTGAGGGCCATGTCGAACGAGCCATAGTGCTTGATCGGATTGCCGTAGGCGTTGAGCAGGGTGGTGTAGAAATTACCGAGCGTTTTGTGGTTTTCGGCACCCCAATACGGCAGGCGGATGTATTGGCCAGCGATGTTGAGGCGCGAGTTGCTGCCGGAAAGCACGACGAAGGGGAACTCGGTGCCGTGGGCGTGGTGGGTTTCGCCGCCATCGGGGAAGTAAAACACCATGGTGTTGTCGAACATCGTGCCGCTGCCTTCAGGCACACTCTTGAGGCGGCTGACGATGCGGTCCACCAGCGTCATGTGGTGCTCGCCGCAGCGCTTGCGGATGTCGTCCGCCGCGACGCCGCCGTAGCTCTTGCCGTGGCCGACGTCGTGCATGTTGACCTTTTCGGCTTCCAGGCCGGTGATGCCGGTGTAGTCGTGGCCGAGTTCATCGATGGTGAATGCGACGACGTTGGTGAGGCCGGAGATGAGCGAGGAGAGCAGCACCTCGACGTGCCCGGCTTGGCGGTCGAAGGTGCTCATGCCATCGGCGAGGTAGCGGGCGTCGAGTTTTGGCGCATGCTGTTTCACGATATCGGCCATCTCGTCCACCTTGCGGTTGCGCACGCGGATGTCCTCGATGGATTGCGCGTAATTGCCGATCTTGCGGTGCTCGATGCCGTCGAAGCGGTGTGCCAGCTCGGCCTGGTTGCCGCCGACGAATTCGAGCAGCTTGCGTTCGAGTTGATAACGGACTTTTCCGCCGGCATCGGACGAGACCGACTTGAAGATTTCATCCACGGCGATCCTGGGCGAGCCGAAGGCATAGTTTGCCTGCTGCGCGCCGCGCGCCGAGAATCCCATGGCGATGGTGTCGAGTCCGCCGCGGGCATTGCCGCCGCCGGTCGGGAAACAGGCCAGTTCGATGTGTTCGAGGGGCGAAGGGAAAAGTTTCGCGAGCTCGAAATCGACGGTCGCCCACTTGATGGAGCTGAGCCGTTCATTCGCCTTGAAGACGCCAAGCGAAGAGCACCACGAGTGGTGGCCGACGGTGCACATTTTTCCTGATAAACCCTGCAGCAGGGTGAGGTTGTCCTTGTGCGCTTCGAGCGGTCCCATCCAGTCGGGCAGGCTGTGTTTGGTGAGATCCACGGTGAAGGCCTCCCGGCGCTTTTCCTTATCCATCTCCTCTTTGGAGAATGTCGGCGGCACGAGGAACGACGGATACAGGCCGTTGCCCTTGTGGATGAAGATGAATCGCATCGGCGCGAGGTCTCCCGGCCGCGGTGCGAACTGCGAGGCGGACACACGGGGCAATGCTCCGGGCAAGGACAAGCCTCCCAGTGCGAGGAAAGCGTTGCGGATGAAGTCGCGGCGGTCGGTCATGATTCGGTGGGTTTGGTTGTTCGGTAGATAAAGCAATCGGAGGTGAGCAGCGAAACGATCACCGCCCGGAAGCTGCCGCCGCTTTGAACATAGGCGCGGTCGGCATCGATCAATGCTTTCGAGTCGGACAATACCTCGTTGCGGCCCATGTAGAAGCGGAAAGCGTGGCGGATGATCGACTGGCGGACTCTGTCGGACTTTGCAATGCGTCCGATCATGTCGATGGCGTCCTTCACGTCGCCATCGAGCCGGGGATCGCCGGTGCCTTCGAGTTTGCCGGTGGTGACCACGGGCAGGGTTTTGTATTGGTTGAAGCTGGTTTTGCCGTTGCCTTGCTTGATCAGGTTCTCCGGGTTTTCCAAAAACTCCTCCATGCGGTAGCGGCCGAAGTCGTCATACATCTCGAAGGACAGGCCAAGCGGGTTCATCGAGTAATGGCATTTCCAGCAGGATTCGGGCTGGGTGACGGTCTCGACTCGTTCGCGGAAGGTTTTGTGCGGGTGCTCGGGGACCTGGGCGTCCACGGTGATCGGGATGTCGGGCACGCGGCCGGCCAGCAGTTTCTCACGCACCCAGCGGCCGCGGCGGATGGGGTCGGCGTGGAAATTGGTCGAATGCGCGATGAGCCAAGCGGGGTGGGTGAGGATGCCCATGCGGTTGGGAATCGAAAACGGCTGCTCTGCCGGGTAGTCCCACAACTCCATCGGTTCGGGTTCCTTTGCCTCCCTGGATCTCCAGTTTCCGTAGCGATAGATGGCCGGTGTGGGCGGCAGGCCGTAGAATGTGGAGTGGTGGAAGGTGTAGCCGTGCGCCCAAGGCACCGTGGTGAACGGTGTCCGGCCCTTGCCGAAGTAATCCTCGAAGAATAACATGTAGGCCATCAGCAAGCCGGGGCGCTGTTCGTCCAACTCGCGCATTGAAGGGCGCGCCTTGATGAACTCGATGTTTGCGGCGACGATGCCAGCCGGGTCGTTTTTCCAGTCGGTGTGCTTGAAATGCTCGTAGGCCTCGCGCCATTCCCTGATGATCTTCGCGCCCTCCTCGTTGCCGCGGTTGTGATAGACGAAGAACTTGTCGGAGGTGAGCAGGTTCGCAAACACGTCGCGGTCCCTCTGCAGGTGCCAGTCCACGATGCGGTCCGCCTCGTCCACCAGGAAACCGGGCGTGCCGAGCGTGCCGCGGTCCGGATTCCGGTAATAACCTTCGCTGCGCTCGGTGTCCTTGAAGATCTTGACGGCCATCGGATAGCCGAAGAAGTCACGGAAGAAACGGTTGATGCGCGGATGGCTGGTGATGTGGGATGTCACCTTGCTGGTGGTGAATGCGGGATCGACCGAACCTTTGTAATACTCCTTGTCATCCAGCAGGCGCGTGACTTCGCGATGGTAGTCCTCGCGGGTGTCGAGTTTTCCGGAGGCGGCGGCTTCCAGCAAGGCGGCATCCGGTCCGCGGTCGCCGAGCGCGTAGGAAATCGCGTAGGCCCCCTCGCGGGGTGAGAGCATTTTCCTGCCATGGTGGTCGGGATTTCCCGAGCCGAATTCGAGGCGGTAGAGAAACTCTGACTCCAGCAGCACGGCGACGAGCATCTGGCGGAGACCTTCGGTGTTGCCGCCCAGCTGGATCGCCTCGCGGGTGAGATCGAGGTATTTGCCCAGTTCCGCCTCATCCGGCTCGCGCCGCAGCACCAGCCCGAACTGGGTGTGGATGGCGGCGGCGAGTTGTTTTTCGGCCGGCATGCCTTTTTGTAGAATCACCTCCTCGAAGGCGGCGGGCGTGCTTCTGGGCGACCAGCGGTCGCGCGCATCGGCGAATTCGTCGGCGCGGATTTCACCATTCTTCACCCGCGCGGGGCGTATTTGCTTTTGGGAGATCCACTGCGCGTTGGCCATCATTTGCAGCAGATGGCCACCGCTCAGGATGTCGTTGTCATAATAACGGACGCCGGATTTCTCCGGGAGGGTGAACGGATTGGTGACGCCATAGAGAGCGATGTCCCGCTCCCGGCCCTCGAGGCCGAATACGTCTTTCACGCGCTGTTCGAAAATCTGCGGGCTCACCAGCCAGCGCCGCGCGGGCGTGGAGGCGGCGGCGTGGATTTTTCCGCTGAACAACCGTTCGTGATCAACGGCGTTGCCGTAGTCCGGGTAGCGTAGCTTGTCCTCCAGTCGCGAGGCCTGGTGGCGGCCGAGTTCGTTGGCCAGCCACGCCAGCAGTGTCTCGCGCTCGTCCGCCGACGGCTGCCGTTTGTCCCGTGGCGGCATCTGCTGGAAATACACCTGCTCCTGCATCCGGTTGAGCGTGTCGAGCCGCGCTTCGAGCGGGAGCAGCTCCAGATTGTCCAAACGCAGGTCGCCTTTTTCCGTGCCGTCCTCGTGGCACGACTGGCAGCGGGCTTCGAGGATGACGGCGATTCCATCCGTCACTTTGAAATCCGCCGGTTTGGCATGCGCCGCCACGGAAATCAGGGCTCCCGCGCCAAGAACGCGGGGCCAGTGGGCATGCAGGAATTTGGAAGCCATGGAGTGTGCGCCAATCAGGGCACGAGCTTCCGATACTCCAGGTCCCCGGTGTTTGTTTCATCGCGTTTTCCGCAGCTCGCGCCGCCTGGCGGCCCGGAGCGGAAGCTTCATTCGTCTTCCATGAACTCGTTGTGGCCGTCCTTCTTGATCTGCTTGAGCGCGGCCAACAGCTCGTCGAGCTTCGCCCGGTCTCCCTTGAGGAATGCTTTTTCGACCTCACAGAGGCGGACGTAGAGTTCTCCCAGCCGATGGCGATAAGAGGCCGAAGCCATGTCGCGCGCGGCACCTTGGGGCATTTTTGAGACGAGGCCGGGTGTTTCGGCCAGTGACTTGGCAACGGCCACCTGGGCCTCGCGGGCGAGCGCCGCGCCCTTGGCATTGTCTTCAGTCCGGCTGAAGGCCCTGTAGGCATCGTTGAGTTCCTCCATCAGGCCGGTGAGTTTCGAGCCCTCTGCGGCAAGATCGGTAACGGCGAGGAGCGGAGCGATGACGAGAAGGATGCAGGTGGTGCGGAACATGATGCGGGAATCGAGCACAGTCCCGCGTGTCTGGCCAACAGAAATGCGCCGGAATGCCGATTTTCCGCTCAGCCCGTGTCACGCATGCTCCCGCTCCCAGGCGACTTCGGCCTCCGTGAAATAACGCACCCGCACTTTCTTGAACTCCTGGGTCGAATAGAGCGCGTGGCGATCCGTGATGCCAGTGGCCCCGGCGATGGCGGCGAGCGTTTGTTCGCACTCCTGCTGATTCTTGCCGTGGACCATGGTGAACAAGTTGTATGGCCAGTCCGGATAGCTCGGCCGCTGGTAACAATGGCTCACGGCACGGTAGCCGGCCATCGTTTCACCCAGACGCCGCAAGGCCGCCGGGTCATCCTGCGGGCCGGCCCACACACCCATCGCATTGGCCCCAAAACCGGCCTTGCGGTGGTGGAGCACGGCCGCAAAACGCCGCATCCGGCCGTTGGCCAGGAACGCTTCATGCATGGTGGCGGCCTCCTCAAATGACATGCCGAGCTCATCCGCCACGGCCACGAACGGCTCAGGCACCAGCGCCAGATCGCGCTGCATGTGCCTCACGAACCCGATTTCCTCCGCACTGAGCGGGCGCGTCTCCGTGCGGTTCGCCTCGGTGTAAGCCGGCATGCTCCGGTCGCCGGGCCGCGACGAGCCCTCGACATCGAAGCGGACGCCGATCTTGAACAGCCGCAAGGTCGGCAGCAGGCGCGTGGTTTCCGCGCCGGAAAGCTTGTGCAACAGGTTCACGGTGCCCTCGAGTCCGAGTTTCGAGATGGGTGGCACGGCGATGGTATACCACAGGTTGAATTCGTGGTTGCGGAGATAATTGTGGCTTACCCCGGGATGCGAATTGATGGCCGCCACCGCGGCGTCAAGCTTCTCCGGGGCGATCCTCGCGGCCACCAGGCTGGAGGCATAACCAAGGCAGCGGGTATCGAAAATCGCGCTGATTTGCCGGATCACCCGCGCCTCCTTGAGCACCTTCACCCTGGCGAGTGCCTCTTCTCCGGACATGTCCGCTCGTTTTCCGATTTCATCGAATGGGCGCCTTGCGAATGGCACGTTTTCCTGCAGGGTTCCCAATAGTCGAGCATCGGCGTCATCAGTGGCGGTATTCATGACGGACGAATGCTAGCCGCGCTTCCCGCCGGACGGAAGCGCACACCGGGCAGGCGGAAAATCCGCGCATCCTTCAAGACGGGATGCGGAGCGCGACCCGCACGTTGCGGACACCTTCGGGCTGAAATTCCCAGTCCGCATGACCGCTTCGACCTCGATGTCCGTTTTCCATCAATGGCTGCTGCTCGATCCCGAGAGCACCGCCTCCGCGCATGCCATCGTCCTGCACACCCCGGACACCGTGCCGTGTGACAAGCTTATCCATGAAATCAGCGAATACCTCAATGAATACGACGACGATGGCGACGGCCGCTGGCTGCCCGCCACCGACGAACTGGTCGAGAAAGTCACGCGCGATCCCAGCCACCGGCAACTCCTCGGTCTTCCCGAGATCGCTGCCTCCGGTGCCAGCGACCGATCGCCCGATGTGACGAAAACACTCGGCTCGCTCGGCCAGCGCGGCCATGTCGTGCTCCGCTCGCATGGACTGGATGACGCCGCGCTTGGGCTCGGAAACGCCTTCCACGCCGGCGTCGGCAAGCAGGGCGACGCCGGCTCAAACTGCCATGTGATCCTCAATCCGGAACTCATGGGGCAAAAATGCATCGCCCACATCATCGGCGACATGTTCCTGGAGTGGCTCCATTGCGAATCACAGCGCGGCGAATACATCCATGACATCCGCTGAAATTTGCGTGGTTTTTGAGACGATGCGCCAAGCCGCCACCACGAATCACTGATTTCCTTCAGCACCCGCACGTGACCGCCCTTGCCCTCACCATCCTGGTTTCTTCCTGCCTCGCCGGCATTTTCATCGCCTGCTTCGCGATGGAAATCCGCCGCGGAAAACGCTCCAGCCCCGAGCGCGATGCATTGCTGCCTCTCGACCCCGAACCCTCATCCCGCACCCACTCATCCCGGAATCCATGACCTCCACCATCACCTACGACGACAAGACCGTCCGCCACTTCATGATCGCCTCCATTTTCTGGGGCATCGTGGGCATGCTTGTGGGCGTGATCATTGCCACCCAGCTTTCCTGGTGGCAGATGAACGGCAAGTTTCTTGAATGGATCACCTTCGGCACCATCAAGGCGGAAGGCGTCTCGTTCCTCACCTTCGGCCGCCTGCGCCCGCTGCACACCAACGCGGTGATCTTCGCCTTCGTCGGCAACATGATGTTCGCCGGCATCTATTACTCCACCCAGCGGCTGTGCAAGGTGCGCACCGCCTCGGACCTGCTGTCCAAAATCCACTTCTGGGGCTGGCAGCTCATCATCGTGGCCGCCGCCATCACGCTGCCTGCCGGCCTCACCCGCAGCAAGGAATACGCCGAACTCATCTGGCCGATCAACATCGCGGTGGTCCTCATCTGGGTGGTCTTCGCGGTGAACTTCTTCTGGACCCTGGCGAAACGCAACGAGCCGAGCCTCTACGTGGCCCTGTGGTTCTACATCGCCACCATCGTCACCGTGGCGATGCTCTACATCGTCAACCACCTCTCGCTGCCCACCTCGCTCACCCACTCCTACCCGATCTTCGGCGGCCTGCAGGACGGCCTGGTGCAGTGGTGGTATGGCCACAATGCCGTCGCCTTCTTCCTGACCACGCCGATCCTCGGCATCATGTATTACTACCTGCCGAAGGCGGCCAACCGCCCGGTTTATTCCTACCGGCTGTCCATCATCCATTTCTGGTCGCTGGTGTTTATCTACATCTGGGCCGGCCCGCACCACCTGCTCAACACCGACCTGCCGCGCTGGCTGCAGATGCTCGGCATGCTGTTCTCGCTGATGCTTTGGGCTCCCTCATGGGGTGGCATGCTCAACGGCCTGCT
>JALRFY010000183.1 GCA_023253625.1 Akkermansiaceae bacterium | reverse complement strand
TCGGGCTCGCGCCCGGTGAATCGCTGGTGGAATCAGCTTCTCGCTTTTACAGAAGAAATTTTACACGCCCAGCCACCGCCAGCTTCATCCAAAAAAGTGCCATCGATGCCCCAGGTGTGGTCTTCGGAAAAAAAAGCAAATACCCTCTGCCTGAAGAATGTTTTTTCACAGACTCATCCCTATGGGAAGTTATTTTGTCAGAGGCACGGCCCTCTGATTGGACAGGAGAATGGTTCTCATGGCCGGCTGCGACCGGACTACCAAAGGCAGTCTCGAAGGCTCAGCGGTATTGCCCAACGCCGGGACGGCTCCCGGCCTCGGCACCCGGCTTGTCGTGGAAACGCGGATGTGGATCATCTGCCAATCGCCGACAATGAACATTGATATCCTCCCCACCCTCGCCGTCCAGTATCCGGAACGTGTGAGGAGGTCTGAAGCCTCTTGTTACATCCAATCTCACGACGTGCCTTGTGGCGGGATTCGGATTTGTGCGCACGGCTGCGGGTTACGACCCAGCACCTTGAGGCAAAACCGTAATTCTGGTGCGCGTTGACGCATTGACCGCCGGATGGGCACCACCCTAGCCTGCATGCCTGCGGCGATGTGCGCGTTGGTGATGCGTGCTTGCAACCGGCGGCAATGAACGGCAACTCGATAACCTTTGGCTGGCTCGACTGGAGCGTCCTGATCGCGGTGGTCCTCGGTACGACCCTGCTGGGTCACGTGCTGAAGGGCAAGGCGCGTGGAATGGACGGCTTTTTCCTCGGCGGACGGAGCCTGCCGTGGTGGGCGGTGTCGGGTTCGATCATGGCCTCGCAGCTCAGCGCGGTGACGATCATTGCGGTGCCGGGGGCGTTGTTTCGCGAAGGCGGCAACCTGCTCTTCCTGCAGGGCACGCTGCTGGGCTTCGTGCTGGCCAAGTTCCTGATGGCCTGGATTTTCGTCAAACCATACTACGAGCGGAAAATTTTCAGCCCTTACGACTTCATCGAACACCGGCTCGGCCCCGGCGCATCGCAGCTTTCGCGCGGATTATTTATCGTCAGTGCGATTCTCGGTCACGGGGTGCGACTGCTCACCGTGGCGCTGGTCCTGAGTGTGGTTGTTGATATACCGGTCGGCCGGTCGATCCTGGTCATCGGGATCTTCGCGGTGCTTTGGACCCTGATGGGCGGGATCACCACGGTCATCTGGACCGACTTCATCCTGTTCGCGGTGATGCTGGCCGGGGCGGTGGTCTCGCTGCTGGTGATCATGGACGGGCTGCCATTCGGAATCGCGGAAGCGGTGCGGCAGCTCGACGAGGCCGCCAAGCTGAAGCTGATCGACATCGCCGCCGACCCGTCGAAAACCTGGACCATCTGGACCGGGCTGTTCTGCTTCGCCATCTTCGAGCTGGCGCAGAATTCGGTCGACCAGGTCATCACGCAGCGGATGATGTGCTGCCGCGACTATAGGGAGGCACGCAAGGCGGTGCTCGGTTCGCTCGGGGTCGTGGTCTTCAGCCTGCTGATGGCAGCGGTGGGCCTCGGAGTGTGGTTGTATTACCAACATCACGCACTCGATGGGGAGGCCGCCGCCTTCCTGGCCGGGCAACCGGCCCGCGCCTACCCCTACTTCATCGTGCACGCACTGCCAGCGGGCGTGAGCGGGTTGCTCATTGCAGGCATCTTCGCGGCCGGGATCTCAACCCTGGACTCGGCGTTGGCCGCCCTCTCGGAAACCACCGTCAACGGCATCTACCGGAAGTGGATCAACCCCGCTGCGGACGAGCGGAAATGCCTGCGGATGTCGCGGATTTCGGTGATCGGATGGGGCATCATCCTCAGTCTTCTGGCCTACCTCGCCGGCCGGTTGGTGCAGAACGAGGGCCTGCTCAACCTCGCCTACAAGGTGCCCGTCCTGACCTATGGCCCGATGTTGATGATCGCGCTTTTTGCGTTGGCAAGGCGGGGATCATTCAAGGGAATCCTCTCCGCGGCCCTCGTTTCAGTGGCGGTGGCCTTGGCGTTGGTGGTTCTGAAAAGCCGGGAAGTCATCAGCCTCGACGAATTTTATATCTATCCGATTTCATGCCTTGTGTTCGCCGCCGTCGCGGCTGCCAGCAAGCCCTGTTTCCAAGCCACCACTCCCGAATGACCCATCCCACGCTGTCACCAGCGGCCACATCCCTTCTGACCCGCGAATGAAGACCATTCAACATCATCACGACTTCACCGTCATCGGCGGTGGCCTGGCCGGTATCTGCGCCGCGGTCATGGCGGCGCGACAGGGAATCCGCACCGCGCTCGTCCAGGACCGTCCGGTGCTGGGAGGCAACGCCAGCACCGAGATCCGCGTGCCACCGGTGGGTGCCACCCAGTGCAACTTCGCCTACTCCCGTGAAACCGGACTCATCGAGGAGCTGTTCCTCAACAACCTGCGCCGCAACCCGACCTGGTGTCCGGAGGGCTGGAACCTGGAGCTGGAAACCCTTGTTAGAAACGAACCGCGGCTCGACCTTTTCCTCAACACCGCCGTCTGCGATCTCGCGATGCGTGAAAACCGCATCGCCAGCGTGAGGGCCTACTGCGCGATGGAGGAAACCTGGCATGTGTTCGAGGCGGCCTATTTCGCCGACTGCTCGGGCGACGGCGTCGTGGGCTCGCTTTCGGGCGCGCCGTTCCGCATGGGGGTGGAGGCGCGCGCCGAGTTCGACGAGCCGATGTGCCCCGGCGAGGCGACGGGCGACACGATGGGCATGAGCCTGCACATGCATGCGCGGGATGCCGGGCGGCCGATGCCGTTCGAGCTTCCGGCCTGGGTGGGCATGGAACTCGGCGAGGACGACTTCGGCCCCTACCGCCCGGTCTGCGAGCACTTCTTCCCGGACACCGGCGGCTTCTGGTGGCTGGAATGGGGCGGTGGGCTCGACACCGTGCATGACACCAGCCGGATCAAGGAGGAAGTGCAGCGCATCACGCTCGCGGTCTGGGATTTCCTCAAGAACCGCTCGCCGCTCGCCGATCGCCTCGCGAGCTACGAACTCGACTGGATGGGTGCCGTGCCCGGCAAGCGCGAGTCGCGGCGCTTCGAGGGGGATCACATCCTGACCATGAACGAGATCGACGCGCAGGCCCACTTCGACGATGCCGTGGCCTACGGTGGATGGGGCTTCGACCACCACCCGCCGGGCGGCTTTCACGACAAGAAAAACCCGAGCACCCACCAGTATCTGCGTGGCCCGCACAACGTGCCGCTGCGGTCACTTTACTCGCGCGATGTGGCCAACCTGTTCTTCGCCGGCCGCAACATCAGCGCCACCCACTATGCGTTGTCCTCGACGCGCGTCATGCTCACCTGCGCCCAGCTCGGCGAAGCGGTCGGAATGGCCGCCAGCCACTCAGTCCGGTCCCGACGCGACCCGCGCGGCCTGACAAACGGTGAAGCCATCCGTGCCCTGCAACGCGACCTCTTCCGTGCCGACCACCACATCCATGCGCTGGAGATGCCCAACGAACATGACATTGCGCCGGAAGCGGAAACCACCGCCTCAAGCACGTTCTCGGATCGCGATGGGGTCGAAAGCTGGGGCACCGACCGGCTGAACGACCGGCGCATGCTGCAACTGCCGGTCGTCACCGGCCGCCTGGAATCGCTGGCCCTGCTCATCGATGCGGAACGCGACACCGAGTTGCGCTATCATTTCCACCAGGGACCGGAAAACGGCTCGACCTATCCCGAAGACCGGCTGGCTGAGGGAGCGGTGGCCATTCCGGCAGGCAAATCACAGTGGCTTGAGCTGCCGCTCGGGACCGCCATCCCCCGCCCCGGCTGGCACTTCCTGGTTCTGGAAAAGAACCCTGCGGTGGCGGTCCACATGACCGAAACTCCCCCCGGCAGGCAGTGGTATTACCCACGCCCCGACGATCCGATCCGGCCGAACCTGTTCAATGCTTGGACCGCGCGCGCGCTGACGATCGGGATGACGCGGGCCGTCGATGCCGACGGAGCGCGCGTCGTGTCGCCGGACTGGAATGGACACGCCGAAAAGCACGCGCAGCTAAGCACCTTCCTGCACTTTGGATATGCCTGCCGCACCACTCCACAGCAAGCGGTCTATTCCCCGGCCATGGTGGTCAATTCCCACAGCCGCCCCACCAATCAGCCGAACCTGTGGGTATCGGCCGCGAGTTCCTTCGACACGCCCGAGTGGGTCGAGCTGGGATGGAAAACACCGGGATCGATTTCCGAAGTCCAGATCCTTTTCGATTCCTCGCTCCACTTTCACTTCTGGCAAAGCTGGCAGGGCTACCGCGCCAACGCCATCCCTTCGGTCGTCCGCGATTACCGGATCGTGGCGACGCATCACGATGGGACGACATCCGTCGTTGCGGAAATCACCGGCAACCACCAGCGCAACCGCCGCCACCCGGTTGCCCTGGAAAACGTGCGCCGCCTGCGGGTCGAGATCATTCAAACCAACGGCCTTTCCCGTGCCCAGATCTACTCCATACGCGCCTTCGGCACTCTCCAACCCTGAGCAATTCCCATGACCCAAACCTCCAACACCCGTAAATCGGCGGCACTGCTCCAGCCGTCATGGATATTAATGGCATTGATGATCCTATCTACCGCAGGTGCCTGCGGACAAAGCGACGCCCCTCCGCCACCGGCAAGCGCCGCGCCGGCCACTTTTCATGTGGCAACAACCGGAAACGATGCGAACCCCGGCACCAGCACCGAGCCGTTCGCCACCATCAGCCGGGCCCGCGATGCGATCCGGAACCTCAAAGTGACCGGACGTTTCAACGCGCCGGTCAACGTCCATGTGCATGGAGGAACGTATCATCTTGCCGAAGCGATCCTCCTCGGCCCGGAGGATTCCGGCACACCCGGCAAGCCGGTAACCTATCAGGCCGCCCCCGGGGAGACGGTGATCCTGAGCGGCGGCGTCCCGCTCGAAGGACCGTGGACCGAGACCACCCTGAATGGCACCCGGGTATTTGCCACCGATCTCGCCGGAACCGACGACCGCAGGATCAAACAGGTCATTGCGCATGACGATGAGACCAAGGTCGCCATCGAGGGCGACTGGACTCGGGAGGGGGCGTTTTTGCACGACGGCAATGCCGGAAAGGGAAACATGAGCGTGACCTTCAGGGCGGACATTCCCGAGGATGGCGACTACGAGGTTTATCTGCGCTGGACCCAGCGCGACGATGCCGCACGTAGAATCCCGGTCGATGTCAGGCACAATGGCGGCTCGCAGCGCCATACGGTCAACCAGGCGTTCCGGGGCGGATGGTATCAACTGGGCACCCACCCGTTCACAACAGCGTCCGGCGGTGCGGTCATCGTGAGAAACGACGACACCGAGGGCATGGTGATGGCGGAGGCGGTGATGTTCATCAAGGCAAGTCAGCCACGCCCGTGGGTCTTCCGCCAGCTCTTCGCGGACGAGACCCGGCAGACGCGGGCCCGCTATCCGAACACCGGCCACCTCTATGCCACCGGTGGCGCCGTGGACCACATGACAGTGCGCCCCGGCGGGGTGAACGATTCGTGGGGAAACGAACCCGACGCCCAGGTCCACATCGTGGCTGGCCCGAAATTCTACAACCAGCTGCCCACCATCACCTCGGTCGATGCCGCTTCCGGCACCATACGCTTCGGGGACGAATGCTTCTCCGCGATCCGGAACAACAACTCCTTCCACGTGGAGGGCATCAAGTCCGAGCTGGACGCGCCCGGTGAGTGGTATCTCGATGGTCCGGCCGGGCGCCTTTATTTCAAGCCGGCGGAAGAAAGCCTGCGCGGAGTCGTGGCACCGCGCCTGAACAGCCTCTTCCGGCTGGAGGGCGATATCGCGGCGGGAACCCATGTCGAGCACGTCGCCATCAAAGGTTTTTCGCTACGCCATACCACTTACTCGCTTGGCCAGCTCGAGCCACGGGTCAACACCGATGGAGCGATCATCCTGGAGAACGCGCGGCACTGCACCATCGCCGGAAACGATTTCCAGAACCTCGGCGGCTATGCGGTCTGGCTGCGGCTCGATTCATGGCATAACCGGATCGCGGACAATACCGCACGGGAACTCGGCGCGGGCTTCCTGCTGGCGACGGGTGCCTGCCTCAGCTACATGGAACCGCACTTGGTCTTCGACCACCGGCCGAATGCGGCGGGGGCCTATCCCGTGGACAACACCATCGCTGGAAACCGGGCGCAGGGGCTCGGCAGGATCCGCTACTACAATGCGGGCGTGCACCTCGACAGCCGGCCGGAAAACCTCCTGATGAGCATCGGCAACCACATCGCACACAACACCTTCCACGATCTCTCCCGCAACGGCATCTTCGCCTTCCGCAACCAGGGAGGAAACCTCATCGAATACAACCACATCCACGATTGCCTCAAGGAAACCATCGACGGGGCCGGCATCCACTTCGCCGCCATGAGCAAGCTCAACGCCCCGAACCACATCGTCCACAACCACATCCATGACTGCCATGGCATCAGCCGGAGCCATGGGAAGCCACCCGGACGGCGCTATGCCTACGGCATTTACCTCGACTGGTATACCAGTTATTCAACCGTGGCACACAATGTCATCCGCGATTGCTCGGGCGGCCACGGCGACTCCGCGACCCGCCTGTTCATGGGTGGAGTGCATAACTTGCTCGCCGAGAACACACCCACTGGAGACACCCGCGAAATGGGTGCTGGCGGAACGGCCGCCAACCTCATCCCTGCCGCCGACCGCTCCCATGCGGGATTCGTGGTCGATTGCTGGGACGAGACCCATGTGACCCTGAACGGAGACTGGCGGACCGTATCCAAGCCCGGATTCGGCAAACTCCTGAACTATTTCTACAAACAAAGCGCGCCGGGTGCCGGGGCCACAACCAAGGCGGTCTTTCACCTGCCGGTGCCGGAGGACGGCCGCTACGATGTCTTTGTGTTCACCGTCGGCGACCCCGGACAGGCCACCAAGGCACCGGTGGAGATCACCCATGCCGACGGCACCTCGCGCACATCCCTTGATCAAACGCAGGACAATATCTGGGTCAGCATCGGCAACTACCGCTTCGGGAAAAACGCCGGATCGATCATGTTTCCCGCAGCAGGAGCGGACGCTCCGGTGGCCGCCCACAAGATCGGATTGATCAAGGCCGCATCCCCGCCGGACGGACCCTGACCACTGCGCAACCATTGCACGGGGCTGGCAACACGGATACCGAGGGCACAAGCCGTTTGGCTCTGGCGAAAATCAGGCGGATTTTTCCATCACCACGGCGTGGAAGCCATCGAAGCCGGTGGCCGCGGGCGAGACCGGATGCTCGGAAACCAGGGTGAATCCCCCGGAGGCGAGCAGCGTGCCGGCAGCCGCGCGGTTCTCGGATGGCAGTATGGAACAAGTGGCATAGACGAGCCGGCCGCCGGGTTTGAGCATCGCGGCGTGCTCGCGCAGGATTTGTTGCTGCAATGCTCGCACGGCATCGAGTTTCGCAGGCGTAAGACGCCACTTCAGGTCCGGCTGGCGACGCAGCGTGCCAAGACCGGAGCAAGGGGCATCGATCATGAGGCGGTCTGCCATGCCGGCGAAATCCGCGGGAGTGACGTCCTGCCATGACTTGGTGCGGATGATTTTGACCCGCGCACGCCGCGCCCGGCGGGTGAGTTCCTCAAGTTTCCTGGCGCTTACATCCATCGCGTAGATCCGGCCGTCATTGCGCATCAGGGCGGCGAGATGGAGCGTCTTGCCACCCGCCCCGGCGCAGGAATCGATGATGCATTCGCCCGGTTGCGGATCGAGCAAGGGGGCGATCGTTTGCGATCCGGCGTCCTGCACTTCCACCCGGCCCTCGGCGAGCAGGGGTTTCGGCAGTGTTTTGCCGGTTGGCAGCACGAGCGTGTCCGGCAGGGCCGCCACGGGTTCGCAGTCCACGCCCGCAGCCGCGAGCCAGGCGATGACTCCGGCGCGGTCGTTGCGCAGCGTGTTGACGCGCAGGAAAACCGGCGCGCGGCGGTTGAGCGCGCCAATTTCCGCGTCCCATGCCGGGCCGAGTTCACGCTCGCCGAGATCGTCAAGCCAGTCCGGGATCGATTCGCGCACGGCACGCGGTTGGTTTTTCAAATCGGATTCACGCGCATGCAGGTCATCCGGCGGCGCACCGTCGTGTGGCCACCAGGCCGGGATTTCCAATGCCATGCGCGTCCACTGCGCAGCGCACAATGCGGGGATCGAGGCACTTTCCGCCACAAACTCAAGCGCGCGCCGCCAGCGGACCACTTCGAAGGCGGTTTCCGCGATGAACGCACGGTCGCGTTTCCCCCACTTGGGATTCGCGGCGAAGGCGTCCTGCAGCACGCGGTCGAGCACCTTTTTTTCGCGCAGCGTTTCCCGAATCATCGTGGCGGCGGCCTCGGCCATGGGGCGGTGAATCTTCATCCGCGCCATCCCTCGCCGATCCATGGCCGATGACAAAGCCCAAATCCCCGCGGCAGCCGAAATCTGCACCAACACCGGTCCTTGATGAGCGAAAGCATGACAAGCCGGCCCGTATGCCATCTGATCGCGCCGGCAGTCCCATGAAAATCCTCATCGTCGAAGACGAACCCACCACCGCCGATGCGATCCGGAGCGGATTGCAGGCCGAGGGCTGCGTGCCGGAAGTCGCGCGCACCGGCACCGAGGGTCTGGCGCGGCTGCAAGCCGGTATTTTCGACGCGGTCGTGCTCGATTGGATGCTGCCCGGATTGGATGGCATCGCCATCCTGCGCGCACTGAAACACATCACTCCCAAGCCGCCCGTCCTGCTGCTCACCGCCAAGGACGCGGTTGAGGACCGGGTGACGGGACTCGACAGCGGCGCGGACGATTATTTGGTAAAACCATTCGCATTCGCCGAACTGCTCGCACGCCTGCGCGCACTCACCCGCCGCGCTGGCGGCGAGGAATCGCTGCTTCTCCAATCTGGCGACCTTGTCATTGACCTGAAAACCCGGCGGGTCTCACGTGATGGAAATGCCATCGCCCTCACTCCGCGCGAATACGACCTGCTCGTTTACCTCATGCGCCACACTGGCCAAGTCGTCACACGCGGCATGATCGCCCGCGATGTCTGGCGGGAAACCAACCGTTCGACTCCGCTCGACAACGTCATTGACGTCCACCTCGCCCGCCTGCGCCGCAAGGTGGACGAGGGCCGTGACAAGCGCCTCATCCACACCATCCGCGGGGTCGGTTTCCTCTGCCGCGAAAAACCGGAAAGCGATACCTGATGAGCGCGTCATCCCACATCACAGGCGCGGATTGGTGGAGAAAACGGCCACTGCGTTTCCGCCTCACGATCTCGTTCTCGCTTGCCGCGACGCTCGTCCTGCTGGCTTTGCTGCCAGCCATCTATCATCTGATCCGCAATCAAATGCTCGCGGACATCGACCGCCAGCTCCGCATCGATTGGGCGCTCATCGAAGCGCATCTCGAGGATGATAAAAACGGCGGCATCCGCTGGCGTTCCAGCAGCCCCGCCACACCGCAAAGCCCTGGCTATGCGGAAAGCTGGTTCGAGGTCTGGATCGGACGAACACGCCTGTTATCGCACTGCCCATCCCATGGCGGCCAAACACTCCATCCGCCCGATCCGAATGACGCAGCGGGCCCAGGTTTCCAGACATTGCCGCTCAACGATGGCCGTCCCGCGCGCATCTTCCGAATGGCATCCAACATCGACGGGCGCGAGGTGATCCTCCGGGTTTTCCGCGATGAATCGGGAAATCGCGCCACACTGCGCCGCATTCTTGCCGGGCTCGCCATCAGCATGCCCGCCGCGGTGCTGCTCGCCGGATTGATCGGACATTTCATGGCCGGAAGCGCCTTGCGTCCGGTCGCCGACATGGCGGCGGAAGCGCGCCAAATCACTTCGGAATCGCTTGGAAAACGACTGCCGAACCCCAACCCCCACGACGAACTCGGCCAGCTCGCCACCGTCTTCAACGAAACGCTCCGGCGCTTGGAAGGCTCGTTCGACTCCCTGAAACGATTCACCTCCGACGCCTCGCACGAACTCCGCACACCTCTAACAGCCCTGCGCTGTGTCGGCGAAGTGGCGCTGCGCGAAGAGAGCGGCAACGAAGCGCTCCGCGATACGATTTCCACGATGCTGGAGGAGGCGCAACGCCTTCACGATCTCGCCGACACCCTGCTGCTCTTGGCCCGCGCCGAGAGCGGACGCATGCCGTTGCGGCGGGAAACCCTATCCCTCGGGTCATTGGTCCGCGAGGTTTGCGATCGCTTCCACGTGCTCGCATCCGAGAAAAACCAGCGCGTGGAAATCACGTCTGCCGATCCAAAGATCCACGCCGATCCCGTGCTGCTCCGCCAAGCCGTCACCAACCTGCTCCACAACGCCATCCGCCACAGCCCCGGAGAAACCATCATCCGTGTTTCCACCCGCACACGCGACGGCGGGGCGATCCTTGAAATCACCGACCAAGGCCCCGGCATCCCGCCGGAGCATCGCGGGAAAATCTTCGACCGCTTCCACCGCATCGACAAGGCCCGATCCCGCGCCGACGGCGGCGCAGGCCTCGGCCTGGCCATCGCGAAATTGTTCGTCGAGCAGCACGGGGGGCGCATCGAACTCGAATGTCCGGCGCAGGGCGGCAGTTGTTTCCGCATCCTGCTGCCCGCATCCTGAACAAATCTTCAGAATTCACCAGTGCTGCAACCGCGTATCCCGAGCCAACGGACACAAGCCATGATCCAGCGCACACTCCCCACCCACGCTCCTGCCGCGAACCTGCTGATCCGCCTGATGGTCGGTGGCATTTTCTTTTTCGAAGGCATCCAGAAATTCCTCTACCCGGCCGATCTCGGAAGCGGCCGATTCGCAAAAATCGGCATCCCCGCGCCGGAATTCTTCGGCCCCTTCGTCGGCTTTTTTGAAACCGCTTGCGGCATGCTGCTGCTCGCCGGCCTATTCACCCGCATAGCCGCCGTGCCACTCATCGTCACCATGCTGGTCGCACTGTTCACGGTGAAAATTCCGATCTTCATCGGCTCCGAGTTCATGGGCTTCTCGCTGCGCCCACTTCCGCGCTACGGCTTCCTCAGCACAATACACGAATCGCGCAACGACATCTCCATGCTATTCGGCTCGCTCTACCTACTCATCACCGGCGCGGGACCATGGTCGGTCGATGTGAAGCTATCGAAGCGGTGGAAGGTCGATTGACATCTTCCGTGCGGCAACCAACCCCAATAACCGATCCTGAACAAATCTTCAGGATTGATCCGTGGCGCGCGCACGTATCCGGGTCTACAAACCCCGCTTTTTTCCGATCCCGCGCACCTTTTCGATCCATGAAACCATCCGTCATATTTCTCTTGTTGTCTCTGCCTCTTGCGGCCCAACCCGCGCCACTCAAGACCGCCCCTGTCACCGCGGGTCCATGGATGAAATCCGTCACCCTTCCCGCCGAGGCGCTGCCCTACCATCGCATCCACCTCGGCACCACCGCCACCGGCTGGGTAAGCGAGGTGAAGGCGGACATCGGCAGCCGCGTGAAAAAGGGCGATCTGCTCGCCGCGATCGATGCGCCTGAATTGGTTGCCTCCGCCGCTGCCCGCGCCGAGGAAGCGCGAGCTGCGAAGCAATTGATCACCCAGGCCACCTCGCTTCACCGGGCTGCGGAGGCCAACGCCGCGGCCGCGAAATCAGAATCCTCCCGCATCTCGCGCCTCGTCGCCAGCGGTAGTGTCACCGCCAAGGCGCGAGACGAAGCGGATGCACGCCTCGCCTCGGCCGAGGCCAAGGTCAGTGAAGTGGAGGCCGCCGTGCTCGGTGCCGAGGCCGAATCCCTCGCCGCGGAAGCTCGTGCCAATGAAGCCCGTGCCGTGCTGGAATACACCCGCATCACCGCGCCGTTCGATGGACTCGTCGTCGAACGGCGCGCCGTTCCCGGCGATTTCCTCGCACCCGGCCCCACCCGCGAGCGCCTCTTCACCCTCGAACAAACCGAGACCCTCCGTGTCCGCATGCACATCCCGGAACACGCCGCCATGCTCGCCGATGCCGGTGACGCGGCCGTGATCCAGATCGGCGGCACCCAAGTCGCCACACAGCTCACCCGCGTCTCCGGTTCGCTCGATCCCGTCACCAAAACCATGACCGCCGAGGTCGACCTTGCACAGACCAAGCTCCTCCCCGGCAGCATGGGCAGTGCCACGCTCAAGCTCGCGTCGGTGGACAACGCCATCCTCGTCCCGCTCGCCGCCCTTCACACCGCCGCCGACGGCTCGCGCTTCGTGAAAACGCTCGACGGCAACAACACCCGCGAAGTCCCCGTCACGCTCGCCGCCGTCGATGGTCGCACCGCCATCCTCACCACCGGCCCCGCCGCAGGCGACAAAGTCATCATTCCATAACTTTCCCGCTCTTCACTTCGCACTTCCCACTTTTCACTCGGCACTCATCCGATGTCCCTGCTCACCTTCGCGCTGCGCCGCCCGCTCACCATCATCGTCCTCGCCATCGCCATCGCGCTGGGTGCCATGCTCGCGTTGAAACGCATGCCGCGCGACATCTTCCCGCCGCTGGGCATTCCGACGATCTACGTCGCGCAACCCTATGGCGGCATGGACCCGGCGCAGATGGAGGGCTATCTAACCTATCGATACGAATACCACTTCCTCTACATCGCCGGCATCTCGCACGTCGAATCGAAGTCGATCCAGGGCGCCTCGATCATGAAGCTCCAGTTCCACCCCGGCACCGACATGTCGCAGGCGATGTCGGAAACCGTCGCGCAGGTGAACCGCTCCCGCGCCTTCATGCCGCCCGGCACGGTTGCGCCATTCATCATGCGCTTTGACGCCGGCAGCGTCGCCGTCGGCAACCTTGTCTTTTCCACCGACGATCCCAACATCACGCTCAACCAGATGCAGGACCAGGCGCTCAACAAAGTGCGCCCGTCCTTCGCCACCCTGCCCGGCGTTTCCGCACCGCCGCCGTTTGGTGGATCGTCGCGCGCGATCATCGTCGAGGTCGATCCCGACAAGATGCGCTCGGCCGGACTTTCGCCCGATGACATCGTCCGGTCCCTTGCCCGCGGCAACACGATCAGTCCGTCCGGAAACATCAATCTCGACGGCAAATATCCCATCGTTCCCACCAACGCCATCGTTCGTGACATCAAGGAACTCGAAGGCATCCCGCTGAAAAGCGAACCCGGCCGCGCCGTCTTCGTGCGCGACATCGCCAAGGTTTCCGATGGTGCCGACACCACCACCGCCTATGCCCTCGCCAACGGCAAGCGCTCGGTTTACCTGCCCGTCACCAAGCGCGCCGATGCGTCCACGCTCGATGTCGTCAAGGCGGTGCGCGAGAACATCCCCGAGTTCCAGAAACTGCTGCCCGAGGGGATTTCCGTGAGTTATGAGTTCGACCAATCACCCGTCGTCGAGCAGTCGATCCGCGACCTCGCGAAGGAAGGCGCGCTCGGCGCGGTTCTAACAGGCCTGATGGTGCTCGTGTTCCTGCGCGACTGGCGCAGCGCGTTCATCGTCGTCATCAACATCCCGCTTTCGCTCATGGCGGCGAGCCTGGCATTGTGGATCACCGGCCAGAGCATCCACCTGATGACACTCGGCGGCATGGCGCTGGCCATCGGCATCCTTGTCGATGAAGCCACGGTCGCGATTGAAAACATCCACTCGCATCTCGGCCGCGGCCAGTCGCTGGCACGCGCCGCCTACGTAGGCACGCGCGAAACCACCCTGCCGCGATTCCTCGCCATGGTCTGCATCCTCGCGGTGTTCATCCCCGCGTTCTTTATGGAAGGTGCGGCCAAGGCCCTGTTCGTGCCGCTCGCTCTGGCGGTCGGTTTCTCGATGGTCGCCTCGTTCCTCCTCTCCAGCACCCTGGTGCCCATCCTCACGGTCTGGCTGTTGAAAAAGGATGGCCACCATACCGAGAGCGAAGGTCTGTTGGCGCGCGTCTTCGCGCCGCTCGCGCAGACCACCGTCGCCGCCCGCTGGGTGCTCGTCCCTGCCTACCTCGCCATCACCCTCGGCATCATCGCGCTCATCGGCCCGCAGCTCGGACGCGAGATTTTCCCGCAGATCGACAACGGCCAGTTCGCGCTCCGTTTCCGCGCGCCGAGCGGCACCCAGGTCGCCATCACCGAGAAAATCGCCACCCGCATCCTCGACACCATCGCCCGCGAGGTCGGCGGCACGGACAAGGTGGCCATGTCGATCGGCATGGTCGGCGTGCACAACTCGTCGTTTCCCGTGAACCTCGTCCACCTCTGGAACGGCGGTCCGGGCGAAGGCTTCCTCGCCATCCAGCTCGCCGAGGACGCCGATGTGAAGGTCCCCGAGCTGCGCGAATCACTGCGCAAGGTGCTCGCATCGGAAATCCCCGATGTCTCGATCTCCTTCGAGCCGCAGGACATCGTCAGCCGCGTGATGAGCTTCGGCTCGCCCACGCCGCTCGAAGTCGCCGTCAGCGGCCCCGATCTAACAGCCAGCAGGGCGCATGCCGAGAAGCTCCTCGCCGAACTCCGCAAGATCGATTTCCTGCGCGATATCCAGATTTCGCAGGATCTCAATTTCCCCACCGTCAACGTCCACATCGACCGCGAACGTGCCGGGCTGCTGGGTGTCGAGGTCGAGGACGTCGCCCGCTCGCTGGTCGCCGCCACCACCTCGTCGCGCTTCACTGTCGCCAATTTCTGGGCCGATCCGAAATCGGGCATTTCCTACAACCTCCAGGTGCAGATTCCCGAGGAACTGACGAAATCCATCGACGACCTGAAAAACATCCCGGTCCGTTCCTCGCACGAGCGCCCGGTCCTGCTCAGCAACATCGCCGACATCCACCAAGGCACCGCCGTCGGCACCTACGAACGCTATAATCTCGCCCGCGTCGTCAGCATCACCGCCAACATCCACGGCACCGATTTCGGGCGGGCAATGGCCGCAGTGAAAAAAACCATCGCCGATGTCGGCCCGCCGCCCGATGGAAAAACCAAGGTTGATCTGCGTGGCCAGGTCGTCCCTTACGAGCAACTTCGCAAAGGCTTCAGTGAGGGGCTCGTCATCACGATCATCGTGATTTTCCTGCTGCTCTGCGCGAACTTCCAATCGGTGCGCCTCGCCATCGTCGTCATTTCCACCACGCCTGCCGTGCTCGCCGGCATCGTGCTCGCGCTTTGGATCACCGGAACCACGCTCAACATCCAGTCGGGCATCGGCGCGATCATGGCCGTCGGCGTCGCCGTGGCCAACGCGATCCTGCTCGTCACGTTCGCTGAAGGTTTCCGCCGCAAGAACACCAGCGATTCTGCCGCCGTCTCCAGTGCCATCGTCGAACCGTTCGAGAAACAGCCCTCTCAGCCATCCGCCGACCCCGTCGCGGCCGCGGTGGCCGGAGCCAAGTCGCGATTGCGCGCGGTTTTGATGACCAGTTGCGCGATGAGCGCGGGCATGTTGCCGCTCGCCCTCGGCCTCGGTGAAGGCGGCGACCAGACTGCGCCGCTCGGCCGCGCCGTCATCGGCGGACTCGTTTTCGCCACCCTCGCCACGCTCTTCGTGCTGCCGTCGGTCTTCGCCATCCTATCCTCGAAAATCGTCCGCTCGCCCTCGCTTGATCCCACCGATGCCGAAAGCGCCCACTCCTGATCTTGCCCATTCATGAAATCATTCCTTCCGATCTTTCTTTTCCCCATCGCAGTGGGTTTGCCGGGCTGTTCCGGTTTTCAAACCTCCGCCGATCCCGACGCGCCCGCTTCGTTTCTAACAGGCAAGGCCCACACCGCCGTTCCGTCCGAGGGCACTTTTGCCATCGACCTTCCCACCACGCTGCAACTCGCCGCGGGCCGCAATCTCGAACTCGCCACCGCCATCGAAAAAGCCAACCGCGCCGCCGCCCGCTCGGACAGCGCTGCGCTTTCCATCGTGCCCGATCTCGCCGTAGGCGCATCGTTCGCGAAACAGAACGGCCTGCTCCAGGAAACGCTCGGCACGCCCGTGCAGGCCAAGCGCGTGAGCGGTTCCGCCGGCCTCGGCACCAGTTCCGGCGTGCCGGGTATCGGCCTCGATCTGTCGCTGAGCCGCGCGATTTTCGCTCCGCTCGCCGCAAGGCAGAATCGCAAGGCCGCGGTCGCCGCTGCCGAGGCGAAACAGCATCAGGTGATGGCTGATGCCGCCGCCGCCTATTACGAACTCGTGCGCGCCCGCGCCGCCCTCCAGCTCGCCCGCGAAATCGAGGGAGCCGCCGGAAAACTCGCCACCTCCACCCGCAACTTCGCCGAGGCCGGCGAAGGCCTTGATGCCGATGCCGAGCGCGCCGCCGCCACCCACCTGCTCCGCAAAGGCCAGACCGCCCGCGCCGAGGCCGAGCTCGTCCGCCGCTCCAACACCCTCACGCGCCTTCTCCACCTGCCCGTTTCACTCACCCTGATCCCCACCGACCGCATCGTCGCCGCCACCCACCTCATCGACCCCGACGAACCCATCGCCCGCATGGTCGCCACCGCGCTCCAGTTCCGACCGGAAGCCCTCCAGATGCGCGCCGAAGTCGCCGCCGCCGGACACCGCCTAACAGAACAAAAGGTGAAACCCTTCCTGCCGAACGTCGCCGCCGGATATTCCAATTACGAATTCGCCGCCGGACCAGGTGGCGCCACCGATGCCGACGACAACCGCGAGGAAGTCACCGCCATGATCTATTGGAAACTCGAAGGGCTTGGTTTCGGCAACGCCGCCAAAGCCCGCGAAAAACAGGCTGAACTCAAACTCGCGCGCCTCCGCGAAGCCGCCATCCTCGACTCCATCGCCTCGGACGTTTCCGGCACGCGCGCTGAAGTCCACGCCCAGCGCACCCGCCTCTCCATCGGCAGTCAGGCCGCCGGACACGCGAAAAAGGCCTACGAACTCACCACCAACCGCCTCCAGGAAGCGCAGGGCCTGCCCATCGAAGCCCTCGACTCCATCCGCACCCTCGCCGAAGCGAGGCAGGCCGAAATCGACGCCGTGCTCGACTACAACATCGCCCAATACCGCCTCCTCGCGGCGTTGGGGCATCCGCAGTGAGGCGGATCATTTCCCCGAGCAGATGGATGGTGACAGAGTGTGACGAAAGCGTCACAGAAAGGCCCTGTGCGGGTTGGCCGCATGTGACATTTTCCTCACATCGCGCCCGCACTGCGGCCCGACTCAATCCACAATCCACTGATGATGAACAATAAACGCAAAAATCCGAGCTTGATGGCGATTGTCACGTTTTCGTCACTTGGCCTCGGTTCGCAAGCCATGGCCAATGAGCCGGATGTCTTTAAATCGCTGATGGACGACGCTTGGGACAAGGTGGTCCTCTACAAAAACCCCGAGAATCCCTACATCCAAAAGCTCGCCTTCACCGGCCGCGCGCAGCTCGACTATGCAATGATCGAAGGTGATGGAGACATCGCGGCGGGAGTCAACGACTCGGACCTCGATTACGATTTCGGCGGCTGGCGCCGTCTTCGCGGCGGCTTCAAAGCCACGGTTTTCAACGACTTCACGCTACACGCCGAAGGCGATTTCGAAACCGATGAAAATCCGTGGTATCAGCGCCTGACCGACGCCTACGTCGCCTGGGGTCCGTGCGAGGCCTTCGAGTTGAAAGTCGGCAAACAGGGCATGGCTTTCACGCTCGATGGATCCACCTCGTCGAAGGAACTGCTCACCATCGACCGCAACAACCTCTCCAACAACTTCTGGTTCACCAACGAATACGTGCCGGGCATCACCGCCAGCGGCAAGATCGGCAACTGGCTCTACAACGCCGGCGTGTTCACCCAGGGCGAGGAGGACGGCGAGTTCGGAAACTTCGACGGCGGCACCTCGTGGCTCGCATCGATTGGCTACGACCTGTCCGGCCTCACCGGCGGCGACGAATCGTTAGTGATGCTCGATTATGTGTTCAACGAGGAAACTCCGTCGAATCCCTCGATCTTCACCAACCGGTCGCTGGGCAATGTTTTCTCACTCAACTATCGCTTCGGGAAAGAAGCCTTCGGTTTCCGCGGCGACATGACTTATGCCGATGGATTCCTCGGCCAATCCGACATCTGGGGCCTCGTCTTGATGCCTTACTACAACTTCACCGACAAATTGCAGGCCGTTTTCCGCTACACCTTCATCGAGAGTTCCGACGACAATGGGGTGCGATTCGCACGCTACGAAAGCGAAGCCGTGGGCAACCGCGGCGACCAATATCAGGAAGCCTATCTCGGGCTGAACTACTTCATCTACGGCCACAAACTGAAAATCCAATCCGGCCTGCAATACGTCTCGATGCGCGACCAGGCCGATGACGGCGGCGCGTTCGACGGTCTGGCATGGACCACCGGCTTCCGCCTCAGTTGGTGATGCTTGTCACCGGACGGAGTGTGCCATGTGACGGGATTGTCACATCGCCGATGTCGTTCGGTCATCCGCAAGCTGAATTTTATCATACGCAAACCAAACGCATACCAGTCCACTCATGAAATCCACCATCCCCTACCTTGCCGGCACCCTGCTCGCCGCGCTTCCCGTCCTCGCCGAGGAATCCCACATCGATCCGGCCCTGCCGGTTTACAAGTCGGTCAGCGGCGTTTCCGGAAACCTGAACTCGATCGGTTCCGACTCGCTCAACAACCTGATGACGCTGTGGGCGGAAGGCTTCAAGAAGGCCTACCCGAACGTGAACATCCAGATCGAGGGCAAGGGCTCCTCGACCGCGCCGCCGGCCCTGATCGAGGGCACCGCGCAGATCGGCCCGATGAGCCGCCCGATGAAAGCGGAGGAAATCGATGCCTTCGAGAAGAAATACGGCTACAAGCCCACCGAGGTGAAGCTGGCGATCGACGCGCTGGCTGTATTCGCCCACAAGGACAACCCGATCAAGGGCGTGAGCATGAAACAGGTGGATGCGATGTTCTCCAGCACCCGCAAGATGGGCGGCGACGATCTCACCGAGTGGGGCCAGCTCGGCCTCGAGGCATGGAAAGGCCGTGCCATTTCGCTCTTCGGCCGCAACTCGGCCTCCGGCACCTACGGGTTCTTCCAGGAAAACGCGCTCGCCAAGGGCGACTTCAAACCCACCGTCAAGGAGCAGCCCGGTTCCTCCGCAGTGGTCCAGGGCGTGGGTGCGGACCTGTATGCGGTCGGCTACTCCGGCATCGGCTACAAGACCTCCGGCGTGCGCCCGCTGCCCCTCGCCGGCGACGACGGCAAGTTTTATGCGGCCACCTACGACAACGCGCTGAGCGGCGATTACCCGCTGGCCCGTTTCCTGATGGTCTATGTGAACAAGAAGCCCGGCCAGCCGCTCGACACGCTGACGCTTGAGTTTCTCAAGTTCGCACTGTCCAAGTCAGGCCAGGAGATTGTCGAAAAAGACGGCTACTACCCGATGCCCGCCGAGCTGGCAAAAGAGGTGATCGATTCGCTCTCGAAGTGATTTCCCGATAGCCCCCCTGCGGCCCGCGAAGCGGAGCTTGCCCGTCGTGACGACGGCATCCTATAGCTTCCCGCGGGCCGCTCCCACATGACGCGGCCACTCCCGCATGCCGGACTCCACTCCAACACCCGACCCGAGACGATTCGAAGTCTCGCGCGCGACCCTGTGGTTCGACCGCCTGATGGGCTGGCTGATCCGCTTTGGCGGCATCGGCGTGATCGTGGCGGTGTTCGGGATTTTTTACTTCGTCGGCAAGGAAGTGCTGCCGCTGTTCCGTGAAGCGAACGTGGAGCCGGCCGGCGAGGTTTCCGGCGAAGCCGCGCCGCGCGTGCTCGGGATGGACGAATGGGCGGAGCTGCCGTTTTTCTACGCGGGTGGAAACGAAGTGGTTTTTTCCAATGTGGCCACCGGCGAACGCAGTGTCCTGCCGGTGCCCGGACTCGATGAGGTGGAAATCACCGCCGTTTCCCACGATCCAGTGAAACAACGCATCGCACTCGGCACGGCGGATGGCCGCATCGGCTCGTTCATCGTGAATTACGAGCGGAAATTCGAGGACGGCCGCGAGCCATGGGTCGCGCCGTCGATCACGGCCGAGCCGTGGTTCGCTCTCGAAAACGGCAGCGGCCCGGTGACCGCGCTGGGCTACGGCGATTCCGGCAGCGGCCGCGTGATCGTCGCCAAGCGCGGCGAGGGGCCGTCGTCCACCGTCTCGGTGCTGCGCCTGGCGATGAAAAAAGGCCTCATCGGCAAGGGCAAACTCACCCTGGCTGGCGAAACCGACATCACCGGCCAACTGGACAGCGAAGCCCGCATCGTCCGCGCCTCGCAGAACGGCGCAATGGTCCTCGTCGCCACCCGCAGCGGGGAAATCGACTATTTCCTGGCCTCTTCCGACGGCGTCACCAAGCGCCAGAGTTTCGCGCCGTTTGAAAACACCACTCCGGCGCGCATGGATTTCCTGTTCGGCGGCGTGTCGATCATCGTGATCGCGCCCGACGGCCGGCAGGAGCAGTGGAGCCTGTTCCGCCGCGAGGGCGAGGGCGAGCGGCTGTTTGGCATGACCAAGCAGTTCCCCACCCTGCCGCAGGGTGATCTCCACTTCGCCGCCAGCCAGCGCAACCGTTCGTTTCTCACCACCGCGGGGCGTTTCCTCACCATCCGCCACAGCACCTCCGGCGTGGTCCGCTGGGAGGGAGAGGCGGACATCGATCCCGCTGCGGTGGCGCTCGATGCCAAGGGCGAGCATTTCCTGGTCGCCGCGGCGGATGGCACCGCGCGCAAGTTCTCGATCCACGACCCGCACCCGGAGGCCGGATGGCGCGCGTTCTTCGGCAAGGTCTGGTATGAAGGCGGCCCGGGGCCGGTCCATCAGTGGCAATCGACCGGTGGTTCGGACGATTTCGAGCCGAAGCTTTCGATGATGCCGTTGATCTTCGGCTCGCTGAAGGGCACCGCCTACGCGCTGTTGTTTTCCATTCCGGTGGCATTGCTTGCCGCAGTGTTTTCCGCCGCCTTCCTGCCGCACTCGGTGAAGCGGGTGGTGAAACCGGCGATGGAAATCATGTCCTCGCTGCCCTCCGTGGTGCTCGGTTTCCTCGCCGGCCTGTGGCTCGCGCCGATCCTGGAAACGCGCGTGCCGTCCGTGATCCTGATGATCGCGGCGGTGCCGCTGTCGGCACTTCTGTTAGGATATATCTGGTGCCGCTTGCCGATCGTTTTCCGCAACCGCTTCGAAGGCGGCTCGGAGTGGATGATCGTGCTGCCATTCCTCGCGCTCGCCGGCTGGCTCGGCTGGGCGCTGGGCCCGGTGATCGAATCCTGGCTGTTCGTTTACAAGGATCCGTCCACCGGCCGCGAGATCGCGGACTTCCGCCTGTGGTGGCCGCAGGCGACCGGCATTCCCTTCGAGCAGCGCAACTCGCTGGTGCTCGGGTTCATGATGGGTTTCGCGGTGATCCCGGTGATTTTCACCATTGCGGAAGACTCGCTCTCCAATGTTCCCAAGCCGCTCACCGCCGCCGCCGCCGCACTCGGGGCGAACCGCTGGCAGGTGGTCTGGACCATCATGCTGCCGGTCGCCGCCGCAGGCATCTTCTCGGCGCTGATGATCGGTTTCGGCCGCGCCGTCGGCGAGACGATGATCATGGTGATGGCCACCGGCAACACGCCCATCACCGAGTGGAACCTGTTCAGTGGCATGCGCACACTGTCCGCAAACATTGCCGTCGAGCTGCCCGAGGCACCCGTCGGCTCCACCCATTACCGCGCGCTGTTCCTCGGCGCGGTGGTCCTTTTCGCCATGACCTTCGTCATGAACACCATCGCCGAGCTGCTCCGCCAACGCCTGCGCGAACGCAACAAGATCGTCTGACCGATGCCCCCCGCCCCACCCAGCACGCCATTCGCCACCACCGGCCGTTCCCGCAAGGGCGAGCCGTGGGTCTGGCTCACCGCCGCCGGCCTCGCTGTGGGCGTGGTCATGGCGATGGCGCTCATCCTGCTCATCCTCGTCAAGGGCACCGCGTCGTTCTGGCCGCGCCAGATCGAGCTGATGGAAGTGCAAACCGGCGATATTGTGGAAACGATCGCCGGCTACATCACCGAGGAACGCCAGCGCCGCGACGGCGAAGGCGTGGTGCACGAGGAAATCCAGGTCTTCCGGGGCAACCGCGACCTTTATGGCGAGGGATTCAAATTCATCGACCGTGCCAACATCGCGGCAAGCACCCGGCCGGGCGATCTCCTGCTGGTCGAGCGAATGGAATACGGCCCGGCGATCGTGCGCGCCGTCGCGATGGAAACGCCCGCCGGCCGTATCGCCGCCGGCGAGCCCGGATTCGAAAAGGCGCTGAATGAGACCATCGAGCGCGCCGCGGAGGACCGCACGCGCATGCTGCGAATCGAGCGCAAGCAAATCGGTGCCAACAGCCGCGAACTCACCGAAATCGACCGCGCCGAGCGCGCCGGCAGGATCAATCCCGAAACCGCCGCCGCCCGCCGCGCGATGTTGCAGGAGGAATTCACGCGCCTCCAATCGCAGGCACAGGCCATCCGCGAAAAACTCAATCTCAGCCGTTTCATCGCCGAGGCCGTGGATGGACGCGAAATCGTGTTTCCGGCGGAAAAGCTCATCCATGTCTTCCCCGCCAACGAGGCCGGATTGATGGGCCGCCTCGGCGAAATGTTCCGCCGCATCGGCACCTTTCTCACAGAAGACCCGCGCGAGGCCAACACCGAGGGCGGTGTGTTTCCCGCCATTTTCGGCACCGTCATCATGACACTCGCCATGAGCCTGTTCGTCACCCCCTTCGGCGTGATCTGTGCGATCTATCTGCGCGAATATGCAAAACAAGGCCAGCTCGTCCGGATCGTCCGCATCTCGGTCAACAACCTCGCCGGCGTGCCCTCCATCGTCTTCGGCGTCTTCGGCCTCGCTTTCTTCGTTTACACCGTCGGCGGCGGCATCGACCGCATGTTGTTCTCCGACAAGCTACCCACCCCCACCTACGGCACGCCCGGCATCCTGTGGGCCTCGCTCACGCTGGCGTTGCTCACGCTGCCGGTCGTCATCGTCGCCACCGAAGAAGCGCTTTCCGCCGTGCCGCGCGGCGTCCGCGAGGCCGCGCTCGCCTGCGGCGCATCGAAGTGGCAGACGATCCAGCGCGTCGTGCTTCCCGCCTCGCTGCCCGGCATTTTGACAGGCATCATTCTCGCCATGGCGCGCGGTGCCGGCGAGGTCGCACCGCTCATGCTGGTCGGTGTGGTGAAACTCGCCCCTTCGCTCCCCATCGACGACATCGCGCCCTTCGTCCACCCCGAGCGCAAGTTCATGCACCTCGGTTTCCACATCTACGACCTCGGTTTCCAATCGCCGGACGCCGAAGCCGCCAAGCCGATGGTGTATGCCACCGCGCTGCTGCTCATCGTCGTGGTGGTCACCCTCAACCTCGCCGCCATCCACATCCGCAACCGCCTGAGAAAACGCTTCGCCGCCAGCAGTTTCTGAGAATGCCCGACTCCGCACCAGCGCCCCGTCCCGATTTCATCCGCGTGGAAAACTTCAGTTTCCACTACGGTGGCAGCCAAGCCTTGTTCAATATCGACATGGCCATCCCCGAGCGCCGGGTGACCGCACTCATCGGTCCGTCCGGTTGCGGCAAGTCCACCTTGCTGCGCAACATGAACCGCATGAACGACCTGATCGATGGCGTGCGCCACGAGGGCGACATCCGGCTCAACGGTGCCAGCCTTTACGATCCCTCGGTGGAGGTCATTTCGCTGCGCAAGCGCGTCGGCATGGTGTTCCAGAAATACAATCCGTTCGCCAAGTCGATCTACGAAAACGTCGTCTTCAGCCTGCGCGTGGCCGGTCGCTCCCGCAAAAAGGAACTCGACGAAACCGTCGAGCGCTCGCTCAAGGCGGCCGCGCTGTGGGACGAGGTGAAGGACCGTCTGCACGAGTCCGCGTTCGGTCTTTCCGGCGGCCAGCAGCAGCGCCTGTGCATCGCCCGTGCCATCGCCAACCAGCCGGAAATCCTGCTGATGGACGAGCCCTGCGCCGCGCTCGACCCGCTCGCCACGCTCAAGATCGAGCAACTCATCACCAAGCTCAGCGAGACTTACACCATCGTCATCGTCACCCACAACATGGAGCAGGCCACGCGCTGCTCGCACCGCACCGCCTTCCTCTACATGGGCCGCCTCATCGAATACGGCGAGACCGTCCAGATTTTCGAAAAACCCTCCCATCCGGAAACCGAGGCCTACATCACCGGCCGCTTCAGTTGAGCCATGTCATCCAACGCCACAAGTCCCCCGCCCCATGCCATCGAGGTCCGCGAAATGGATTTCAGTTATGGCGCGGCGGTGGCATTGAAGAATCTGAATCTGAACATCCCGCGCCACGAGATCACCGCCTTCATCGGCCCGTCCGGCTGCGGCAAGTCCACCCTGCTGCGCTGCTTCAACCGCATGAACGACTTCATCCCCGGCGCGCGTGTCACCCGCGGGGAAATCCGTATCGACGGCACCGAGATCCACAGCCCGGAAATCGATGCGGTGGAACTCCGCCGCCGTGTCGGCATGGTGTTCCAGAAATCCAATCCATTCCCGCGCAGCATCTACGAGAACATCGCCTACGGCCCGCGCATCCTCGGCGAGAAAAGGAAATCCGTGCTCGATGAAACCGTCGAAAAAGCCCTGCGCGGCGCGGCGCTGTGGGATGAGGTAAAGGACCGTCTCCCCGAGAGCGCCTTCGGCCTTTCCGGCGGACAACAACAGCGCCTCTGCATTGCCCGCACCTGCGCCGTCGATCCCGAAATCATCCTGATGGACGAGCCCTGCTCGGCGCTGGATCCCATCGCCACCGCCCGCGTCGAGGAACTCATCCTTGAGCTGCGCGAAAGTTATACGATTGTTATCGTCACCCACAACATGCAGCAGGCCTCGCGCGTTTCCGACCGCACCGCATTCTTCTATCTCGGCGACCTGATTGAATACGACTACAGCTCCAAAATCTTCTCCAATCCCGCCCAGAGGCGCACCGAAGAATACATCACCGGCCGATTCGGCTGACACCGCCATGCACACGCCCCACATCCTCCAGGACTTCGACCAGGCGATCTCGGCGCTTCGCGGCGAGGTGATCTCCATGGCCGGCAAAGCCCGCCACAACCTCGAACGCGCCGTGCATTCCCTGCTCGAACGCAATGCCGAACTCGCCAACGCGGTCATCGCCGACGACGACGAGGTGGACGAGCATGAGCGCCGCATCGACCAGCTGGGCATGCAAATCCTGGTCCGTTTCCATCCCATGGCCACTGATCTCCGGCTGGTCATTTCATCGATGAAAATCTCGATGAACCTCGAGCGCATATCGGATCACGCCACCAGCATCGCCAAGCGCGCCCGCAAGATGAGTGACAGCCCGGAACTGCAGGAAATCACGCTCATCGAGCCGCTTTACACGCTGGCAGACCACCTGCTGCGCGACGCCATTTCCGCCTACACCGACCACAACGCCACGCTCGGTGCGGCGCTCCACGCCCGCGACAAGGAGCTCGATCGCCAGCACAAGGAGGCCAATGCCACCTTCAGCGCGCGCCTCGAACAGAACAAGGGCCGCAGCGAGGACTACCTCCACCTCATTCTCGTCACCCGTTCGCTCGAGCGCGTCGGCGACCTTGCGGTGAACATCGGCGAGGACTCGGTATTTCTCGAAGCCGCCCGGGACCTCCGCCACGAAAGCAATCGCGAACTCGGCTGACTGCCTGACCGCCGCGCTTACGCGGTGGAATCATGGCGTGAGCGCGTCCCAATCCGCCTGGGTGGCCAGACCTTTCTGGTATTCCATCATCGTTTGCCAGGTGCCGTCGCGTTTCAGCAAAAGCACCTCGAAGTGGATGTATTCGATCTGTTCCGGCTCGTCGCCATTGCGTGAGATGTAACGGAAAATCCCGGCCTCGTGGGCAGTGGTGGCGTCGCCGTAGCGGTGTGAAAAGCGGAATTCCACTTCCGGCCGGGTGAGACCTGCCTTGGCGTCGTCGAACTCGCGCTTCCAACGCAGCAGCGCCTGGCCGAGCGGGTAGCTGGTTTGCTTGATGCCGGTGACCAGCACGCCATCCGGATGGCAGGTGGCCTTGTAGGCGGCGAAGTCCCCTTCCCTCACACTGCGCGAGACCTCGGCCCAGTAGGCGTCGA
This sequence comes from Akkermansiaceae bacterium, assembly GCA_023253625.1. Classification (GTDB taxonomy): domain Bacteria; phylum Verrucomicrobiota; class Verrucomicrobiia; order Verrucomicrobiales; family Akkermansiaceae; genus Luteolibacter. Next base: position 30,556 of record JALRFY010000183.1, on the reverse strand, counting down.
GTTCCGTGAGGCGGACGGTTTCCAGATCGGGCAGCGGCGTGACCATGAACGAACGGATCGCAACAGGCCCGTGATCGCCCTGGATGGCGATCGGGCCTGTTGCGGCATCGCCCTCGAAGGGTGCCGAGCGCGTGTGGCCGGAAGATGACACATTGTCCTGCACCAGCACGCCGTTGACGTGGACTGACTCGAACACGGCGTCACGCGCCTTGACGCCATTGCCGAGGAAACGCGGTGCGCGGAACACGATGGTCATCGTCTGCCATTCGCCCGGTGCCTTGGCGGCGTTATGGAGCGGCGCGACGCCGGCAAAGCCCTGATGATCCTTGGGCCGGGACGGATCGAATTGCTGATAGATCCCCCCGAGGTCGCCGAAGCCGGGACGCTCGCGACCGAAGCTGTCGAAAATCTGCACCTCGTAGCGCCCCATCAGGTAAACCCCGGAGTTCGAGCGGCGCGGGACCATGAATTCCAGATCGATCCGCACATCGCCGAATTCCTGCTTCGTGAGCAGGTAGGGAGCCTTGTCGCCGGGCTTCCCGGTGTTCAGCAGGATTTTGCCCTCGCCTTGCGCGCTCATCGCGGTTTCTCCGGCCGCCGCGCTGGCCTCCGCCACGCCTCGCCAGCCTGTGACCGGGCGGAAGGCGTCGAGCGGGCCGTCCTTGAGCAGATCGATCGTCTCGCCGGCGAATGAAAGGTGGATGGCCAGGATGGATGATGAAATGGCCGCGGCCGTTTTATAAATCGTGTTGCCCATGTGCCAACGCCACGGGATTTCCCGGGGATCATCAAGCGGAAAGCGGCCTCGATCCAAGTTCTGCGAAACAATGCGGCGCGCCGTCATGCCGGGCGGTCTTTTTGGAAACGCTTTTTCCAATCGGGAACCTTCGGCTTGTAGGTGGAGGGCGGGAGTTCGTCGTCGAACTCGAAGCGCTGCCCGATTCCGCGGAGCAGGGAGCTGATTTCCTTGGCCTCGGCCATCAATTCAGCGATGCGCTCCGGGGTAAGGCCGGGTTGTTTCAGGGTGGCTTTCACCGAGGCGTCGCGGCGTTGAAGCACGGTGCCGGAAAGCAGCGCGAGCGAGTGCTCGGCGGCGAGCATGCCGTCTTCCGGCGCCCCTTCGAGCACCACCACCTGGGCCAGCGCGAGGCGGTCGGCCTCGGGCAGGCTGGCGAGAAACGTATTCACCGCGGCGCTCGATCCCGCATCCGGGGCGGCACTCAGGATCGCTTCCAACAAAGCCACACCCTCGATCCATGGACCGGCCTCGTGCAGGGTCTCAAACTGCTCGGCGAGCAAATGCTGGGCCGTGCTGGACGAGAGCGCAAGGTGGCACATGAAGGCGACAATGCGGTGCATGCGCGTCGGCTCGACCGGTGCCAGCTTGGTGTCTTCGCCGGGCAATTCGCCGCGCTGGCGCGCCTGGGGACGCGCCTTGAGCCGGGCGATTTCCTGGCGCAACGCGGTGACGGAAGTCTGCAAGCGCCCTGCCACGACGTTGATCTGGTTTTCCCGGTCGGCGAAATCACCCATCGCGCCGAGGAGATCCGCGCATTCGGCGAGCAAGTCGGCACGTCCGGCCGCGCTGTCGAGCGCGCCGGTGTCGCGCGCCATGTCGAGCTTGAAGTCGAAGAACGCGCGCGCCTGGTCGAGCAGTTTTCGGAATCCATCGGCCCCGTGTTTGCCGAGATAGGAATCCGGATCCTCGCCTGCCGTCATGCGCGCCACGCGCACCGCCAGCCCCTCCGGCGAGAGTTCACGGAAGGCCCGCGTGGTGGCCGCCAGGCCGGCGGCATCGGCATCGTAACAGATCACGATATCCTTGGTGTAGCGCTTGAGCAGCTTGGCGTGATCGCGCGTGAAGGCGGTGCCGAGCGGTGCGAGCGCGTGATCGATTCCAGCTTCGTGGCAGGCGATGGCATCGAGCTGCCCCTCGCACAACAACGCTGCCTTTTCGCGCAGGATCGGCTTGCGAGCGCGGTCGAGCGCGAACAACACGCGAGACTTGCGAAACAGGACGGTCTCGGGCGAGTTGACATATTTTCCGCTGTTCGGGTCCTCGCGCAGCTGCCGGCCGCTGAAGGCGATCACGTCGCCGATCTCGTTGCGGATCGGAAACATCAGGCGGTCACGGAAGCGCACGCGGATGCCGGATTTCGGGTTTCCCTCCTCGCGCAGGTAGCAAATGCCGGAGTCCACCAGCTCGCGGCCGCTGAATTTCCTTTCGCGCGCCCAATCGAGAAAAACCCGCGCGTTTTCCGGCATCCAGCCGACCTGCCAGTTGACGGCCATTTCGCGGCCGAAGCCTCGCGACTTGATGTAGGCCCGCGCGTGCTCCGCCTCGGGCGCGGTGAGCAGCTGTTGATGAAAAAACGCCGATGCCTCGCGGTGCAAGTCGAGCAAGCGTCCCTTGCCGCGGCGGCGGCGTTCCTCCTCCGGGTCCACTTCCTCCTCACGCACCTGCACACCGGCACGCTGCGCCAGCCTCCGCACCGCCTCGACGAAGGGCAGGTTCTCGTAATCGCGCACGAACGAGATCGCATCGCCACCCTTGCCACAGCCGAAGCAGTGGAAACTCTGCCGCGCCGGGTTCACGTAGAACGACGGCGACTTCTCGTTGTGGAACGGGCAATTCGCGCGGAACTGCGTGCCCGCCCGCTTCAACGGCACATACGAGTTCACCAGATCGACGATATCCGTCGCGCTGAGAACCTGCTCGATGTTTTCCTTGGAAATCTGGGCCATGGCGTTGCCGCCCTGCCAGCATACCCACCTGCCCCCCAGCGCGACAATCCCCGTGCCGCGAAAAATATCACCGCCACCCGCATGAGGCGTTTGGCCGTTTCGCCAAAGCGCATTTCCAGCACGCGGACGGTCATGCGAAATCGCCGCCGGCATGGACGCGCCGCCCACCACTGCAAGCCGCACATGGCCGCATTTGCACTTGCGGGATGGAGCAAGCGAGGCAGATTTGCGCCTGATGAGAATGATTCGCAACAAGCACCTCTCTGTCTGTCTGGTTACAACCGCCCTTTTCCTGCCGGCTTCGGCCGGGGAGGTTTTGAACATCTACTCGCACCGCCACTACGAAGTGGACCAGCAGGTGAACCGCCTGTTCACCGAAAAAACCGGGATCGAGGTCAAGGTGGTGAATGCCGAGGCGGATCAATTGATCGAGCGGCTGAAATCGGAGGGTGCCAACAGCCCTGCGGACTTGCTGGTGACGGTGGATGCCGGCCGCATGCAGCGGGCACGGCAGGACGGCCTCTTGCAGGCGGTGCAATCGAAAGCGCTCGCCCAGGCCACACCCGCGGCACTGCGCGATCCGGAGGGTTTCTGGTATCCCTACACGCTGCGGGCGCGGGTCATCATGGTGGCGGCGGATCGTGTGAAACCGGGTGAAATCAAAAATTACGAGGATCTTGCCAAGCCGCAGTGGCGCGGCCGACTGCTGGTGAGATCCTCCACCAACAGCTACAACCAATCGTTGATGGCCTCAATGGTGAGCGCGCTGGGCGAGGAAAAAGCAAGGGTATGGGCGAAGGGCGTGTCTGCAAACATGGCGCGCCCGCCGCAAGGTGGTGATCGCGACCAGATCAAGGCCTGCGCCGCGGGGCTGGCGGATGTCTGCATATCCAATACCTATTATCTCGGGCTGTTGCTTGACTCACCCGATCCCGCCGAGCGCCGCGCGGCCGCGAAGATGCGGGTGGTCTTTCCCAACCAGGACGGACGCGGCACCCACGTGAACGTGAGTGCGGCCAGTGTGGTCAAGCATGCGAAGAATGTGGAAAACGCACGCAAGTATCTCGAATTCCTCGTTTCACCCGAAGTGCAGGCGACCCTCGCCAAGGGCAGCCACGAACATCCGCTCTCAATGGACACCAGCCTGAACCCGCACCATGCGAAGTGGGGCGATTTCAAGATCGATACCACCACGTTTCCCACGATGGGAGAGTCCCAACTGAAGGCACAGCGCTTGTTCGACGCGGCCGGTTGGAAGTAAGACCGGAGGCCGATGCCAACGCGCCCGATCCACTTCCTGCCGGCCAAGGCGCTGGTGTGGCTGCCCGCAGTGGTGGTCCTGCTGCCGGTGGCGGTGGTGCTTCTGCGCGCGCTGATGCCCGCCGGTGAGGCATGGCAGGAGTTGGTATGGCCGCGACTCGGCGGGCATGTCTGGCAATCGTTGGCTCTGGTTGCGTCTGTCACGGCGCTGGCAATCCTGTTTGGGTTGCCGGCCGCATGGCAGGTCTCGGTGAACGATTTCCCGGGTCGCAAGATCTTCGAGTGGGCCTTGCTGCTGCCTTTGGCGATGCCGGGATTCGTGGCGGCGGTGGCCTACATTGATCTCTCGGAAGGGCTGGTTCCATTTTACGTATGGGTGCGGCAGCGTTTCGGCATCGATGCGTTCCTGATGGTGCAGAAAGTCTCGCCGTGGGTGTTCGCGGTCGGGATTCTGGCCTCCACCTTGTTTCCGTATGCGTATCTCACCTGTCGGGCGGTGTTTGCGCGCGAGGCGGCGGCCCCCTTGGAGGCGGCGCGGATGCTCGGGGCCACGCCGCTGCGCGGGTTCATGCAGGTGGCGATGCCGATGGCGCGGCCGGCGATCGCGGCCGGGGCCAGCTTGGTGGCGATGGAAACGATGAACGATTACGGGGTGGTCACCGCGTTCGGTCTCACGCCGCTCACTCCGGGGATTTTCCGCGCCTGGGGCGAGGGCCACGCGGGCGCGGCGATGCGGCTGGCACTGGTGTTGATGGTATTGGTGTTGCTGCTGGTGGGAGCCGAGCGTTGGCAACGCGGCCGTCGGCGCTTCGCCGCGGATCCCTCCACCCAACCACTCTCCCGCAGGCACTGCGGGCCCGGCGGCGTGCTGCTGGCATGGTCGCTGTGCCTGCTGCCGCTGCTGCCCGGTTTTCTCATTCCCGGCTGGCGCATGGGACGCTGGGCGGTGCAGTCGTTCGAACGCATCGATTGGTCCGGAAACCTGGTCGCCACGCTGCATTCGGTGGGGCTGGCGGCGGCGGCAGCCCTGTTCATCACTCTCGGCGCGGTGGTGCTGGTGGCCGGGCGGCGTGCATTTTCCGGTGGCGGGCTGCTGCTTGCCCAGCGCATCGGCCTGCTCGGTTATGTGCTGCCCAGCGCGCTGGTGGCGGTGGGTGTGGCGGCGGTGGTTTCCTGGCTGGCGGCGCGTCCGGGCTTCGCAGGTGTGGCGTTGAGCGCCTCGGTGTTCGGTCTGCTGCTGGCGTATTTCATCCGCTTTCTCGCGGTGGCGATCCAACCCGGCGCAGCGGCGCTCGAACGGGTCTCCGGCACGCTCCACCACGCCGCCCGCACGCTCGGCGCCGGGCCTTTGCAAGCGCTGGCCACCATCGATCTGCCGCTGATCCGGCCGGCCATCGTCACCGGCGCAATCCTCGCGTTCGTGGATGTCTTCAAGGAACTCACCCTCACGCTGGTGCTCCGGCCATTCGACTTTGAAACGCTCGCCACCCGCACCTATCGGCTGGCTGCCGAATCGCGCATGCCGGAAGCTTCCGTGCCCGGCCTGCTCATGGTGCTGGTGTGCCTCGCCGGCCTGATTCCGCTCACCCGCATGATCCGCATCCGATGATCCGCCTCTCCACCAGAAATCTCACCAAGCGCTACCGCCGCAGCGACCGGGCGGCGGTGGAGGATGTTTCCTTCGATCTCCCGAAAGGCAAGTTGCTCGCACTCGTCGGCGAAAGCGGCAGTGGCAAATCCACCCTGCTGCGCCTCATCGCCGGCCTCGAACACCCGGACGCCGGGGAAATCGCCCTCGACGGCGCGCTCCTCTCCAGCCCGCGCGGCGTCACCCCGCCCGAACGGCGCGGGATCGGCCTCGTGTTTCAAAACCACGCCTTGTTTCCCCATCTCACAGTGGAAAAAAACATCGCCTTCGGCCTCCGCCAGCTGCCGCGCGGCGAGCGAACGGCCGCGATTATGCCGTTGCTCGAATTGGTGGGTCTGTCCGGCATGGGCGCGCGCTATCCTCATGAGCTGTCCGGCGGCGAACGCCAACGCGTCGCGCTCGCCCGCGCACTGGCACCGAACCCGCGCGTGCTGCTATTGGACGAACCGTTCAGCAGCCTCGACGCCAGACTGCGCCACAGCGTGCGCGACGAGACCCAGCAGATCCTGAAGCAACGCGGTGCCACCGCCCTGCTCGTCACCCACGACACCGGCGACGCACTTTCCATCGCCGACCGCATTGTGGTCCTGAAACAAGGCCGCGTGCAGCAGGTGGGCGCGGCGCCCGAAGTCTATTACGCGCCGGCCAATTCCTACGTCGCCTCGTTTTTCGGCACCTGCAATTTCCTGCCCATCCGCAGCCTGCCGCATCCGAGCGGCGCGCGCATCCACTGCCACGTCGGCCCGCCCGGACCCAGCGAGCAACCCGGCATCGGCGTCTGGGTGCGACCGGAAGACCTCGAACTCGTGCGTCCGTCCGGCGGCGAGGCGCTTGCCGGCACCGTCACCCGCATCGCCTTCCAAGGCGCATACCTCGATGTGACCCTGCATTGCCAATCACCCGACACAGCGCCATTCGAGGTGCTGGTGCGCCATCACCAGCCGTTTGCGGTGGCACCTGGGGAAACCTGGGCCATCGCCCCCAAGGCCCGCCGACCATCCGGGATTGCCTGAATTGCATGCGGAAGCATCACGCAGGCCTCTTTTGCCAAATTTTGCCAAAAGAGCAGCTCATCATTGCTTGCGGGCCTGATCCATTCCACCACCCACGGTGATTGACTCCACCACGCATCCGCCGGAATACTCCGCGCAACAAATTATCGCAACCACCCATGGAAAACGTCATCATCATCGGCGCCGGCTGCGCCGGCTACACCGCCGCCATCTACACCGCCCGCGCCAATCTCCGCCCGCTCATGCTCACCGGCACCCAGCCCGGCGGACAACTCACCACCACCACCGAAGTCGAGAATTTCCCCGGCTTCCCCGATGGCATCATGGGTCCGGAGCTGATGACGCGCATGCAGCAGCAGGCGGAAAAATTCGGCGCGCGCGTCGCCTGGGCCAAGGTGGATTCCATCGAACGCCGCGATGATGGCAGCTTCCTCCTCAAGGCCGGCGGCGAAGCCCATCACGCCAAAACCGTGATCGCCGCCACCGGTGCCACACCCCGCCACCTCGGCCTGCCCGGGGAAGAAAAACTCATCGGCCACGGACTCACGTCGTGCGCCACTTGCGATGGCGCATTCTACCGTGACGTCCCGGTCTGCGTGATCGGTGGTGGCGACAGCGCCTGCGAGGAAGCCGATTTCCTCACCCGCTTCGCCAGCAAGGTCTATCTCATCCACCGCCGCGACGAACTGCGCGCCTCCAAAATCATGGCCGAACGCGTGCTCGACAACCCGAAGATCGAGCCTGTCTGGAATTCCGTCGTCACCGAATACCTCGCCGACGACAAAGGCGAAATGCGCGCCGTCAAACTGCACAACCTGCAAACCAAGGAAGACTCCGAACTCGAAGTCGCCTGCGTCTTCGTCGCCATCGGCCACATCCCCAACAGCGGCTTCCTCGGCAACCTCGTCGAGACCGATGAAAACGGCTACATCATCCAGAAACCCGGCCGCACCGCCACCCGGACTCCGGGGCTTTTCGCCGCCGGCGACGTGGCCGACCATTATTACCGCCAAGCCATCACCGCCGCCGGCCAGGGCTGTGCCGCCGCCCTCGAAGCCGAGCGCTACCTCAGCGGACATTGATTCTCAGGCGCGCCCCCCGTCAAACACCCTCCGCAGGCCTGATTGAAATCCCAAATCAGGCCCAATCCTGATCGCATTTGTGAACTTTGTCAACTTTCCGTGCCTTTGCGAGTTTCGGATGACAGAATAAAAAAAGCGCGCGTTGGATTTCCCCCCGGAGATCACAACGCGCGCTGTTTGACAGTTGAGCCGGCACTGGGTGCATCGACCTGGCTTCCCCCCGGAGACCAGGACCGGATGTAAACCCGGCTCGGCAACAACTGATTCAGCATACCTAAGTATCGCCGAACGCGGGAAAGCTGACCTCGATTCCGCATTTGCAAAGAAGTTTTTTACATAATTTTTCACGGCCATCGGACGACTTGGGCACCGGGAACCGTAATCGTTGATGTTCCAAGGCAGGGACGCTTTTTCGGGATGTCTCAAACTGGAATCGCAGCAGAAGGAAATCACGCCGTGACACGGCGTCTCAATAAATTCCTAGGCGCTTGCAGATGGGCTGCCTGGCGTTTAGCAAGCACGCATCAAGCGCCGCTCCTTCAGCCTCCTCCTTGCCCGCCGCTACCTCAATCCGCGGCGGGCCATGCTGTCTTCCTTCACGCTCATCTCGTTGATCGGGGTGATGCTCGGCGTGCTGGTGCTGGTGGTGGTGATGGCGGTTTACGCCGGTCTTGAGCGCGATGTGAAGGCGCGGCTGCTCGGCTTCACACCGCACATCCTGATGGAACACAGCCCGGGCGGCATGGGGACCCTGCCGCTCAATCGCTGGGAAGATGCGGCCGAACTGGCAACCAGCCTGCCACGCGTCGAGACGGCCACCGCATACGTCACCGATAACGTGATCATCGATGTGGAATCGTGGCAGCGTCCGGTGATGTTCCGCGGCATCGACACCGCGGACCCCGCGCAGGTCGAGGGCATCCGCCAGATGCTCGATCTGGAGAATTTCCCGGACTCCACCGCCGACCTTGGCATCGACGACCGCGCGGTCATTTCCTCGATCCTCGCCGGGCAGCTCCATCTGCGCCCGGGCGACACGGTGCGGCTCTATTCGACGCGCAACTTCGAGGAGGTCATGCGCGCCTACAAGCTCACCGAACAACCACCGCTGCGCGAGCGCTTCGCGGAAACATGGAGCACCGTAAAAACACAACTCGCCGCAGCATGGCAGGAGGTGGACGGACGCCGCGGCGTGGCAATCGACACGCTGCTTGGAATCTATCAGAAACTCGACGGCCTGCGGGCGGGCGACCTGCGCGACCCCGAGCGCGAGCTGCTCGACAGCCTGTTGATCGCCATGGAAGCGGGCGAAAAGGACGAGAAACAGGGTTGTTACTTTTTCGATGCCGAAGGCGCTGATGAGATCACCCGCCTGATCACCGGGATCGACACGACCGACGTGGAAAAAATGGACGGTGAGGCGCTGAAAGGCCTGCGGCAGGTCGTGCTGCCGAAGGAAGCGCTGGTGACAGGCGTCTACCAGGCATCGCAGATGGCGGTGACGCCGGACATCTTCGTGCCGCTGCCACTGGCGCAGGATCTCGCCGGCCTGGGCGAGGCGGTGCAGGGCATCGCGCTGCGACTCGACGACGCCTATGCCGCCGAGGAGGTGGCCACGGCCGCGAGGAGGATAGTCGGCCCGGATTGGTCGCTGCTCACCTGGGGCGATCAATACCGGACCTTTTTCGCCCTCATCAACCAGCAGCGCGTGATGATGTATTTCGCTTTGTCTTTCATTGTGCTGGTGAGCGCCTTCTCGATGATGGCGGTGATGTTCACCGTGACAATCCAGAAGCGGCGCGAGATCGGCGTGATGAAGGCGCTCGGCGCGGCACCGGGACAGATCGTGCGGGTGTTTCTCTATCAGGGTATGATCCTCGGCCTCGGCGGCGCGGTGCTCGGCGTCGGCCTCGGGCGCGTGGTGATTCATTTCCGCGGCCCCATCCAAGGCCTGTTCCGGACACTGGGATTCGACCCATTCGCGGCCTCGTTCACCGGTTTTGGCGTGCTGCCCGCTCACAACAACCCGCTTGAACAGGCGGTGATCGGCCTGCTCGCCTTTGTCCTCTGCTCGCTGGCCGCGCTGGTCCCGGCGTTTTTCGCCGCGCGCAGCGATGCCGCCAAATCCCTGCGCAACCTCTGAACCATCACATGGACGTCTGGATCATCAAAAACGGCGAAAAATCCGGGCCGCTGCCCGATTTCGAGGTGCGCTCGAGAATACGTGCCGGTGTGCTTACCGGCGAATCCCCGGCATGGCATGAGGGACTGCCCGATTGGCGGCCGCTTGCGGAGATTCCCCTGTTCGCGCGCGAGTTTGAAATACCCGGCGAGCCGCCCGCCCCGGCAGCGGAAACCGCGAGCGAGCCGCCCCCTCCCCTGCCCCGGCAGCCGCCGTCATCCCCGCCCCACCTCATCCGCCGCTTCTGGGCGCGCTGGTTCGATCTTTATCTCTACTCCGGCTTCTGGTGGCTCGGCATGTGGGCCGCCGGCCGAGACATCGGCGCAGTCCTCGAAAACGTCTGGCTCATCCTGCTGCAATATCTGCCGTGGTTCGCCCTCGAGGCATTCCTGCTGCACCGCTTCGGCACCACTCCCGGCAAGTGGCTGCTCGGCATCCACGTGCGCAACGACGACGGCTCGCCGCTCGCGCTCGGCGCGGCCACGCGGCGCTCGATGCGCGTGCTTTTCCTCGGCATCGGCCTCGGCTGGGGCATCCTTGCGCTGCTCTGCCAACTGATGGCCTTCTTCACCACCCGCCGCCTTGGCAAGCCATTGTGGGACATGGCCGGCGGCCACCGGCTCGAATCCGCCCCGCTGCATCCCGCAAAGATCGCCGTATACGTGCCCGGTCTCTTCATCGCCTTGCAAATGCAGATGATCGTGGTCTGGCCGCATATCGAAAAGCAGATGGGGGAAGCCTTCCCCGCACTGCGCGAGCAAATCGAGAAAAACCCGCCCTGGTACCTGCCGGACAACCGGTCACGGTAAAACAGCATCCCTTCAATGGGGCTGGTTTTCGCGGATAAACCCATCGGCAGTTTGTGAATTCAAAAGGCGAAAATTCACGTTCCTCGATGATTCGGAATCCTTGAGCGATTTTTTACCATTGATTGCCAAAGAGTTGAGAAATTCCGGATTCCGTGAAAGACAGCCGGGCCGGAATGGTTTAAGGAAATGGCGATGTCAATCGACGACGAGGAAAAAGACGAGGGCCGCGACGAAGCGCTGCAGCATGCATTTGCGAAAACACGCAAGAGCCTGATTGCGCGTTTGGAGAACTGGGAGGACCAGCGGACTTGGGACGAATTTTACCAAACCTACTGGCGGCTCATCTACTCGGTGGCCATCAAGGCCGGGCTGCGCAACGAGGAAGCCTTCGACTGCGTGCAGGAAACGATTCTCTCCATCGCCAAACAAAGCAAAAAAAACCTCTACGACCCCAAGCAGGGATCCTTCAAAACCTGGCTGATGAACATGACCCGCTGGCGCATCAACGACCAGTTTCGAAAGCGCAGGAAGGATACCGCCATGACCGGTGGCGATTGGGAAAACGACCGCAAGACCGCGGTGATCGACCGCGTCGAGGACCCTGAGGGCGACCTGCTCTCACGCCTGTGGGACGTGGAGTGGAAGAAAAACCTCGCCGATGCCGCGCTGGCCCGGGTGAAGGCCCAAGTCTCGCCGAAACAATACCAGATATTCGATTGTTACGTGGTCAAGCAGTGGGATGCCGCCCGCGTGCGTGAAAAACTCAACGTCAGCATGGCACAGGTTTATCTGGCCAAACACCGGGTGGGTGCCGTGCTCAAACGCGAGTTGGCAAAACTCGAGGAACAGAACGATGCCGGCTGAAACGCGCCCCTTCCCCAGTATTCCGGACCATGAGGTTCTCCGCAAGATCGGCGGCGGTGCCTACGGCGAGGTCTGGCTGGCGCGGGGCGTGACCGGTGCCCTGCGCGCCGTCAAGGTGGTGTGGCGGCAGGACTTCGAGGACGAGCGCGGTTTCGAGCGCGAATTCGAGGGCATCCTGAAGTTCGAGCCGATCTCGCGCGATCACCCAGCACTGGTCAATATTCTGCACGTGGGCCGCAGCCCGGACGGCGTCTCTTTTTACTACTATGTGATGGAGCTCGGCGACGACGTCAACGGCGGCCGAGAGATCAATCCGGTGGAATATGAACCCCGCACGCTGCGCGCCGACCATCCGCGCGCCAGCATCGAACGCTGGAACACCGCCGAGTGCCTCGACGTGGGGCTGCGCCTGGCCGAGGCTCTCGATCACCTGCACCAGCACGGGCTCGCACACCGCGACGTCAAGCCGTCCAACATCATCTTCGTCAATGGCCGGGCAAAGCTGGCCGACATCGGCCTGGTGGCGGCCCGCGGCCAGCGAACATTCGTTGGCACCGAGGGATTCGTGCCGCCGGAGGGCCCGGGCTCGGCGCAGGCGGACATCTACAGCCTGGGCAAGGTGCTCTATGAGATGGCGACCGGCAAGGACCGGATGAATTTCCCGGAACTGCCCGACGAGATGCCGCAGGGTGCCGAACGGCGGCCATGGCTGGAACTCAACCGCGTGATCTGCGATGTCTGCGAACCACGCATTTCCCACCGCATCATCACCACCGCGGGACAACTCGCGGAGGCACTGCGCCGCATCGGCAAAGGCCAGCGGGGCCGCCGCAGCACCGCACTGGTATGGGCCGCCACAGTGGCGCTCACCGGGTTTTCCGGCTGGGCGATGTGGCAGGTGGCGGCCGATGCCGGCTGGTTCTCATCCCCTCCCTTCACCATGCATCAGGATCCGCCACCGGCCATCGGCCAGTTCCGGATCTTCAGCACACCGGAAGGGGCCGATGTGATCGATCCCCAGGGTTTGCTCATCGGCACCACGCCCACTCCCACGCTCACCGCCGAGATGGGCACCGAGGTGGTCTTCACGCTTCGCAAAAAGAACTACCAGGACACCACGATCCGTGAACGCATCGGCCTGGCTGCCGCTAACGAGCCGATGGTGATCCCCGTTTCCATGAAACCGTTCCAACCACCGGTGACCGGCGAGTGGTGGGAAGACCACTTTGGCAACCGCTACCAGCCGGTGGAAAACCATCATGTCAGCGAGGGTTTTGTGGACCGTGCCTCGTGGGAGGAATTCATCGCAGACGGCGGTGCCGCAGCCGGTGGCGAGACCGAATCGCTGTCATATTCCCATGGCGGCACCCCGGTGAATGCGATGCTCGTCACCGCGCACGGTGCCGAGGCCTTCTGCCAGTGGTTGCGCACCGCAGCGATCCAGGAAGGACGGCTGACCGAGGAGTTCGAACTGCAGGCGCACCGCGAGGAGGATTTCGATCATCCGTCAGTCGGCAGCCACGCGCTCCAGGCCCAGCTCAAACCGTTCCGCATCGTAGTCAGGCGCTTCAATCCAGGCAGTCTCACTCTCACCAGCGATCCCGCCGGTGCCGAGGTTTATCTCAACGGCCAATACGTGGGCACCACCGACAGTCCGCTCGACCTGATGGCTCTCAAACCCGGCAACCTCAAGCTGCTTCTCGTGCTCCAAGGCTACAAACCTCTCACCAAGACACTCAAGCTTGGCGAGGGCGGCAGCTTGCGCGAAAACCTCAAGCTGCAGAAAAACGAGAGCGTCGTTTTCGGCCGCCCATGGGAAAACGGCATCAAAATGCGCTTCGTCCCGGTAAATCCGGACCTGATGGCATCGGCTTGGGAAACGCGACTGAGCGATTTCGCGCTGTTTGTCACCGAGACCGGCCGCCGCCCGCCGCCGCCGCCGCCTTTCGCCCAGGAGCCGGACCACCCGGTGATCAATGTTTCCCGCAAGGACGCGCGGGCCTTCTGCGATTGGCTCAACCGCCGCGAACGCGAGCAGGAACGCATCAGCTCCACCCACCAATACCGGCTGCCCACCGACCTCGAATGGAGCATGCTTGTGGGACTGGAAGACGAGGGCGGCATCAGCCCCGGCTGGCGCGACGCGCGCAAGCGGCAGGTCTTTCCATGGGGCATCGCCTGGCCGCCGCGGGATGCACCCGGCAACTTCGCGGACGACAGCGCTGCCAGCGCCGGTGCCATCCCCTTGGACCGCACCATCCCGGGATACGAGGACGGCTATCCATTCACTGCCCCGGTCGGATCATTCACCGAAAACCCGCTCGGCATCCATGACCTCAGCGGCAATGTTCAGGAATGGGTGGACGACGAATACTCACGCCTCGGCAACAACATGCTCGGCGTGCTGCGCGGCGGCGGCTGGAACACCTACCAGCCGGAAAACCTCTACTCCGGATCACGCAACGCCGTGCCCCCCGACTACCGCGACATCTACTATGGATTCCGCATCGTGCTGGCGAAAATCCCGCGCGATACGGACTGAGCGCCCCGCTCACCGGACTGCCGCAATGTTTTCCGGCCAGGCTGGCTGGAAACTCGCAAACCACGGGGAATCCCCCACCGCTTTTTGCCCCGATACTGGAATTCGGATTGAACAATACGCCGCTGCGGGGTTTCCCTCCGCCTGCCATGAACGAACGCAAGACCCTCGATGAACGCCAGCAGATGACCGATCTGGAGCGGCTCCGCCATTCCTGCGCCCACGTCATGGCCACGGCCATCCTTCGTATCTGGCCAGACGCCCAGTTCGCCTATGGCCCGCCGATCGAGAACGGTTTCTATTACGACTTCGACATGAAGCACCGGATCACTCCCGAAGATTTCGAAAAAATCGAGACGGAGATGAAGAAAATCGCCAAGGACAACCAGAAGTTCGAGCGCAAGGTGATCTCGCGCGACGAGGCCAGGGCGATGGCCGAAAGCGGCCGCCTCGGCGGGCTCTCCGACCGGCCGGGAAATCCGTCGCGTTTCAAGCTCGACCTCATCGACAAGATCCCCGAGGGCGAGGAGATCTCATGTTACCAGAATGGCGAGTTCATCGACCTCTGCGCCGGACCACACGTCGGCTACACCGCCAAGTGCAAGAACGTGAAGCTGATGTCGGTTTCCTCTTCCTTCTACATGGGCGATGAGTCGAAGGGACAACTCCAGCGGCTTTACGGCACCGCCTTCGAGAACAAGGAACTGTTGGAAGAACACCTCAACCGGCTGGAGGAGGCGAAGAAACGCGACCACCGCCGCCTCGGCCGCGAGCTGGGGCTGTTCCACATCGATGAGATGGTCGGCCAGGGGCTGGTTTTGTGGAAACCGAAGGGTGCGCTTGTCAGACGCGCCTTGCAGGACTTCATCACCGAGGAACTCGACAAGCAGGGCTACTCACAGGTATTCACCCCGCACATCGGCAAGCTCGACCTCTACCGCACTTCCGGCCATCTCCCCTACTATCAGGAAAGCCAGTATCCGGCCATTCCGGAGCGCGATGTGTTGGAAAAACTTGCCGATGAGGACACCGGCTGCGCCGATCTGGTCAACGGCCTGAGCGAGGGCACCTACGAAGGCTACCTGCTCAAGCCGATGAACTGCCCGCACCACATCCGGATCTTCGCGAGCGACCACCATTCCTACCGCGACCTGCCAATCCGCCTCGCGGAGTTCGGCACGGTTTACCGCTGGGAGCAATCCGGCGAACTCGGCGGCATGACCCGCGTCCGCGGCTTTACCCAGGACGATGCCCACCTGTTCTGCACCCCGGAGCAAGTGGCCGCAGAGGTGACCGGCTGCCTTGACCTGGTGAAAAAAGTCCTCAGCACGCTCGGCATGCACGAATACCGCGTGCGCCTCTCACTGCGCGATCCGGAGAGCGACAAATACGTCGGCTCGCCCGAAAACTGGGACAAGGCGGAAGCCGCCCTGCGCGAGGCCGTGCAGACACTCGGCGTCGAATACACCGAGGAGATCGGCGAGGCCGCTTTCTACGGGCCGAAAATCGACTTCGTCGTGAAAGACGTCATCGGCCGTGACTGGCAGCTCGGCACCGTGCAGGTGGACTACAACCTGCCTGTCAGGTTCAAGCTCTCCTATGTCGGCGCGGACAACCAGCCGCACGTGCCGGTGATGATCCACCGCGCGCCGTTCGGCTCGATGGAGCGCTTCACCGGGCTGCTGATCGAGCACTTCGAAGGCAAGTTCCCAGCTTGGCTCGCACCGGAACAGGTACGCATCCTTCCCATTTCGGAAAAATCCATCGAGTTCGCCAAAACCGCCGCCGCCAGGCTCGCCGACGCCGGCATTCGGCTGACCGTGGACCAGAGCAGCGACAAGATCGGTGCCAAAATCCGCAACGCCCGCCTCAACCGCATCCCCTACATGCTCGTCATCGGCCAGCGCGAGGCCGAGGAGGGCACCGTCTCCGTCCGCCACCGCGACAAGGACGATCTGGGCACCAAGCCGCTGGATCAGTTCATCGCGGAAATCACCGGGGAAGTCGGCAGCCGGAGTTTGTGAAACATGCAGGTGGCTGCGTCGATTGTAGCGGCGCTCTGTGAGCGTGGTGCGTACGAGCTGCGAGCTGCCATGATCTTGATTCCGCAGATGGCTCGCGCTTGCCATTGGCCCCGGCGGTCATAGACCGCCGCTAAAAGCCTCCGCCGGCCCGGCCCCGGCGGTCATGGTCCGCCGCTACAAGCCTCCGCCATACCCGGCGGAAAAAGATCGCCTCCGGTGCGGCATAGGCGGGCATTCGGGCAGCCAGGCTTGGTGATCTGCCAAAGACTGAATTCGGCCCGGGCTTTAACCCATGGCATCAATGGCAGCAGGACGGCAGTTCCTCCTTTTCAGCGGGTTTGCCGCCGAAATATTGCACCGGGATGGTGCCGTGGAGCCGCCACATGAGCATGAGCGCGGTGGCGAAGGCCAGTCCGCGGCGCAGCCGGCCCATGTTGCGAGGCGTGAGCTTGGCGCGGATACGGTGGAACGAGTGCTGCGCCAGCCACAGCAGCGGCACGGTACCCAAGCCGAAGGCAAGGGTGAACTCCGACCCCTTGGCCGCGGAGCCCGCCAGCAAGGCCGCACCGAACACGAGATAAAGCGGCCCGCAGGGCAGCAACGGCGTGAGCAGGCCCATCGCCGTGGCCCCACCGTAAGCCGAGAAACCACCCGCCTTGAGCCTCGCACGCGCAGTGACGCGGTTGAACAGCGCCGGACGCGGCACCTTCTTGTCCCAGCCGAAGGCCATCATCAGCAAGACCGCCACCAACACCCACGGCAGCAATACTGCGGGCGAATCGAAAAACCAAGCCAATGGCTGGCGGCCGATCGCCCCGCACACCGCGCCAATCAGGGCGTAGGACACAAGCCTCGTCCCATGATAGAGCGAGGCGGCGGTCAGCCGCTCGCCCTCGGTTTTCGCCAGCGTGCCCAGCCCGCAAGCGATCGGCCCGCACATGCCCGCGCAATGCAGGCTAGTGGCCAACCCGGCAACCAATGCGGCAAACGTTGTCATTTAATTATCAATTCCGGGTATTCAACAATCAATGATCTCACCTCTTCACCTCGATCACCTGCGGAGAATGCTTCGCGGCGATGGTGATGAGCGTGGACCAGGCGGTGATGAGCAGGACGAATGCAAGCAGCACATAGATCCAGGGATGACGGGCGAGCAATTCGGTGGTTTTTTTCATGGCTGTTCTGATGGGTTGTCGGTTTGCAATGAGGAAGGGTTCGGGCCCAGGAATCGGACGGTCTTTTCCAAAGCCACATCGCCGGGATCGGCGTGGATGGCGAGCACGACATCGGCCGGACCCGCATAGGCGGCGGCAGGGGCGATCACCACGCAGGTGCGCGACATCTCGTCGTGCGCGTTCACCGTGAAGGTCTGCTCCGCGCCGCTCAGTTCGTAGCCGGCGGGTGTTCCATCGCCCAAACGGATGGTCACGGTGGCCGTCTGGTTGCGCTTGTTGATGAAACGCACCTTGTAGATGTTCCGAACGGACTGGGCATCGCTGTAAAACCCGGTGCCTCCGACACGCGAAATCGTGGCATTGTAAGGCCGTGCCTTCTTGGTGGCCACCAACGCCAGTGCCAGAAGGCCCAGCGCGGCCAGCCCGCAGTAGGCATAGATCCGCGGCCGCAGGATACGGCGCGCCTTTCCGGCGAAACCATTGAATGAATCATAACGGATCAGCCCCTTCGGGCGGCCGATCTTCACCATCACGTCGTCGCAGGCGTCGATGCACGCGGTGCAGCCGATGCATTCGAGCTGCAGTCCGTTGCGGATGTCGATGCCGGTCGGGCAGACGTTGACGCAGCGGCGGCAGTCGATGCAGTCGCCCTCCACCTTGCCCTTCGCGCCGCGCGGTTCGCCGCGATTCACGTCGTAACCGACGTTGATCGTATCGTCGTCGGTGAGCGCGCTTTGAAGGCGGCCGTATGGGCACATGATGATGCAGAACTGCTCGCGGAAATAACCGAAGCAGAACCACAGCACGAGTGTCAGGAAGGCGACGATGCCGAAGGCGGTGAGGTGCTGCATCGGGCCTTCCTGCATGAAACCATAGAGCCGCCTCAGCGAGACGAAGTAGGACAGGAACACATGCGCGATGGCCGCCGCCACCAGCACGTAGGCGAGATGTTTCACCACCCGCTTGAAGATTTTCCCGGCAGTCCATGGAGCCTCGGCAAGTGCCCGGCGAGCCGGCGCGTCGCCCTCGATCCAGCGTTCGATGCGGCGGTAAACGTGATCGAGAAACACGGTGTAGGGACAGGCCCAGCCGCACCAGATCCGGCCAAGCAGCGAGGTGACGAAAAACAGGCCGAAGCCCAGCCCGCTGACCGCGAAAAACATCACCCACAGGTCCTGCGGAACCAGCGTCAGCCCGAAGAGGTGGAACATCCGGTTTTCCACATCCAAAAACACGGCTGGCGCCCCGTTGATCGGAATCCACGGCAGCAGCACGTAAATCGCGATGAGCAGCACGCCCACCAGCCTCCGCGTGATGTTCCAGCGCCCGCGCACATCCGACGGATGCAGAAAATACCGCGAGCCATCCGCATTGATGGTCGTGACTGAAACGAGGTTCGGTTGCTTGGGCGCTGCCATCGGCCCGGGAAAGATGGCATTCCTGTCCGGAGCCGACTCCGCATCGCCTGCGCAAAACCGCGCAGGTGTTGTGGCAGGAAATGCGGAGCGGGATTCCAACTGGTGCAGCCTTTCCCGGCTGGCTTGATCTCATCACTCTCCCGGTGATTTTTCTTCTAAGGAAAGTCCGGCTTGTGTGTCATCGTCATTGACATGAAAACCCTGGCACTTTTCTGCCTCACCGTCTTTCTTCCCCTCAACCTCATGGCCCAGGACGCCGCGACCCTCCGCAAAGAGCGCGACTCGCTACAAAAGCGCGGCCTCTGGCGCGAGACCCTGGGTTTTTACACCGGAAAACTCATGTCGGTCAGCGATGCGGATTCCGGCAGCGATTTGAACGCGGCTGTCCGGGCACTGCGCGAACTGGGCGCTTGGGCGGAATTCGACCTGCTGGTCGAAAACGCCGTCGCCGCGCAACCTGAAAACCCCGCCCTCCTGACCGCCGCCGCCACCGCTTATCGCAATGCCCCGCACCATGGCCGCCTCATCGCCGGCGAATTCGAACGCAGCCAAGGCCATTGGTGGCCCGGCCGCCGTGGCGGGCCCGATGCCAGCCCGGAAGCCACCGCAGGCGCGGCCATCACCACCGATTACCGCGACCACATCCGCTGCTTGCAACTCCTTCGGCAGGCGCTTCGCCACGCGCCGGACACCATCGATCCCTGGGACATGATCGCTTCGGTGCTCCAGCAGCGTGAGACATGGAAAATGCAAACCCTCACCCCCATCGACACCCTCCCGGAGTGGGGGGAACCCGGCCCGGAGGGTGGAACCGAGGGCGCGCCGTGGAAAAACGACGGCCCCGTCCTTTACGAAGTTCCCGCCTCATGGGAGGCCGCCAAAAACGACGGCGAACGCTGGCGCTTCGCACTCGCCGAACAAGTGCGGATCAAACCCGCCATCGCCGACGACATCACGCTCGTCATCGCCAGCTTTTCCCGATCCCAGTTCGGCGAGGAAACCCTTTCGTCCTTCGGTTGGTGGCAGCGCCAGAACCCGGACAGCGCCAAGGGCATCCTCGAAGTGGACACCCTCGCCGATGACGAATGCCTCGCGAAAACCTCCGATGGTGTCCGCCGCTTCAAACTTCCGCCGCCGCATCATTTCATCGCTATTTACCGCTCGATTCTTGAACAAAAGGAACAGGCCGGCGATGCGCTCACCCAGGTTTTTCTCAACCGCCGCCAATACCACAAAGCCCGGGGAGTCCTCGAACAAACCATCGCCAAACACGGCCCAGGCAACCACCACCACCGCAAACTGCTCCTCGCCCAGATCACAGGCAACTGGGGCCGCTTCGATGCCGCCGATACCGTGCCCGCCGGCACCAAACCCAAACTTCCGCTCGTCTTCCGCAACGCCACCGGCATCTCTCTAACAGCGGATCCAGTGGATATGGAAGCCGTGCTCGCCGATACCGTCGCTTACCTCAAATCCAACCCGCGCGAACTCGATTGGCAGCGCGTCAATCCCTCCCAAATCGCCGGACTTCTCGTCCGCGAAAACAAATCCAAATACATCGGCAAGACCGCGGCCACATGGAAATACCATCTCAAACCCCGTGACCTGCACCGCGACACGCGCACCGATATCGAAGTCCCCATCGACAAGTGCGGCGCATGGTGGGTCACCGGAAAAATCGACAACGGCAACGAATTCCACACCCTCGTCTGGATCATCGACTCCGTCCTCGTCCAGCGCTCGCTCGGCGGCAAACTCCAATGGTGGCTCGCCGATGCCGGATCCGGCGCGCCCGTCGCCGAAGCCAAGATCGACTTCTTCGGTTATCAGGTGAATTACCTCGACCGCAAACTGCCGCTGCAACGCCGCATGGAAATCAAGTGGAGTGAGTTCAACCGGAGCACCGACAACGACGGCAAAACACTGCTCAATCCCGGCGATTGGAATCACAACCACCAATGGCTCGCCATCGCACGCTCCGAAGGCCGCAGCCCGGCATTCTTCGGCTTCCAGCACTTTTCCATCCAGGACGAGTCATGGGAAAACACCAACCGCGACCTCACTTACGGCATCACCGACCGGCCGCTCTACAAGCCCGGCGACACAGTCCATGTGAAGTTCGATTTCCGCAACGTCGGCTATGACAAACCCGATGATTCCCGCTGGGCCAATCAAACCGGCATCCTCACCGTCCACAACGGCCGTGGCGACGAGGCGCTGAAGATCGAAAACCTCAAGACAGACGCATTCGGTTCCATCGAAACCGAATTCATCATCCCCAAAGACGCCCCGCTGGGTGCTTGGCGTGCGCAATTCGAAATCAAAGACCGCATCGCCGCGCACGCCACCTTCAGGACCGAGGAATACCGCAAGCCCGAATACGAAGTGAAGGTCGATGCCCCCACCGAACCGGTCAAACTCGGCGAAAAATTCACCGCGACCGTGAAGGCCAGCTACTTCCACGGCTCGCCTGTTAGAATGGCCGAGGTCGAAATCATCGTCAATCGTTCGTCCGTCACTGAGCCGTGGTTCCCCGCCTGGCGCTGGGACTGGCTCTACGGCCGCGGCGCGTGGTGGTGCGGCACCGAGGCCTCATGGCACCCGTCGTGGGACCGCTGGGGCTGCATGCCCCCGCCTCCGCCATGGTGGGGTGACAACCGCTGGACGCCCGATGAACTCGTTCTCAAAAAAACCGTCGCGATCGGCGAAGACGGCACCGCGAAAATCGAAATCGACACCGCCACCGCCAAACAAATCCATGGCGATATGGATGCGAAATACACCATCGAGGCCCGCGTCGTGGATGCCTCACGCCGCGAGGAACGCGGCACCGGTTCCGTCATCGCCGCCCGCAAGCCGTTCGAAGTCGCCGTCTGGGTCGACCGCGGCCATGCCAAGGCCGGCGATGCGATCGAGGCCACGATTGCCGCATCCACACTCGCCGGAAAACCGGTCGTCGGCGCCACCGGCACACTCAAGCTCTATCAATTGGGCATCAATGCGGATGGCCGCGTGATCGAAAGCGAAACCCAATCATGGCCGGTCAGCACCGATGCCGAAGGGCAAATCAAACACCGCTTCACCGCGCCCGCCACCGGCCAATACCGCCTCGCCGCGAACCTGACATTCAAAGGAAGTGAACCCGTTGAGGGTGCCACCATCCTCAACATCCACGGCCCGGGGCGCGACGATCCGAAAAACTGGAACTTCGGGCCGCTCGAACTCGTCGCCGACAAGTCGGAATACCAACCCGGCGAATCCGTGAAACTCCGCGTCAACTCCGACCGCGAAAACGCCCACGTCTGGCTGTTCCTCCACATCGCCGGCGGCGCGGGCCGCGAGGCGGAGCGCATCCAACTCAACGGCAAGAGCCTCGAAGTCGATGTCCCGCTCACCCTCAAGGACATGCCCAACATGTTCCTCGAAGGCATCACCGTCCACGGCGCGCAGGTCCATACCGCCGTCCGCCAGATCCTCCTGCCGCCGGTCAGCAAGTTGATCGAAGTCACTTTGGAACCCGCCAAAACGCGGGTGAAACCCCAGGAAAAATCCTCTCTCGTCGTCACCCTCAAGGACGCCGATGGCAAACCCGTCACCGGCACCACCACCCTCACGATTTACGACAAGTCGCTCGAAGCCATCACCGGCGGATCGAACATCGGCCCGATCCACGAGAATTTCTGGAACTGGAAAAATTCGTATTACCCGCGTGGCAATTTCAATTCCGTTCCATACCCCGTCGGCAACCTGCTCCGCCCCAAAGCCGCCGGCATGCAGTCGCTCGGACGCTTTGGCGATCAGTCTATGGGATTTGGGCAAGGCGGAGGCTTCGGACAGCGTGAGACAGGCCGCATGATGATGAAGGAAGGTCTGCTAATGGACGCGGAAATGCCGATGGCCGCCGCCGCTCCGATGGAATCCAATAGCGTGACAGCCGGTCTCCGCAGTGGCGACATCGCCGTTTCACGCAATAGCATCGATGCCATCCTTAACAATCCCGGAGGCGCGGTTGCTGCGCCGGTCCTCGTCCGCAAGGACTTCGCGGATCTCCTCAAGTGGTCCGGCTCGATCCAGACCGACGAAAACGGCCGCGCTGAAATCCCGCTCGATTTCCCCGACAACCTCACCACCTGGAAAGCCCGTGTCTGGCATCTCGGCAAAGGAACCACCGTTGGCGAAGGCTCCACCGAAATCATCACGTCCAAGGAACTGCTCGTCCGCCTGCAGGCACCGCGTTTCCTCGTCGAACGCGACGAAGCCGTGCTCAGCGCCGTGGTCCACAACGACCACGATGCTCCCAAAACCGTCAAGGTCTCGCTCGAACTCGATGGCGGCATCCAAGCCATTGATGGCGAATCCCAAACCGTCGAAATCGCCGCCCGCTCGGAAGCCCGCGTCGATTGGCGCGTGAAGGCCCTCAAGGAAGGCGAAGCCGTCATCCGCATGAAAGCCGACGCCGGTGACGATGGCGACGCGGTCGAACGCACACTCCCGATCCTCGTCCACGGCATGTCACGCCAGGACGCATGGAGCGTGGTGGTCGACCCGGAAAAGGACAGCGCCCGCATCCTGATGGATGTCCCGGAACAACGCCGCCCGGACCAATCGAAACTCACCGTCCGCTTCTCGCCCACCATCGCCGGAGCCGTGGTCGATGCGATACCCTATCTCGCCAGTTATCCGCACGGTTGCACCGAGCAAACCCTCAACCGCTTCGTCCCGCTCGTCATCGGCCAGAACATGCTCAAGCAAATCGGCATCAACCTCGCCGAAGTGAAGGCCAGGCGCACCAACCTCAACCCGCAGGAACTCGGCCATGCCGCCGACCGTGCCGCGCAGTGGAAGCAATGGCAAAACAACCCGGTCTTCGATGAAGTGGAGACGGAAAGGATGGTCGCCCAAGGCGTGGAGCGCCTGATGTCGATGCAGAACTCCGACGGTGGCTGGGGCTGGTTCTCCGGCTACGGCGAGTATTCCTTCCCGCACACCACCGCCGTCGTCGTTCACGGCTTGTTGGTCGCCAAAGCCAATGGCGCGAAAATCCCGGATCGCATGATCGAGTCCGGCATCGCATGGCTGCAAGCCTGCGAGAAGCAACAGACCAACGCCCTGCAACTATATGTCGAACGCCAGGCGCTCCGCGATGCAGGCAGGAAAGTCAAAAGCGACGGACGTCACGAAAAATCCAAAACCGATGCCACCGACGCCTTCGTCCGCATGATCCTCGGCGTGGCCAGACGCGATTCCGAGCCGATGCTCGCCTTCCTCCACCGCGACCGCCTCGACCTCCCGGTCTATGCCAAGTGTCTGTTAGGCCTCGAACACCACCGCAAAGGCGATGAAGCCCGCCGTGATGAAGTGATGAGCGTGATTTCCCAATACCTCAAACGCGACGACGAGAACCAGACGACCTACCTCGAGCTGAAAAACAACAGTTACTGGTGGTTCTGGTATGGCAGCGAGGTCGAGGCCCACGCCTGGTATCTCAAACTGCTCGCCGCCGTGAAACCCAAGGACGCCGACACCCGCGGGCTGGTGAAATACCTCGTCAACAACCGCAAGCACGCCAGCTACTGGGAATCCACCCGCGACACCGCCTACGCCATCGAGGCCATCGCGGAATACTTCAAGGCCAGTGGCGAAGATGCTCCCGATATGGAAGTCGAAGTCCTCATCGACGGCCAATCAAAGCACAAGACCGCCATCAACCGTGACAATCTCTTCACCTTCGACGGCACGGTCGTTCTAACAGGCGATGCCGTCACCACCGGCAAGCACGCGGTTGAGTTGAGGAAATCCGGCAAGGGCACGCTCTACGCCAACGCCTATCTCGAAGTATTCACCCTTGAGGACAAACTGCGCGCCGCGGGACTCGAAGTGAAGGTGCACCGCAAGGTTTCAAAACTCATCGAACTGGAAAAAACCACCGAGGTCCCAGATGCGGCCGGTCTCGTCGTGAAGCAACAGGCCGAACGCTTCCGCCGCGAACCCTTGGCGGACGGCGCCTCGGTCAAATCCGGCGACCGCATCGAGGTCGAACTCATCCTCGAAAGCAAAAACGACTACGAATACCTCATCTTCTCCGACGCCAAGGCCGCCGGCTTCGAAGCGCTCGACGCACTCAGCGGCTACATTTCAGCCGATGGCGGATTCTCCGCCTACATGGAACCGCGCGACCAGACGGTGGATTTCTTCATCCGCGCCCTACCGCGAGGCTCCCACACGCTGCGCTATCAACTCCGTGCCGAGTCCCTGGGCAGCTACAAGGCCCTCCCGGCCGAGGCGTCCGCCATGTATGCACCGGAGTTGCGCGGCAACTCGGATGACATCCGGCTTTCCATCGATTAGGCATCCATCACCATCAACTGACAAATCCATGAAAACCACATTACTGCTGACCGGTGCGCTCACCGCCATGACGAGCGCCGATACCGCCCTGACCATCTACAACCGCGACCTCGCCGTGGTCCGTGAAACACTGCCACTCGACCTGAAAGCGGGCGTCAACACCGTGTCATTCGACCGCGCCACCGCACGGGTCCAGGCGGATTCCGTCGTGCTCCGCGATCCTGCGGGCAAGGCGGCGTTTTCCATCCTCGAACAGTCGTATCGCAACGACCCGGTGAGTCGTGGTCTTTTGCTCAAGCACTTCGAGGGCCAGACCATCGACTTTCGCACGGTCTATCCGGACGGCAAGGTTGAGACGGCCGCCGGTAAAATCATTCGCTCCGGTTATGTTCCGGGCCGGGGAAGCGAGGATCCGATCATCGAGGTGGACGGCAAATTGCGCTTCGAACTTCCCGGTGAACCGTTGTTTCCCGCACTCACCGACGGATCGATCCTCAGGCCCACACTCAACTGGCAGATCGCGGCCCGCGACGCCGCCGCTTTCAACGCCCAACTCTCCTACCTCAGCAACGGATTCCAGTGGAAGGCTGATTACAACATCGTCGCTCCAGAAAAAAGCGAGACGTGCACCCTGAGTGGCTGGGTCACCGTGAACAACCAAAGCGGCACCAACTTCAAGGACGCCACTGTGAAACTCGTCGCCGGCGATGTGAACATCGTCCAACCCCAGACACATCGGCTCGCGGAGACGATGATGCGTGCCAAGGCGATGGACATGGCGGAGGCGAGGGTCGAGCAGAAGGCCTTCGACGATTTCCACCTCTATACCCTGCCCCGCCCGTTGACGATCCACGACAAGGAGACGAAACAGGTCGAGTTCATCCGCTCGCCTCAGGTCAAGGCGCGGAAGAAATATGTCTATGATGGTGCCACGATGCACCGCTTCTCTGGCGGACGCGTCGAAAATCCGCTGCAGGGCATGGAATACCCCAAGGACGTGGCCATCTTTTGGGAATTCAAAAACGACGAGGCCAGCGGCCTCGGGCTGCCGCTGCCCGCCGGCCGCGTGCGCTTCTATCGCTCCGACGATGCCGACGGAAACCTGGAATTCGTCGGCGAGAACAATATCGACCACACTCCGGCCAATGAAGAGCTGAGCATTTATACCGGCAATGCATTTGATCTGATCGGCGAGCGCAAGATCACCGACTTCCAACGCCGCGAACGCGAAAACTGGATGAGTGAAACCATTGAAGTGACGGTGAAGAACCGCTCGAAGGAAGCCCGCAACATCATTGTGCGCGAGCCACTGTGGCGCTGGTCGGGCTGGAAAATCGAAAACCCCTCGATGGAATTTAATAAGAAAGACGCTCAAACCATCGAGTTCACGGTGGCGCTGCAACCGAACCAGCAACAAACCCTCACCTATACCGCACGCTACAGCTGGTGATACTGGTCGGGTTCATTAAACCGCCACACACTAGACGGCAATTTTTTGCTCCAGCTTGCGGCCCGTTGATAACTCAGCGCGAAGGCCGCGGCCAGCACGTCCATGGGTATGCTGGCAGTTGGTGCGCAAATCTTGACAAAATGGCCTCTGAACGCCGGTTCGACACACTTCCGAAAGTCTGGCTCCGCGTCGTGAAACGCCCCAATCTGCCATTCGGATTGGTCGCCTCAGATCGAATCAAGGGCTTTTTATGAAATTTCTTGTGGCTGTTTTTTTGCGGGATTTTTCGTGCCAAGGAGAAGTGTTCCCAAGCATGGCTGGTGCCCTGGCCTTGGCTGCATCGGGTTGTCAGGGGATGGCAGGTCGGGACGGGACGGCTCGTGGCGACACCGATTCTCGGGATCTTTCATGACCCGACGCGCTCCTGCTTGCCTGGCGGACTGTGGCGCAGAGCCCTCTGGGCGCCTGCGCTCCGCGATTTCGGGTTGATAATCCACAAATCGCGTGAAATTTCCCGCGCCGCACGCGTATTCACTACACTTGCAATGAGTGCCCATTCCAACAACACCCGCCGTCACTTCCTCCGCAGCCTCGCCATCACCTCCACCATTCCGCTGGCAATGGCGTCCCGCGTCGTTGCTGCAGAGGCCAAGTCCGAAAAAGTCCCTGAAAGCGATCCCGTGGCCACCGCCTTCGGCTACAAGGAGGACACCACCAAGGTGGACCAGCAGAAGTATCCGCAACACAAGCCCGGGCAACGCTGCGACAACTGCCTGCATTACACCGCCAAGGCGGGCGATGCCACCGGCCCCTGCGCGATCTTCCAGAACCGCCACGTCACCGCCGCAGGCTGGTGCATGGTCTGGGTGGCCAAACCGGAGCCGGCCAAACAGTGAATTTGCACTTTCCCGAACCGGCCGTGGTCCATAGCTTCCCGCCGCCATGAGCAGTTGCGGACCGAAGATGAAAATGGACCCGGCCCTGCACCGGGAACGCAAGCCGGAGTGGATCAAGGTCCGGCTTCCCAACAATCCTGAGTTCTGGTCCACCAAATCACTCATCACCGACCTCAAGCTGGTCACGGTGTGTGAGGAGGCCCAGTGCCCGAACCGCTGGGAATGCTGGAGCCAGAAAACGGCGACCTTCATGATCGCAGGCGAAAAGTGCACCCGCGCCTGCGGCTTCTGCGCGGTCAAAACCGCCAAACCCGACGCGCTTGAGGCCGATGAACCGCAGCGCGTCGCCGAGGCCACCCGCCGCATGGGGCTGCGCCACGTGGTCATTACCGCCGTGGCCCGCGACGACCTCCGCGATGGCGGTGCCGACCATTTCCGCCAGACGATCGAGACCGTGCGCGAGGTGAACCCCGGCATCATCATCGAGGTCTTGGTGCCCGATTTCAACGACCGCGACTGGGCCTTGCAAACGGTCATGGACGCCCGTCCACACATTTTCAACCACAACATCGAGACCGTCGAGCGGCTCACTCCGCTCGTCAGGTCGCGTGCCCAATACCAGCGCTCCCTCACCGTGCTGAAAAAAGCCAAGGCGATGGTGAATGGCAAGGTTGCGACCAAGAGCGGGATAATGCTCGGCCTCGGCGAACGCCAAGAGGAAGTGCTGCGCGCCATGGACGACCTGCGCGCCCACGACGTCACCGTGCTCACGCTCGGCCAATACCTTCGCCCCACGCCGAAGCACCTGCCGGTGGTCGAGTTCATCAGGCCCGAAATGTTCGACGAATACAAACGGATCGCCCTGGAAAAAGGCTTCCGCCACGTGGCCAGCGGACCGCTGGTCAGGAGTTCCTACCATGCCGCGGAGTTCCGCCCGGAACTCGACGTGATCGAGGCGATCGAGGCGGACCTGCGCGCGATGAAAGGCATCGAGCTCGGCCCGGAACATCTGGCGCTTCCCGCGATCAAGCCGCAGCTCGATAAAGCCATCGCCTGATGAACCACTGGCTCATCAAGTCCGAACCGGACGTCTTCTCGATCGACGACCTCGCCAAGGTGAAACGCGAGCCGTGGACGGGTGTCAGGAATTACCAGGCGCGCAATTTCATGTGGAAGGACATGAAACCCGGCGATCTCGCCTTGTTCTATCATTCCAACGCCAAGCCTCCCGGCATCGTCGGTGTGGCCAGGGTCGCCGGCGCGCCCTACCCGGACGAAACCCAGTTCGATCCCCGGAGCGAATACCACGACCCCAAGGCGACCCGCGACAAGCCTCGCTGGTGGCTGGTCGATTTCGAATACGTCGGGAAATTGCCCGATATCCTCACGCTCGACCAACTCAAGGCCGACGAGGTGCTTTCACAAATGACCGTCTGCCAGCGCGGCACCCGGCTCTCCATCACACCCGTTGAGCCTGCGCATTTCAAGCGCGCCTGCATGCTCGCGGGCTTCAGGATGTGAGGCACTCCCCGCCCTGTGCAGCCTACTTTTCCACCAGCAGGCTGGAGCCGGTCATTTCAGCCGGTTTTTCCAATCCGAGCATGTCGAGAAGCGTGGGCGCGACATCGGCCAGAATCCCATCCCTGACGGTGTAGCGCTCCGCATCCGCGGCGACATACACGGCGTGGACCAGGTTGGTGGTGTGAGCGGTGTTCGGTGAGCCGTCGGGGTTGCGCATGTATTCGCAGTTGCCGTGGTCGGCAGTGACCAGCAGCTTGCCACCAAGGCGCAGGGTTTCCTCAACCACCGCCTTGACCCCGGCGTCGATGGTTTCCACGGCCTTGATCGCGGCCTCGACCACACCGGTGTGGCCCACCATGTCGGGATTGGCGAAGTTGAGGATGACCAGATCGTAATCCTTGAGCTTGGAAACCACCGTGTCGGTCACTTCCGCCGCACTCATCTGGGGCTTGAAGTCATAGGTCGGCACATCCTTGGGCGATGGGATGATGACCCGGTCCTCGCCGGGATACGACTTCTCGACGCCGCCATTGAAGAAATAGGTGACATGCGGGTATTTCTCGGTTTCCGCAATCCGGAGCTGGTTCCTACCGGCATTGGCAACCGTCTCGCCGAGCACCATGTCGAGCTTCTCCGGCGCGAAAATGGCGGGACAATCGTAGGTCTCGTCGTATTCCGTCAAGGTGACGTAATCCACGCAGGGCGTGACGCCACGATCGAAGCCGCTGAAATCCGCTTTCAGAAACGCATCGGAAAGCTCGCGGGCACGGTCGGCGCGGAAGTTGAAGAAGATGATGACATCGTCGTCGCGCACACGCTGCGTCTCCGCCTCGCAGAAGACCATCGCGGGCATGAATTCGTCGGTTTTGTCGAGCCGGTAAAAATCGGCCACCGCCTCGCTGGCGAGGATGTCGCGCGTTTGCGCCTTGCCGAGCACGATGGCGTCCCATGCGAGCTTGACCCGGTCCCAGCGCTTGTCGCGGTCCATGGCGAAGTAGCGGCCGACGACGGTGGCGATGCGTGCGCCGCACTTGGCGGCCTCGTCCTCGACGGTGGCGAGGTATTTCGAGCCGCCGGTGGGCGAGGTGTCGCGGCCGTCGGTGATGGCGTGGACGAAGAGCCGGCCCGCGGGCACGCCCGCCCCCTTGGCGAAGTCGATGAGCGCCAGCAGGTGCGCCAGGTCGCTGTGCACCTGCCCATCCGACACGAGCCCGAGGTAGTGGAGGCTGCCGCCCGTGCGGCGGATGTGCGCGACGGCGCCGAGCAGGACGGGATGCGTCGCCAGCTCGCCGCGGCGGATGGCGTTGGTGATCCGCATGAGCTCCTGGTCGACGATGCGCCCGGCGCCGATGTTCTGGTGGCCGACCTCCGAGTTGCCCATCACGGGGCCGTCGGGGCCGACGGGCAGGCCGACATCCTCGCCGCTCGTCCGGATGAGCGTGCGCGGGTACTCCGCCGCCAGGCGCGCATCGACGGGCGTCGACGCGCGCGCGATCGCGTTGGTCGCGTCGCGCGCGCGGTGCGGCGACTGTCCCCAGCCGTCGCGGACGACCAGCACGCAGGGCGTGTTCCGAAGCGCGGG
>JALRFY010000145.1 GCA_023253625.1 Akkermansiaceae bacterium | reverse complement strand
GTTCGGGAGGCGATCGGCGTAATCCGTCATCAGCAAGGCCACCTGCAAGCGAGGAGCGCTGATCCCGATCGCCGACGTTACGATCCGGCGCCGCCTGCCTGTCCCTTGGGCCGCCAGCAGCCCCTCTTTTTCAAGTATTTGGAAAGCCAGATCAATGGTGCGGGAGCTCACGCCCAGTTCCAGCACCAGCTGGTTTCTGCCGGGCATCGTGCCCAGCCAACGTTCTGCCAGCACTTCGTTGCGCAAGTAAGCTGCAACCTGTTCGGTGATGGAGGCGAATCGGAACTCAGTCATACGCGGTATCCTGCCCAAGACACGGTTTTTGTCATACCCCGGGGCAGAGCGGCGGGAATGAGGATGATGCGGGGGTTCTTGCCATGGGTTGATGGTCATTCTAGTGACCGTGCCGGGCATGTGGCCTAGTGTGTTGGCAATACGGATAAACGTTTAATCAAATGGTGCTCCGAGGGCAAGGAGTTTTTCGAGTCACAAGACCGCAATTACCGATCATCAGGCACGGCCTGCCAGGTCACTTGTGGAATGTGACCATAGCGTTTCCTGAAATTGCGGGAAAACCCCGGCACCCGCGCTGCCCGCCCGGAATGCAAGCTCCGCGACCAAAAAACTGAAGCGGAAAAAAACTTGACGGCGCACGGCAGTCTGATAGTGATCTGCTTTTAATTAGGTAAACCCATGAAAACCCCGTTCCGCATCCTTCCATACGCCGCATTGGCCGCAGCCACCATCCTCGGCACGCAGAATGCCTCTGCCGATATCATCCTCTATCAGGACAACTTCGATGGCGATGGCATTGAGGCCAACGCCGGCATCGGCGGTGGCCTCAAGATCGCAGGCGGCCTGTATCGCGACTGGATCGAATCCGGTGCCCCGGGCTCAGGCCTGTATTTCACGGCCGGCGGCAATGGTGGCACGAACCAGAGTCTCGCCACCATCAACAGCTTTGACCTGAGCGGCGGGTTCCAGTTGACGGTGAGCTACACCATGACCAACAGCGGCTCCGGCGCGAGATTCACCATGGGCTTGATGGACTCGGATTTGAACTCACCTTACCAGATTGGCGGGAATTGTGTCACATCCACCGGCACGGATCCAAGGGCAGGCCTTTTGATGTCGGCCGCCACCGCTCTGAATCAATACGCCTATGGGATTGGTTTCGTTCCTTACGCAGCAGGTACCGGTCTCTTGAATGGACTGACATTTACCAACGGCAATGGCACAACTGGAGTGAATTCCCTGCTCAGCGACGCTCAGACCAGAACCAGCGGGTCACACACGCTGGTCCTTACCATGGACGCCGCCAGCAACTGGTCCTATAGTATCGATGGGGCTCCCGCGACGACCGGCAGGATCGGTGCCGGATTCGACTTTTCCCGCAGGTATCGTTTCGTGTGTTACGGTCAGGTTGCGCAAGCCACGATTTCCGCCGTGACGCTGACCGTCCCGGACAACCCGAACCTCGTCGCTTGGGACACCAACGGCACCGACGCGGGCTCCAGTGCGGGGGACACGGCTGCCGGGACATGGGGCGGCAGCACCAACTGGAACACGGACCACTCGGGCGGGAGTGGCGGCAGCTTGGGCGACTGGGTGGCGGGCAACAAGGCCGTCTTCGCCGCCGGCACCCATGCCACGGGAAGCTATGCCGTCGCGGTTGACGGTATGCGGGATATCAGCGGCCTGACCTTTCAGGAAGGCAACGTCACCATTTCCGGAGGAACGGCCCTCCGCCTCATCGCCAACTCGCCGGTGGACGTGCTTTACGGCAGCATCCCGGACGTCGCCACTCTGCTCTCCGACGACGGCACGCCCCGTTCCATGACCAAGGTGGGCGTCGGTTCACTGGCCCTCTCCAATGCCAATACCTACACCGACATCACCGATGTGAAGAACGGCACCCTCTCGGTTCCGAGCCTTGCCGCCGCCGGGGCCGGCAGCCCGATCGGCTCCTACGCCAGTGCCGGAGCCGGTGGCCTCGTCCTCACCGGAGGCACCTTCCAGTTCACCGGCACCACCGCTTCGACCGACCGCGGCTTCACTTTGGCGAAAACCAGCACGGTGGATGTGAATTCCGCCAACGGTGCGTTGACCCTTGGCGCATGCTCCCTGGGTGCGACCACTTTGAACGTGACCGGCGGGGCAGGCAGCAGACTAAATCTGGGGAATACCACGCTCACCGGCGCGGCCACCCTCCGTCCAACCACCGCAGCCCTGTCACTCGCCTCGGTTGACGGGGCTTTCAATCTGACCTTGGACGGCACGGCGAGCGGTAATGCCATCACGGGTTCACTCGGTTCCGGCGCAGCCACGCTCACCAAGTCGAACTTTGGCACATGGACCCTCTCAGGCCTCAGTTCCCGGACCGGCGCATCCGCCGTGAACGGGGGCGGCACGCTGATCCTCGACTACTCCACGGTGGACGACTCCAAGCTTGCCGACGGCGCAGCGCTGACGCTCGGCGGCGGGAACCTTGGCAGCACGCTGACCCTCAAGGGCGGATCGCACCCTGAAATCGTGAGTGCCACCACCCTGGGCGGCGGCGGAACCTTCGTGACCCGTGACGGTGGTGACAGCAAGCTGCGCATGAACGCGATCACGCGCCAAGCCGGCGGAACCATCGCCTTCGCCGATGCGACGGTCGCCGATACGGACACCAGCAACACCACCGCCGGCATCCTCGGCGGCTGGGCCACTCTGGGCAACGATTGGGCCACCAGCGTCAACAGCGCCGCAGCCGACACGGCCATCACGGCCCTGGCCGCCTACACCGGCGCGCTGCCGGAATCCGGCGGCGCGGCCACCGACAACAACACCCTCACCGGTTCTCAAACGCAATCCGGAGCGGTCCTTGCCAACACCGTCAGGATCACCAATTCCGGCAACAGCGACACGCTGGATCTGGGGGCGAACCACCTGACGATCACCTACGCCAGCGCGACCAGCCTGGGGGGCATCCTTTACGCGGGCGGCGGGGACAACCACTACACCATCACTGGCAGCGGAGGACAGATCCTGACCAGCACCACGACCGGTGAACTCATCATGACCGTCAACAGCGGAGCGCTGAAGGTCAACGTGCCCATCGTGGCGGCCGGTGCCACTGCGGGCATCCTGACCAAGACCGGCCCCGGCAAGCTGATCGCCAGCGCGGCCAACACCTTCACCGGCGCGGTCAACATCAACCAAGGCGTCCTCAATCTGCAAAACGCCAGCGCCACCGGTTCAACCGGGGGCGGCATCAAGGTGCAGAATGGCGCCGCGCTGGAACTGCAGGGCGGCCTGGTGTTTGCCGCCGACGGGATCAGCCCGCTCTCCGGCAGCGGCGTTTCCAACGGCGGCGCGTTGCGCAGTGTCTCGGGCGACAACACATACGGCGGTGCGATCACCGTCGGTGCGGGTGGCGCCCGCATCCATTCGGACAGTGACACGCTCACCCTCAGTGGACCGATCAACATTGCCCCTGGCGCGGATGTGACCTTTGGCGGCGCTGGCAATCTGCGCAGAAGCGCCGGTGCGATCCTGGGCGGCGGCAATGTCATCAAGGACGGGGCGGGGACCCTGACGCTTGCGGTGAAGATCGACTCCGTCAATTTTCACTACAACGGCGCAACCATCGTCAACGGAGGCACACTCGAGTTGGGCGCAACCAATGCCTTGCCGGACATGACGGCCGTTTCCCTTGGTGCAGCCACCCTCGATGCAGCCACCACCGGCACCGAAACCGCCGGATCCCTGCGCCTCACGGGCGCCGCCACCATTCGTCTTGCCACTGGGGCGGCACTTGTTTTTGCCGACAGCAGTTCCATCAGCTGGGCCGGCGGCTCCCTGGACGTCACCGGTGACTTTGTTTCCGGCTCTTCCATCCGCTTCGGCAACAGCGCCAGCGCGCTCACACCCGGCCAGCTTGCCCTGGTCAGCATCAACGGTGCCGGTGCTGGCTCCTGCACGCTGGATAAGGACGGCTTTCTCACGATGATCGAAATCCTGCCACCCTTTGAGAATTGGGCTGCGAATTTCCAAACCCTGGCCCAGCCCTATGCCAACATCGATTTCGACGGCGGTGGACTGACAACCGGCCTTGAGTGGGTCGTCGGGGGTGATCCCACCCTTGCCAGCGACGATGCCGCCAACACGCCGATACTCGACAACAGCGATGCGAGCTTCTTCAAGTTTGTGTTCAAGCGCCGCGATGAGGCGGCGGCGGACCCGAATACAAAGATCATGGTGGAATACGGCACGGACCTCACGAACTGGCGTAACACCACCAGTCACGGTGCCATCGATGGTGTGTTGATCGACGACAGCGTTGATCTCGGTGGCGGCTTTCACCTGGTGGCGGTTTCGATTCCGAAGACCCTGGCCGTTGGCGGAAAACTGTTCGCCCGGCTCGGTGTCAGCGGTCTGCCGGGCAGCCTGTTGAGCGAGAACTTCGAATCCGGCAACGGCGACTTCACCGTGGTCACGACGGGTGGCAGCGCTTGGGAATACGGCGCGCCCAACACGCCCAATCCAGGCGGCGGTGCAGTCACCGGCGGCAACAGCGGCGCCAACTGCTGGGGCACCAAACTCAACGATGTTTACGCCACCGCCACCCAAACCAAGCTGAGATCGCCCGTCATCGACCTCACGGGCCTTGCCGCTGCGAACTTGTCATTCGCCCAAGCGATCGACATCAAGCAGGGTGACACACTGGTCGTTAATGTCATCGAGGCAGCAACCGACATCGTGCTCCAAAGCGCCATCCACACTTCGACTCCCGACGCGAATATCAACTCCACGGCCTGGGAGACGATCAAGGTGGCCACCCCGATCACCGGCGGCCGGAAGGTCCGCATCGAGTGGCATTTCACCGGCAATGGCGACGGATTCTATCTCGGTGCCTATATTGACGACGTGCTGGTGACCTTGCCCTGATGAGGCCAGGGTGCATCTCAGGAACAGGCGGACTTCATCCAAGCGGCGGCCGCATACGGGCTCACCGTTCTATTCCCGCTTGTCGTTGGGGCTGCAAGTTGGACCGTCATGAAAACGGGCAAATCGCGTATTACGGAATGAATCGCGGAGCGTGCTTCAGGCACGCCTTGCGTCTCAAAAAACCTGCTTATCAATAAGCAGGTATTGGTCCCAATTTGGCTTGTCCGGCAACCGGAGTCTGCCACAAAACCACCATGATGAAACAAAATCCAATGTCATCTCTCCGGATCAGGCAGTCTGCGGGTCTGGCAGCCGGCCTGCTGTGGGCCGCCTCGGTGGCCTCTGGGGCGGAAAAACTGCAGGTCTTCATCTTGTCCGGGCAGTCGAACATGGTCGGTCACGCGAGCAACTACCTGCTGGCCAACCTGTTGGACTCGCCACGGGCGGAGGACACCGCGCTGGCGAAGCTCGTGATCGCCGATTACGGGCAGACCCTCAAAACGGTGAAGCCGAAAATGGAGGCCTTGCAGAAGGAGATCGACACCCTGGCCAGCACGGCAGGGGGAGCTGGCAATGCCGCCAAGAAGTTCAAAAAAGACGAACAAAGACCGAACGCACAGCCAGAGGGCAACGTCCACGAGGATGTCAAAGCCAGGATTGAGACCCTTGCCAAGGAGAAGGGCGAATGGCTCAAGCGCGTGCGTTACAACGAGGGGAAGAAGGTGCGCATCGCGGCCTTCGGCGAGGTGGATCGCGACAAGCGCGCCACCGGAATCGCCGGGCCCATTGCTCCCGGTTACGGGTCCAAAGCCACCAACATGGGCCCGGAGTATGGCTTCGGCATGGCCCTGGAGAGCAAACTTGATGCGCCCGTTCTGCTGATCAAGGTCTCATGGGGCGGGATTGACATCGACAGCGGATTCCGGCCGCCGTCATCGAAAAAGCTCGCCAATGAGACCGATCCGCCCCCCTCCCCCGGCCCCAAGTATCAGGAACTGGTCAAACAAGTGCACGCCGTGCTGGCTGACTTGAAGACCTATCACCCCGCCTACGATCCTGCAGCCGGATACGAGATGGCGGGTTTTTACTGGTTCCAGGGTTTCAATGACAAATCCGGCGACAAGCCGAGCCGCTACAAGGAACACATGGCGAACTTCATCCGCGACGTTCGCGCCGAGTTCAAAGCGCCCGCCATGCCCTTCGTGATTGGCGTGCTTGGGACTGGCTCGCGGGTCAAGAAGACCGATTACAGCACTATGTCGCACGCCGCCGCGGTTGAGTTGGGGAAAAAGGAAACCGCCGGCCAACCCGTCGCGGTCGCGCAGCGCGAGGCGGCGGCCCTTCCCGAGTTTGCAGGCACCGTGGTGGCGGTGGAGAGCTACCCGTATTATGATTACGCCGTCCTGCCGCTCTATGATGTGTGGAAGGAACGGACCAGCGAATGGCAGAATATCGGCAGCGGCCGGCCTTATCACTACCTCGGCAGCGCCAGATTCTTCACCCGCTTCGGCCACGCCTGCGGCGAGGCGATGGTTGAGCTGATGAAAAAACCGTGACCCTCCGCATCCTGTCAAAACATCCATGAAACGATACCCAACCATTGCCGCCGCCCTGTTGCTCGCATTCACGATGAAAGCCGCGGCCAACATTCTGCCGGCGGGAAAAGACACCGAAGACATCATGGTCGGGGTGACCGGCATGTCTGTCGCCCTGAAGGGCGGAAAACTGCGCGTGACCCAGATCACTCCGGACACCCCGGCGGCAGGCAAGCTTGAAAAGGACGACGTGCTGCTGGCGGTGGACGGTGCATCGCTAGCGATCCAGGACCCGCGCCATCCGCTCGGATTCGCGATCAACGCGGCGGAGGGACGCGACGGCAGGATGACATTCGAGATCGAACGCGCCGGCACCGCGCGCAAGGTCGTGTTGCAGCTCGAGGCGATCGGAAGCTATAGCGCCACCTACCCGGTCGATTGCGCCAAGTCGCGCCGGATCGTGGACGAAACCGCCGCATTCATTCTCAAACACGGCTGGCCGGGCGAGGGAATCAATGGCAACCTTGAAGGATTGTTCCTGCTTTCCACCGGAGAGAAAAAATACCTTCCCGTGCTCCAGAAATACGCGCGCGGCCTGGCGGAGCGGAACTGCGGCCGCAGCACGTGGGGCATCGGCTACAGCGGCATCTTTCTCGGTGAATACTACCTCGCCACCGGCGACAAGCGCGTGCTTCCCGCACTCAAGGCCCGCTGCGAGGCCCTGAAAGCCGGCCAATACTACGGCGGCTGGGGCCATAGTGTCGACAACTGCGTTCCCGGCTACGTCACCGGTGGATTGCTGAATGCCGCCGGCGACCAGGCGCTCACCACCCTCGTGCTTTCACGCGAGTGCGGCGTGGCGGTGGATGAGAAGACCTATGACAACGCGCTGCGTCTTTTCT
Organism: Akkermansiaceae bacterium; assembly: GCA_023253625.1. Classification (GTDB taxonomy): domain Bacteria; phylum Verrucomicrobiota; class Verrucomicrobiia; order Verrucomicrobiales; family Akkermansiaceae; genus Luteolibacter. Next base: position 8,263 of record JALRFY010000145.1, on the reverse strand, counting down.
TCCGTTTCGCCGGCCGCGGTGGCGTGCCCTACGGCGACCACCACCCGGAGCTGTGGTGGTCATCCAATGGCAAGAACGGCGGGCTCGCCTCTGCGCTGGCCCTGCTGCCGGACAAGAAGTTCCAAGCGGGCGCGCAACTGCTCGCGCTCAGCGAGACCGACACCTACTGGGGCTGCGAGGGTGGCCACGGCTCGTGTTTCGGGAATCAAACGTGGCGCAACATCGTCGATGCGCTGGTTCCCACGGAACACAAGCAATCATGGCGCCGTCACAAGGACGAGATGATCTGGTTCTACGAACTCTCGCGCATGCCCGGCGGCGGCTTCCGCACCCCGTGGTTCCCGGGCCACGGCACGATCGGCAAGGCACCGCTCCACCAGACCGGCCTGATCGCGATGGCCTACACCGCTCATCTCAGGAACCTGCGGATCTGCGGCAAGCCGCGCACCGGCTTCAGCGTGCCGCACCGGCCGACCGCCGTCGAGGCCTCGCTCGCCACGGATGATTTTCACCGCACCGACTTCATCGAGGGCGCCGTCATCGAGGAAAAGCCCCACGAGATCGCGGCGGCGTTCATGACGCTCTACAACACCGATGGTTCCGTCATGTCCACCACCGCCAACGCGGAGAAAAACGATTCCCGCAAGAAGCGGATGCCCGCCTCATGGTATGCGAAGCTGATGCGCCACTATTCGCCGACAGTGCGCGACTGGGCGGCCCACGGGCTGGGCTTCCTCGGCGAGGAGGCGATCCCGGAAATCCGCAAGGCGCTCGCCAGCAAGGACGGCCGTCTGAGGGTCGCCGGCCTCGACGCGATCAGCTGCACGGGTGGCTGGGGTATCGGCAGGACGACCTCGAACATCACGCCCGCGATGATCCGGGAGCATTTCCTGCCGCAGATCCTGGCACCGCTGAAGGATCCCGCGGCACCGATGTGGGAGAAACGCCACGCGCTCATGGCGCTGAGCTGCGCCGACGCGGAAGCCATCAAGGCGCACCTCACCGTCATCAAGCCCTACTTCGGTGCCGACGAGTGGTGGCTGCGCGCGGCGGCCTTCGCCGTGATGCAGCCGCTCATTCCGGACAGTGCATCCGTCCGCACGATGCTGCCGACGATGCTGGCCAGTTACGATGCCGACTCCAACCTGCCGAGCCGCCGCTGGGGGGCGACGAGTTTCTTCAAGGAGGCGATCGCCAAAAACCCGGAAGTGAAACAGGAGATCATCGACGGCATGGCGAAGTCGCTCAACCGCCTGCAAATCCGGGAGGGCTTCGTGAAACAGGTCGATGTCAACAACATCTTCGAAACCCTGCGCTACGTGGACATGGCGAGGCACCCGGAAAATGCGGTGCCGCTCCTGCCCGCGATCGAGCGCGTTTATCCGCACCTCGGCGATCTGCCCGCAACCTGGACGGTCGTCGGTGCCCGCTGGGGAAATATCGGCCTCGCCAAAGCCGCGGAGTTGATGGGCGAGGAAGGCCGCCCGTTCGTCGCCAGCATGAAGCGCATCCGGCCGGACCTCGAAGCCATGACGAAATCCCGCAGCAAACAAGCCAAGAACACGCAGCAGGCGCTCGACACGCTCGATCAGATCGTCAAGGGATACGAGGACAAATTCGGCAAGGTGAAAACCAAGTGAGCATCCGGCAGGTCCACTCTCATTCCTCGTTCACGACCGTGCTTCCGGTGGCGGATTGATTCAGCGGGACCGCCCCCGGCTGGAATTCCGATACTGGGTCGGGGATTCTCCCATGTGACGGCGGAATTGCCGTGAGAAATCGCTGTGGTCGTAAAACCCCACCTCAAGGGCGATTTCGGTCAATGACATGGACGTCGATGCCAGCAACCCGCATGCCGCGACGACCCTCATCTTGATCAGGAAATTTCTCGGCGTTGTCTGGAACGTCGCCCGGAACTTCCGTTCAAGCTGCCGTTCGGAAAGGCCCGAGAGCCGGGAAAGCTGGATGAGATCGAGCGGCTGGCGGAAGTGCTCCTTCAGGTGCCCGGCCACCGTGGCGAGTTCAAGATAGGGCTGGATGGCGACGTGTTGCTCCTCGTAACTCCGGACGGTTCCGCAAAGACCGAAGATGCGGCCTTGCCGGTCGAACACCGGCAGCTTGTCGGTGACAAACCATTCGGGGCGTCCGCCGGGGTTGGGAAACAGTTCGATCAGCCCGAGAAGCGGTTTCCCGGTCTGGATGACCGTCATGTCATCCTTGAAATATTTCTCCGCCAAACGCGGAGGGAAGATGTCGCGATCCGCCAGGCCGATGAGTTCCTTTTCATCTTTGAATCCGCAGCGGCGGACGAAGGCCGGATTTCCGCCCATCAGCCGCGCCTGCCGGTCCTTGGCAAAAAACAGCGTTCCCGGAAGATGGTCGAAAAGATGCCGGAATTGCCCGGCGGGCAGCTGCTCCAGCCACCCGCGTTGTGGATTGAGCGTGTGCATGTCGGAAACATACAAGGACACCCCGGAATCTTACAAGCGCGCAACGCCCGCTTCTGATTACGTCGCGCCGCAAAACCATGAGCAAACGCAAGATCAACATCGCCGTCGTCGGTCTCGGTTTCGGCGCCGAATTCATCCCCATCTGGCAGAAACATCCGCATACGGACTGCATGGCCATTTGCCAGAGGAACGAGGAAAACCTGAACAAGGTGGGCGACGAATGGGGCATCGCGAAACGTTTCACGGATTTCGACAAGCTGCTGCGAGATCCTGAAATTGACGCGGTGCATATCAATTCGCCGATCCCGCTGCATGGCCCGCAGTCGATCGCCGCGCTCAAGGCGGGCAAGCACGTCGCGTGCACCGTGCCGATGGCGACGTCGGTTGAGGAATGCCTGGAGATCATCCGCCTCACCCGCGAGACGGGCTTGACCTACATGATGATGGAGACAGTGGTTTACGCCCGGGAATATCTTTTCATGAAACAGCTCCGCGACACGGGAGCGTTGGGGAAGATCCAATACATTCAATCGAGCCACCAGCAGGATATGGATGGCTGGCCGGATTATTGGCCTGGACTGCCGCCGATGCACTACGCGACCCATTGCGTCGGCCCGGCGCTCGGCCTCGCGGGAGGGGATGCGGAATACGTGAGTTGCTTCGGATCGGGCACGATCCGTGAGGAACTCATCGGGCATTACCGGTCGCCTTTCGCGGTCGAGACCGCCCATGTGAAGGTGCGGAATTCCGACCTCAGCGTCCGTGTGATCCGCAGCCTGTTCGACACTGCCCGGCAATACCGCGAGAGCATCGACGTCTATGGATCGAGGCAGTCCGTCGAGTGGCCGCTTGTTGAACACCAGCCGTTGATCCTCCATACCGCGAAGAAACCCGAACCGGAGATTCCATCCGAAGTGACCGCTCCGGACTTCGCCCATCTCCTGCCGGAAAGCATCCGCCGTTACACGACGAGAGGGATTTACGATTCGGATGAGAACCAGCACCTCAGTTTCACCCAGGGTGCCGGGCATGGTGGCAGTCATCCACATCTCGCCCACGAATTCGCGATGGCGCTGGTTGAAAAGCGCGCCCCGTTCCCCGATGCCCGGCAATCGGCAAACTGGACGTGCACCGGCATCCTCGCGCATGAAAGCGCGATGGAGGGTGGTGCCATCAAATACCTGCCAATCGAAACCCTTGCGTGAAATCTCGATGGAATCCACCGGTCCCATTTTCCTCCTTGCCGCCGCAGCACTTGCCGCGTCAGCAGAGAATCTGAAGCCCCCGGTTATCGGGACACAATACAGCGGACTCGCACCCAGGGATGCGCTCGCGGCGTTCAAAGCCTATGAGGGGTTCCGGATGGTCCAGTCAGCTGCCGAACCGGATGTCCGCCAACCGGTGGCGATGACGATCGACGAACGCGGGCGGGTTTGGATCGCCGAGGCCTATGAATATCCCATCCGTGCGCAAGGCGATACGGGCCGCGACCGCATCCTGATTTTCGAGGACAATGATGGCGACGGGGTTTTCGACGAGCGCAGGATTTTCACCGAGGGTTTGAATCTCGTCTCGGGTTTGGAGGTCGGCTTTGGCGGTGTGTGGGTCGGTGCCGCGCCCTACCTGATGTTCATCCCGGATGCCGACCGGGACGACAAGCCGGATGCAAAGCCGGAAATCCTGCTGGATGGCTTCGGCTGGCAGGATACGCATGAAACGTTGAACTCCTTCATCTGGGGGCCGGACGGCTGGCTTTACGGATGTCATGGGGTCTTCACGCATTCAAAGGTTGGAAAACCGGGGACTCCGGAAAGCGAACGGGTGCCGATGAACGCGGCGGTGTGGCGGTTCCATCCGCAGCGTGAAACCTTCGAGGTTTTCGCCCACGGCACCTCGAACCCGTGGGGCCTGGACTTCAACGACCACGGCCAGGCATTCATCACGGCCTGCGTGATACCTCATCTCTATCATGTCATCCAGGGCGCGAGATACCAGCGGCAGGCAGGCCGGCATTTTGACCCCCACACTTATGATGATATCAAAACCTGTGCGGATCATCTCCACTTCAAAGGCGCTCAATGGCAGGCATCGCGGGACGGTTCGTCTTCCGATTACGGCGGCGGACACGCGCATTGCGGATTGTCGATTTACCTTGGCGATAATTTCCCCGATTCGTTCCGGGGGAAATTGTTCTTCAACAACCTCCACGGCCATCGCGTCAACCAGGAGCTGGTCGAGCGGAAGGGTTCCGGCTATGTCGGGAAGCACTTGCCGGATTTCCTGTTCTCGAACGATGAGCGGCACATGGGGATCTCGCTGCGTTACGGCCCGGATGGCGGAATGTATCTGACCGACTGGTATGACATTCAGACCTGCCACAACACCAAGGATGAGATCTGGGACCGCAGCAACGGCCGGATTTACAAGATCACCTACGGGACGCCATCCGTGAAGTCCGTGGACCTGGCGAAGGCAGGCGATGCGGAGCTGGTTGGCTTCCAGTCGCACCAGAACGACTGGTTCGTCCGGACGGCACGCCGCATTCTCCAGGAACGGGCGGCGACCGGACGGCTCGACGTGGAATCCACGGCGGCGGAGCTGCGGAAACTTCTCACCGTGCCCGGGGAAACCCGGCGGCTGCGGGCGGTCTGGGCACTGCATGCCATCGGTGCCACGGACACCGAGCTGCTTCTGGAACTCACCCGCAACGAAGGCGAATACGTCCGCGGCTGGGCGGTGCAATTCCTTGCCGAAGGGAGCAATATCGATGCGCCCACGCAGCAGCGTTTTACGGAAATGGCGGCGAACGAAACATCCCCGCTGGTGCGCCTTTATCTGGCGGCCGCCTTGCAACGCATCGAGCCACGGCATCGATGGGACATTGCCTCCGGTTTGCTGATGCATGACGAGGATGCCGAAGACCCAAACCTTCCACTGATGATCTGGTATGGCATCAGCGATCTGGTGCCGCTCGATCAAGAGCGGACGCTTTCGATGATCTCCGCCTCGCGGATTCCGCAGGTGAGCCGGTTTCTGGCAAGGCGGCTCGCCGGGCTGCCCGGTGGCGGCGAATCGCTTCTCGGACGGGTCAACAGACGTGCCGGCGACAAGGCATTCGCGGTGGATGTCCTGGCCGGACTTGCAATGGCTCTTTCCAAGTCCGTAATCCAACCTGAGCCGAAAGGCTGGGCGGAGGCATCAACGGTTTTCGCTTCGCTCGAGGACCCGGCGAGCAAGAGGGACTTCGAAATCGTCGCGACGGTCTATGGTGACAAGCGCATGGCGGAGCCGTTCCGCCAGACCCTCGCCGATCTTTCCGCGAAAGCCGGAGACCGTGCGGCGGCACTGGAGAATCTTCTGCGCATGAAGCGGCCGGACACCGGCGCATTGCTGATGAAACTTTCCTCGAATCCAGCCGACCCCCAGCGTCCGCAATGGATCCGGGCCATCGCGCTGGAGCCTGATGCGAAGGCACCCGCACTGCTCATCGATCTCTTCCCGGGGATGGACGCGGCGGCGCGGGAAGCGGCGGTGCAAACGCTCGGTTCCTCCGTGGCCGGCGCGCGGATGCTTGCCGAAGCACTTGCCTCCGGTTTGGTCAAACGGGGGGAAATCAGCGCGTTCGTCGCCCGCCAGATGCGGGCATACGACATACCGGAAATCACCGCCGCGGTCGAAAATCACTGGGGCAGGATTTCCTCCGGCCAGACAGGCGGGAAACTCAAGGAGATCGACCGCCTGGTGGCCGCGCTCTCGCCCGGGGTTCTTGCCAAGGCGGACCTTCGCAACGGCCGCAGGATGTTCCAGGCGAGCTGCTTCGCCTGCCACCAGTTGTTCGGCGAGGGAATCCAGATCGGCCCGGACCTCACCGGATCGAACCGGGCGGATACGAGATACCTCATCGAAAACATCGTCGATCCCGGATCGCTGGTGGGCATCGATTACCAACTGCACACGATCCTGAAACGCGACGGCCAGGCGGTTGCGGGAATGCTGAAGGAGAAAACTCCCGAGTCGCTCGTCATCTCCGTCCTCGGAGGAGCACAGGTGGCGGTTCCACTTTCCGAAATCAAGGATCATCAGGTTTCCACGAGTTCGATGATGCCCGAGGGATTGATCGCAAATCTCACGCAGGAACAGACCCGGGACCTGATCGCTTACCTTCAGAGCCCGCGGCAGGTGCCGCTGCCTGTGGAGGGGGAGGTCATGATTTCCGACAGCGAACTCAAAGTCGCGGACGTGAACCGCGGGGATGTCCGGACACAGGACATGAGCGGCTTCAAGACCGGTTCGTGGTCGGGCAACAGCCAGATCTGGTGGAGCAAAGGGCAGGTCGGCGACCGGCTGGTCCTGCGCTTCGAATCGCCGGAGGCCGGTGATTACGAGGTGTTCGCGGTCTTCACCATGGCCCATGATTACGGGAAGTTTCGCATCACTTTCAATGGGGAGCCGGCGAGCGATGGGATCGATCTGTATTCCAACCAGGGCGTGACGACCACAGGTGACGTTCCATTGGGAAGACACACGGTCAAAAAAGGAAGCAACGAACTCATCCTCTGGATCGCCGCTCCCAACCCGGAGGCAACGATGGGCAACATGGCGGGCATCGATCATCTGCAGCTCGTTCCGGTGAAATAGCGTACTTCAATGGCGTGGATTCCTGATCGTGCCTCGACTGAGCTCCGAGCCTGTCGCCTGCCTCAAGGAAAATGCCGGCAAGGCCGTGTCCTCATCGGCCGACCGCATGATTGGCCTACCCGCGGCATTGCCCGATGCGCACGGCAATGAAGCCGACATTGGCAAAGCATGGTTGGATTGTTGAAAGCCATGAAGCTGCAAGCATGTATCCCCCTCTTCCCGGCATGCGCTCTTTAGGTTTTTCTTCGATCACCGAGCAGGTGGCAACCCACCTCCGCGAGGAATTGCAACGCGGACGGTGGAAAGATGCCATGCCTGGCAGGAACCAACTGGTAAAGGAACTGAATGTCAGCGCCGGGACCATCGAGCTGGCCTTCCAAATACTTGAAAAAGAGGGGCTGCTGGCATCCACAGGGACAGGCAGGCGGCGCCGGATCGTGACGTCGGCGATCGGGAGCAGCGCTCCTCGCTTGCAGGTGGCCTTGCTGATGACGGATTACGCCGATCGCCTCCCGAACTTGCTGCACCACCAGATCAACCAAGCGGGGCATCGCTCTTTTTTCACCCAGAAAACCCTGCTGGATCTTGGCATGAACGTCGAACGCGTCGCCCGGTTCGTCCGGGAGGTCCGGGCGGACGCCTGGGTGGTGGCCTCGGGATCGCGCGAGGTTCTGGAGTGGTTCGCAAGCCAGGAGGTGCCGGCCATTGCGATGTTCGGAAACCGCCATGGGCTTCCGATTGCCAGTGCGGGACCGGACAAGGTGCCGGCTTTCACCGAGCTGACCCGCCGCCTGATCAATCTCGGGCACCGCCGGATCTCGATGATCGAACGCCGCCAAATTCGTCTGCCGCAACCCGCGCCTGTCGTGCATGCCTTTCTGGACGAGCTTGAAGCAGAGGGAATCGCCAGCGGCCCCTTCAACCTGCCCGACTGGGATGAGAGCGGAAGTGGCTTCGAACACATGCTCGACGCGCTGTTCAGGGCCACGCCGCCCACCGCCTTGATCCTCTGCGAGCCATTTGTCTATCACGCCGCGCACCACTACCTCGCCCGCCGCGGCCTGCGGGTGCCGGAGGATGTCTCGCTGGTCTGCACCGATGGCCACCACACCTTCACCTGGTGCAGGCCCACGATCGCCCACATACGCTGGGACTACCGTCCCGTATTGCGTCGC
>JALRFY010000083.1 GCA_023253625.1 Akkermansiaceae bacterium | reverse complement strand
CGGCAACGCGCTCGCCGGTCTCTACCGCAAATACACCGGCCGCCGCGTGATCGTCTCCTCCGCCGCCGCGCAGGCCGAGTTCTCCTTCGTCCAGGAGGCCTCGCCCACAGACCCACTCACCTACGCCCGGGCCGCCGAACTGCTCAAAAAAGCCGCCACCATCGAAAACTTCGTCTTCGTCCCCGATGAGCAGGACCCGAATCTCGACATCCTCACGCTTGCCACCGGCGGCATCCGCCCGACCGGCCGCGGCGTGGATGTTTACAACGAAAACGACCAGCTGCCCGAGGGCGATGCCGTCATTTCCTACGTGATGACGCTCGATTACATCAAACCCGCCGAGGCGGTGAACACCTTCACCCAGATCATCGGCCAGTTCGGTGCCTACGGTTCGATCGCCGCCGTGCCCAACGCCGCCGCCGTGGTCATCACGGAAAACACCTCGCTCATCCGCAAACTCATCGATCTCAAGGCGGAAATCGACAAGCCCGGTTCGGTCCAAGCCACCCGCTTCATTCCGGTGCGCTACGCCGATGTCACCGAGATCGCAAGTCTGCTCAATGAGCTGCTCAACACCCAGCAACAGGCGCAGACCACCGCCGGCGTCCAGCGCGCGGACGCTCCCGCTGCACCTCCGGGTGTGGACCTGCCCGGGGCCGCCCCGGCGGCCGGCAGCAGCAGCGCCGGTGAAGCCACTCCCGTCCAAATCGTACCCGAGCCACGCACCAACCGCATCTTCGCCATGGGCCGCCCGGTCGATCTGATCTTCGTCGAGGGTCTCGTCCGCGAGTTCGACATCCCCACCAGCGAAAAAACCTTCCTCCGCCGCAAGCTGCGTTTCCTCACCGTGTCCGAGTTCCTGCCCATCGCGGGCAACGCACTCACCCGAGCCTTCTCCGGCACTGCCGAGGGCGCCACCACCGGCACCGCCACCAGCGGCCGCAACACTCCCACCGGCACCAACCGCGCCAACCAGACTTCCAGCGGAGCCGGCGGAGGCTCGTCACGCTCAGGCGATGGAAGCTTCGGCGGATCCTCGTCATTCGGTGGTGGATCCTCGTCATTCGGTGGCGGCTCGCGCGGCGGCGGCGCATCGCTCGGCGCTCCGAATGTCAGCTCCGCTCCCGAGTCAATGCTCGTCGGACGCACCCTGCTCGTCGCCGACAACATCACCAACTCGATCGTTGCCCAAGGACCGCCCTCCGCACTGGAAATCATCGAGCGCCTGCTCGACCAGATCGACGTCAAACCCGATCAGGTCATGATTTCCACCGTGATCGGCCAGCTCACACTCAACGACACCTCCGAGACCGGCCTCGACTATCTGGTGCGCAGCGGCGACGTGGTCGGCCGCGCGGGTGGCGGCTTCGGGCCGATCCTGCCAATCCTGCCGACGGCCGACCCTGATGGATTCAATCCCGGCGAGCTCGGCGGTGGCGGCCTGCGTGCCTACGGCACCATCGGCGACGTCAGCATTTTCATGAAGGCGCTGCAATCGAACACGGATTTCACCGTGCTATCACGCCCGAGCATTTTCACCGCCAACAACCAGAAGGGTGTGATCTCCAGCGGCGAACGCATTGCCATTCCCACCGAGGGCGGCACCAGCACCAGCAGTTTTAGCAGCGGCACCCGCATCCAATACCAGGATGTCGTGTTGAAACTCGAAGTCATCCCGCTGGTGAATTCGGACAATGAGATCACCATGCAGATCGCCCTGCTCAACGACGAACAAAGCGGCAACCAGATCATCGAGGGTGCCGGCACCAATGGCGGCAATCTCACCGTGCCGCGCATCATCACCCGAGAGATTCTGACGACCGCCACAGTCCCCAACAACCACACCATCGTGCTGGGCGGCCTGATCGTCACCAAGGACAACACCACCAAGAGCGGTATCCCGATCCTCGGGGATATCCCGTATCTCGGACGCCTGTTCTCAAGCAATCAAAATGTCCAGGACCGCACCGAACTCATGATCTTCATCCAGCCCTCCGTGGTGAACAGTGCCCGCGCGCTCGACGACGTCCAAACCGACATGGATGCCCGTTACAATGTCTCGGCCGATTCCCGCACATTCGCCGATGGCGAGGGCATACTGCCACCGCGCGCCGAACCCGTCGGCAAAAACCACGGTGCCCCGCATGAGCCGTCAAGCGGGAGCATCGTCAAACCCTCGCTCCGCCCGGTCCACCGGCGTTGGTGAATTTTCAGGACTATTGAACAAGGCCTGGTTTCGTGACTCCCGCGCATGCCAGGGGGAATAGACGCGGGACATTCATCCGCCGTCACGCATAGCTGCGGATGGCCACTTTCACTTCCTCATAAGCGAGCGGTTCCTTGTGGAGCACCGGCGCGTTGCCCGCGCCCTTGTATTCCCAGCAGGAGACATAGGAAAACCGGTCGTCATGGCGCTTGGCCTCGCCGGCCTGGGTCTTGCCAGACTGGACCTCAGGGTCGGCGTCGGTGAACTGATGCTCGGTGCGGAAATGGCCGCCGCAGGATTCCTCGCGGTCGAGCGCGTCGTGACACATCACTTCGCCGAACTCGAGGAAATCCGCCACGCGGCCGGCTTTTTCCAGTTCCATGTTGGCAATATCGCCGGAGCCGGGAATGCGGACATTGTTCCAGAACTCCTCGCGGATTTCCGGGATCCGGGCGAGCGCCTTGTCAAGCCCCTCGCGGCTGCGGGCCATGCCGCAGTAATCCCACATGATCTGGCCGAGCTCGCGGTGGAAGGAATCGACCGTGCGCTTGCCTTGGATTGCGAAGAGCCTGGCCACGCGCTCGCGCGTCTCGTCCTCCACCTGCTTGAATTCCGCTGCGGACGTGGTCACCGCGCCCGGTTTCTGGGTGGCAAGATAGCTGGCAATGGTGGAGGGAATCACGAAGTAGCCGTCGGCCAAGCCCTGCATCAAGGCGGAGGCACCCAGGCGGTTGGCTCCATGGTCGGAGAAGTTCGCCTCGCCGAGCACATGCAGGCCGGGAATGTTGGACATCAGGTTGTAGTCCACCCACAAGCCGCCCATGGTGTAGTGAACGGCGGGATAGATCATCATCGGCAGCTTGTAGGGATCCTCGCCGGCGATCTTTTCATACATCTGGAACAGGTTGCCGTAGCGGGCGCGGATGGTGTTTTCGCCGAGACGCTGGATCGCATCGCGGAAATCAAGATACACCCCGAGGCCGGTGGGAGCGATGCCGCGGCCGTCGTCGCAGACCTCCTTGGCGGCGCGCGAGGAAATATCGCGCGGCGAGAGGTTTCCGAAGGACGGATACTTGCGCTCAAGATAATAATCACGCCCGTCTTCGGGCACGTCGTTCGGATTCATCTGCTTCTTGCGCAGCTTCTCGGCCACCTCGCGCGACTTCGGCACCCAGATGCGGCCGTCGTTGCGCAGCGACTCGGACATCAGCGTCAACTTCGACTGGTAATCGCCCGACACCGGGATGCAGGTCGGGTGGATTTGTGTGAAACACGGGTTGGCGAAAAGCGCGCCGCGCTTGGCCGCGCGCCAGGCGGCGGTGACGTTGCAGCCCATCGCGTTGGTCGAAAGAAAGAACACGTTGCCGTAACCGCCAGTGGCCAGGATCACCGCGTCCGCCGCATGAGAACTGATTTGCCCGGTCACCAAATCGCGCACCACGATCCCCTTGGCATGGCCGCCCACCAGCACCAGATCGAGCATCTCGGTGCGCGGATACATCTTCACCCCGCCGCGGGCCACTTCCTTTTCAAGCGCCTGATAACAGCCGATGAGCAACTGCTGGCCGGTCTGGCCGCGGGCGTAGAAGGTGCGCGATACCTGTGCACCGCCAAACGAGCGGTTGTCGAGCAACCCGCCATACTCGCGGGCGAAGGGCACGCCCTGGGCCACGCACTGGTCGATGATGGCATTGGCCACCTCGGCAAGCCGGTAAACGTTCGCCTCGCGGGCCCGGAAATCGCCGCCCTTGATGGTGTCATAAAACAGGCGGTAAACCGAATCGCCGTCGTTCTGATAGTTCTTCGCCGCGTTGATGCCGCCCTGCGCGGCGATCGAGTGCGCGCGGCGCGGACTGTCCTGGTAGCAGAAACACTTCACCTGGTATCCCAGCTCCGCAAGGGATGCCGCAGCCGCGCCGCCTGCGAGACCGGAACCGACGACGATGATCGAGAACTTCCGCTTGTTCGCCGGGTTGATCAGCTTTGAGTCCATCTTGTGCTTGGACCATTTCTGGGCGAGAGGACCGGACGGGATCTTGCTGTCGAGAGAGACTGACATGGTGGATTGGGGATTGGGGATCGTGGATTTCAGCGTCCGAAGCCGAAGAAGTTGATGGCGACCGGGATGGAAATGAAGCCGAGCCAGATGAAGAGGGTGTAGGCGATGGAGATCTGCTTGAGCGCGGGCGCGGATTTCTGCGACCGCAGGCCGAGCGTCTGGAAGACCGATTGGAAACCGTGCAGCAGGTGCGAGGCCAGGAATGTCATGGCGACCACGTAGAACAGCGAGACATACCAGACCGAGAAGCCGTCGATGACCATTTTCCAGGCGTTGTGCACTTCCTTGCCGTCGAGCATGTAGGTGTAGAGCGCCGGGTTGTCGTATTCGTTGCCGACGCGGGCGGTGAAGTGGAGGATGTGATAGACGAAGAACGCGAGGATCGTCAGGCCGGTGAGGATCATGTAGCGCGACGAGGTGCTGGCCTGGATGGTGTTCTGGAACTCGTAGGACTTGCGGGCCGCCTTGTTCTGGCGGGTCAGCGCGATGGTGGCGGCGATGTGGACCCCGAGCATCACCAGCATCACGATCCGGAACGCCCAGATGCCGGCACCATGACCCATGTGGTGGAGGAAATAGGCGTAGGCATTGAACGGCTCGGCCCCCATGAAAACCACCAGATTCCCGATCAGATGTCCCAGCAGGAACAACAACAGGAACAGGCCGGTGAGGGCGACCAGAAGTTTTTTGCCGATGGATGAGGACCAATACGTTTGCAGACAACGGGCAAGTGCGTTCATGACGGTGTGAAATCGAAGGGCCGCGCTGGCCGCGCAGAGATTTAGGCGCAGGCTGGTGGCATTTCAAGGGGAGACTCCGCGCGGGACAGATTAGCCAGGATTCCGCAAAATCTGAAGCAACTGATTTTTTGTGATTCAGCACAAACTACGGGTCAATTTCTCCCGCAGCCGCCGCGCCCTCGCCACGATGACCGCGCCCCGCCCATACCCCCGTGCAAAAATCCGCCATGGCACCCTCCCGATGAGACCATTTTCCCTGTTGCCAAGCACCACCCTGAAGGTTTAGTCTCCGCCCGCAGCGGGCACGCAGTGCTCAGCACCTAGCCTCATAGTGTAATGGTAACACCCCGGATTTTGATTCCGTTATTCTAGGTTCGAATCCTAGTGAGGCTACTTTCAGCCATGATGCTGGGAGACCAATGTCAAAGCCCTCAAAATCAACCACTTACGGAGACGTTTCCCGGGCTGGTTGACACCTTACACTTCCGCATGGAAGGGAGTGGTGACACAATGGTGACAGGCGCGGCTTCTCCATCTGCAAGCCGTTCGAAAACAAGGCATTCCAAGCGGTGCATGAAGCCAGGGCCGTTCCTCAAGGTCAAAGCGGGCGCTGCAATGGCGCAGATCTATCGCACCATCATGTCAACATGTCTGGTTTCCTCACATCACTGCGCCGAGGAAATCTTCACCACGGCCCTCGATCCCATCGATAGCGCGCCGCTGGCCACCGAGAAGAACCAGGCGTTTCGAAAACGCATCATCGTCCTTGGCGGGCCGCCCGGCATCCGCCACGCTGCCGCCCCGCATGACGACCGTTCTTGAAACCATCGAGGGAGGCACACGCTACTTGGAGAAGCGCGGTGTGGAGGATGCGCGGCGCCACATGCAGATGCTGGTGGCCCATCATCTCGGCTGCACGCGGATGGATCTTTACACGCAGTTCGACCGCCCGCTGGAGGAAGCGGTGCTCGCGCCGCTGCGCGAAATGCTGAAAAACCGCGGCGAGGGCGTGCCGATCCAACACCTGCTCGGCACCGTGTGGTTCCACAAACACGAGTTCAAGACCGACGCCCGCGCGCTCATCCCGCGTCCGGAAACCGAGGAACTGGCCGAGTGGATCCTTTCCTGGCCGCTTCCGGAAAGCCAGCAAGTGCTCGACATGGGCTGCGGCTCCGGCGTGCTCGGCCTCACCCTCGCCGCCGCGCGGCCGGGCTGGAACGTGACGCTTGTGGACGTTTCCCCGGCAGCCCTGGCTCTGGCCCGGGAGAACGACGCCATCTTGAAATTGGGCAACACCCGTTTCGTTGAAAGCGATTTGTTCGATAAAACCGGCACGGGCTTCGATGGCATCGTCGCCAATCTCCCCTACGTCCCGGCAAGCGACCGGGACACGATGAGCCGCGAGGTGCTGCACGATCCCGCGCTAGCGCTTTTCAGCGGTGCGGACGGGCTCGATCTGATCCGGCGCTTCGTGCCCGAAGCCTTCCGCCACTTGAAACCCGGCGGCTGGCTGGTCATGGAAATCGGCCACGACCAGGCTTCACAGGTCACCGGATGTCTCGAATCCTCCGGCTTCACCGAAATCGAAGTGAAAACCGACATGTCCGGCGTCCTGCGCTTTCCCGCCGCCCTGCGGCCGGCTTGAATCACGCTTTCCGAATACCCATCTCTTCATGGACAAACTCATCGTTCACGGCGGCACGACCCTGCGGGGATCAATCAACATTTCAGGATCGAAGAACGCCTCGTTGCCGATTCTCGCCGCCTCCCTGCTCACCGCCGAGCCCTGCATCATCCGCCGCGTGCCCGATGTCTCGGACACCAATTACATGATCCAGATCCTGAGCGCGATGGGGGCCGACGTCGAACGCTCGTCCGGCACCGTGCGCATCACCTGCGCCGAGGTTTCCGACACCGCGCCCTACGAACTGGTGCGCCGCATGCGCGCCTCGATCTGCGTGATGGGCCCGCTGCTCGCCCGCATGGGCCGCGCCGTGGTCTCGCTGCCCGGCGGCTGCGTGATCGGCGACCGCCCCGTGGACCTCCACCTGCGCGGCTTGCAGGCGCTCGGCGCGAAGGTCGAGTTCGAGGGTGGCAACATCATCCTGACCGCTCCCGACGGCCTGCGCGGCGCGGATATCGATCTCTCGGGAACCCACGGCCCGACGGTGCTCGGCACCGACAATGTGATGATGGCCGCCAGTTTGGCCGCAGGGCAGACGATCATTGAATCCGCCGCAGCGGAACCCGAGGTGCTGGACCTCGCGAATTTCCTCAATGCCATGGGGGCGAGGATCACCGGGGCGGGCACCCGGCGCATCGTCATCGAGGGAGTTAAGGAATTGCACAATGTCGAGCACACGGTGATCCCGGACCGCATCGAGGCCGGCGCGGGGGAGGCATGGGCGCTGGTCGGCGCCGGGGGGTGCGGGAAGGGAGCGCTGGTGGCGGCGGTGGCGGGCGCCGTCGAGGCCGCCGGGGGCGACGTGATGGTGGCGGGGAGGTCGCTGCGCCGCGAGCCGGCCGAGGCCCGGCGCGCCTGCGGCTACTGCCCGGCCGACCTCGGCATCTGGCCCGCGGTCACCGCCGGCGACTTCCTCGACCT
>JALRFY010000072.1 GCA_023253625.1 Akkermansiaceae bacterium | reverse complement strand
GCTTGAGCTCGTCTGGCAGCCTTGCCACCGCGGCCGGAAAGTCGCGGAAGTGACCGACACCAATCGCCCGGGCGTTTTCAAACGTTCCCAACTCAACTTCGTAGTCGTTGCGGGTGTCGAGCAGCGTGACCGGCCGCCCCTCGTCGAGCCAGCGCTTGAGTTCGCGCGGCGCGATCTTGGGCGAGGTGTGCTCGGCGGGACGCACCGCATCCACCCCGAAGGCGATGATTTCCTTCTTCAACCTCACCAGCATGCGGTTGAACGGCTGGGTCTCGCTGTGGCTGATCTTCGGCGCGAGCGATTCGAGCCCGGGGATGGCGCGCAGGCGGGCGATGAGCCTTTCGATCGACTCCGCGTTACCGGCGACAAACAGATTGATGCCCTCCGGGCTGAGCAGAATGGTGCCCTTGAGCTGCCACGCATTGCAGGATGCCAGCAAGTCCGAGCGCAGGGCCTTGAGCCCTCCGAGCGGTGCGAAACGGTAGCAGGAAATATTGGTGACGGACGCGGACACGGGGCGAATCAGCACGCGGGCGATCCGGGTTTCAAGATTGAATGAACGCTGCCGTGTGACCGCGGCAGCAGGATCAGCGCGGATGTTTGCATCCCGCGCGGATAGCCATGCCCAGACCGCCGATGACGAACAGCGCGGGAAACCAGATCGAATAGCCGGGTGCGAGCGAGTCCGGCTTGAGCACGGCGAAGTCCGGATCGGCGGGATTCACGCGGCAAGTGGTCTCCATGCCGGGCGGATATTCAGCGCTGCGTTTCTCGGCGAGCGGGCGCTTTGAAGTCCACGGGTTGCCGCGCAGGCTGATGCGGTCGCCCGTGCGGTTTCCACCCTGCCACTGGTAGCCGTAGAGCAGGTCGAGCCGGTATTCGACGGGCGATTGCGGGTCGTGCTGCCGCTCGACCAGCGCGCTGCTGAGAATGGTGCACGGCACTTCCGGCCAGGCATGCATTTCCTTGGCGCGGAGATAACTTCGCGCCATCAACCAGACGAACAAGGCGCCCAACAAGGCGGTGGCCAGCCCGATCGTGACGAGGAACCAACGGCCGGCGGACGACGGAGCTTGCAGGTGGCGGGTGGCGGATGACATCGCGTGGAGGAAATGACGCGGGACAGCGGCGTGCGCGAATGAAAAATGAAGGTCACAACGCCTCGGCCATGGCGAGCACCTCGGCGAAGGGCAGGTCCGACCACATGCCGTAGGCGTCGTGGCGGGTCAGGCGGGCACGGGTGGTGGCCGGGCTGGTCATACCGCAAAGGAAACGCGCGAGCTGGCGCGGAGTGGCGAGTTCCGGGTGGCGCGCGCGGGCGAGATCGCGGGCGGCCTGCCATTCCTCATCGCCAGGCCGGCGGGCCGGACTGCGCCGGATCACGGTGGCGGGCACGCTGCGGCAGCGGTCGCAGTGGCCGCATGGGGCCGCAAGTTTCTCGCCAAAGTGGCGGGTGAGGTAGTCGGTGAGGCAGCCGCGGTGCGCGGAAATGCCGAGCACCTGCGAGAGGCGGCCGAGATCCGCCAGTTCGCGATGTTGAAATACGATGGCATATCGCTCCGCCAGTGCATGCAGGTCGCCGGGTGGTTTTTTGATCCGGTAGGCGTGCCGCACGCCGGACACCGCGAGCACTGCATCGCCGGCGGCTTCGATCGCACCAAGCGTGGCGACGATTTTCTCACGCGTCACGCCAAGCTCTGAGGCGTGGGCGGACGGCTGAAAAGCCAGCCATGCTCGCCCCGCTTTGCCACGTTCCAACAACGATTCGACAAACTTCCGCTCGCGGGCAGGCATCCCGGCGGTGATGCGTGCGCGCTCGCGCAAGAGCTTCAACTTGTAAGTGCCGTAAAACACGCCCCGCGCCTCGAGAATGCCGTCGTTTTCCAGATAGGCGAGCAGGGTGGAAATCACGGAGGCGCGGACGTCACAACTCACCGAGAGATCGTAAAGTGAGATGTCGAATTCATCACCGAGGCGCAGCACGCGGTCGATCAAGTTGCCGAGTGCGCGCGGCGACGGGGTGTCGGAGTGGATGAAGTTTTCGAGCACAGTCAGGTCACCCGCGCAGGCCAGCAGCTCGCAGACGGCGGGGCGTCCATCACGACCGGCGCGGCCGATTTCCTGGGTGTGGTTTTCGAGGCTTTTCGGCAGGTTGTAATGAATCACGCCGCGGATGTCCGCCTTGTCGATCCCCATGCCGAAGGCGATGGTGGCGACAATCACACGGGTCTCTCCGGCCATGAAGGCGCGCTGGGCATCGGAGCGGAACTCGTCCGGCAAGCCAGCGTGATACGCACGGGCGGAAACGCCTTCCCGCACGAGAAACGTGGCCACCTCTTCCGCGGTTTCCTGTCGGGTGACATAGACGACCACCGGGCCGTCGATGGCGGCGAGCCTGTCCATCAGGATGCGCTTCCGCTCCGCCGCCGCGCAGGGAGTGACGCGCAGGTCGAGGTTCGGACGGTGGAAGCTGAGGCGGATGTGATCGGCGGCGGCAATGCCGAAGTGACGGCGGATTTCCGCGGCGACCTTGGGCGTGGCGGTGGCGGTGAGCGCCAGCACGCGCTTGATGCCGAGCGCGCGCCGGAACTTGGCAAGCTTGAGGTAATCCGGCCGGAAATTGTGGCCCCACTCGGAAATGCAGTGTGCCTCGTCGATGGCGAGCAGTGCGATCCTCCAACTGCGGACGCGCTTGCGAAAGGCCTCGTTGGCCAGCCGCTCGGGGGCGATGTAAAGCAGCTTGATTTCACCGTGGTCGAGCCGTTGATGGAGCCCGCGCAACTCATCCGCGGCGAGTGTGGAATCCAGCCTCGCCGCGGCGATCCCGCGTGCGTTCAAGGCATCCACCTGGTCCTTCATCAGCGCGATGAGCGGCGAGACGACCAAAGTGAGGCCATCGAGCAACAGAGCCGGCAGTTGATAGCACAGCGACTTGCCGCCTCCGGTGGGAAACACCGCCAGCGCCGGCCGGCCGTCGAGCAGGGCGCGGATCACCGGCTGCTGGCCATCGCGGAAGGCGTCGTGGCCGAAAACCTCTCTCAGCGTCTCTCCAATCGGCAGTTCCATGGTCAGATGTCACCCCGGCAGGCGGATGCCATCGGGGATGATGAATGTCTTGATGCGGGATGTTCCACCCTTTTCCAGACGCACCTGCGATTTGGAAAGCCCGAGGGAATCGGCCAAAAATCCGCGGATCGCCTCGTTGGCGCGGCCTTCGACCGGGAGCGCGGCGATGCGCAATCGCAAAACCCTGCCGGCCCGTGGATCATGTTCCCAACCGAGCCATTCATCGATCCGGGCATTGGGCGTGGCTTTGATCCTGAGTTTCACCGGATGATTCGGGTGCTGCCATGGCTTGCCACATCCAGAACGGGGCAACGCCTGCCGTCTGGAGACGCAATGATTCAATGATCCGCCTTGGCATATGCCGCGAGCAACTCCTCCGCCCTCCCGGCGGCGATGCCCTCGTGGAAATCGTCATTGACCAGGCAGACCGGCGCGGTGCCGCAGGAGGCGAGGCATTCGGCGAACTCGACCGAGAAATTGCCACAAGGCGAGACGCCCACCGGGTGGTGGTGCGAGTCCATCTTCGAGCGGTCGATGCCGGTGAGTTCGCAAAGGCGCTCCATCAACTCGTAGGAACCACCCATCGCGCAGGACAGCGTGCGGCAGACGCGGATGTGGAATTTACCCGGGGCGGACTGGCGGAATCCCGGATAGAAACTCACCACCTCCAGCACCTTGATGGGTTCGGTGCCGATGCGCCTGGCGGTCCACTCGATGGCCTCGGCGGAGATGAATCCGTGGCGATGCTGGATGAAGTGAAGGATCGGCAGGACGGCGGAACGTTTCTGATCGTCCGGAAACTGGGCGAGTCGCTTGACGGCCTCTGCTTCGAGTTCCGTCGTGGGGGCGAAGGTTGGAAAGTGTTTGCTGCCCGGGGTTTCGGGCGAGGCGACGAGGTCCTGAAGGGCGGATTGTGACATGGAGGTTGTCAGTCTTTAATCAGCTCGGTGATGCCTGGGAGATTACCGCGGAAGTTGCCGAGGTTCTTGCCCTCGAGATCGCAGACGATGAGTGAAGGAATGCCTCTGACACCATGTTGGAAATTCTTCTTGAAATCTTCCGCTTTGCGGTGCTTGAGCTGCGGCCAAGGCATTTTTTTCTCCGCCGCATAGTTTTCCATGGCCGCCTCGTCACGGTCAGAGGTGATCAGAACCAGCTCGAAATTATCATTCTTGTTCTTCTCATACCACTCGACGAGCGTCGGTGTGAATGCGCGGCATGGCGGGCACCATGAAGCCGTGTAGTAAAAAAGATAATACTTTGCGGGCTTGGTGGCATCGTCGCATTTCTTGAGCTTCTTGCCGTCCAGCCGCTCGAGGTTGCCATCGAGAGTCCCGTCGAACACGCTGGGCTTGGCTTCGACTGCGGCCGCCGGCGGCTGCCATGCCTTGAGTTTGGCGGCGGACTCCTCAGAGAGGTCGGTGGTCTTCAAGGTGACCGTGGCACCGCTGCGCATCTTGAACTCACCGGCCTTTTCGCCGTCCTTGTCCACGACGTTCACCAGATCGAGCTCGGCGGTCTTGCCGTCCTTGTTGGTCCAGGGTTCGAAGCCGGCATGGGAAATACCGGCCGACAGCATGCTCAGGAGGATCACTTGTTTCATGGCGATAGCTTGTAAATTCACCGGTCGCATTCGCCCATAACAAAATCGAGCGAACCGAGGATTGCGGGGATATCCGACACCATGTGCCCCGGAAGGAGTCTGGAAACGATTGAGAGGTTGCAGAACGAGGGGCTGCGGATCTTCAGGCGGTGCGGCACGCCGCCACCTTTCGAGTGGATGTAGAATCCGAGTTCGCCCTTGGGGTTTTCCGCGGCGAAATAGACCTCGCCGGGCGGCGCATCGATCCCCTGGGTGGCGACGATGAAGTGGTGGATGAGTTCCTCCATCGACATCATCACACGCTCCTTGGCGGGAAGCATGCTCTTGGTATCAGCCAGGTTCACCGGGCCGGACGGCATGGTGTCAAGCACCTGGCGACAGATGCGGATCGACTGGCGCATTTCCTCCATGCGGACAAGATAGCGGGCATAGCAGTCGCCCTCGTCGGCGACGGGGACGTCGAATTGATATTGCTCGTAGCCGAGATACGGCCGGTCCTTGCGCAGGTCGCGCGGCACGCCGGAGGCGCGCAGGTTCGGGCCGGTGAGGCCCCAGGCGATGGCCGACTCGCGCGTGATCACCCCGATGTCGGCCATGCGGTCGATGAAAATCTTATTTTTATCCAGCAGCTTGGAAATCTCGCCGATGGTGATCTCGCATTCTTCGAGGAAGGTGCGAACGCTTTGCTCGAAGCCTGGCGGCATGTCGCGGAGTTGGCCGCCAACGCGGGTGAAAGAGGTGGTGAATCGCGCGCCGGTGAGTTGCTCGCAGAGATTGTAAACTTTTTCACGCTCGGTGAAGGTGTATAGGAACACGGTCATGGCACCCACATCCATCGCGCAGACACCGACGCCGAGCATGTGGGAGGAAAGCCGGGCCAACTCGCAGCACAGCACGCGCAGCGCCTGGCCGCGAGGAGGCAGCTCCCAGCCCATCAGTTTCTCGACGGCGCAGGCATAGGCGACGTTGTTGGCGAGCGGCGCGAGGTAGTCGAGCCGGTCGGTGTAGGGCACGAACTGGTTGTAGTGCATGTTCTCGGCGATTTTCTCGTCGCCGCGATGCAGGAAGCCGACGTCGGGATCGGCCTTGACGATGATTTCTCCGTTGAGCTCGAGCACAAGCCGCAGCACGCCGTGGGTGGCGGGGTGCGACGGGCCCATGTTGAGAGTCATGTGCTCGCCGACCAGTTCGTCGGTCTCGGCATGGTAATCATCCGCGGCGCGGGCTGTGCGCGCGATGTTGTCCGGGGCCTCGATTTCGGTGGTGGATTTGCTCATGCCGCTGCAGGGCGAATAAGCGCCCAAAGCACCCAAGTTCGCAAGGGGTTTGTGTGATATTTGAGCCGCCTCCACCGCCGTGGTGATCGCGGAAACCGGCGCAGCAGGCGCGTCTACGCGGGGCGGATACACGGCCAATGGCGGATCAGGCGCTGTGGCCACAGCCGTTGCGGATGATTTCCATGAAACTCTGCGGTTCGAGCGAGGCACCGCCGATGAGCGCGCCATCGATATCCGGGCAGGCCATCAACTCGGCGGCGTTGTTCGGCTTCACGGATCCGCCGTATTGAATGCGGATGCGCGCGGCGGTCTCCGCGCCGTAGAGGTCCTTGAGCACGGAGCGGACGAAGGCGTGGGCATCCTGCGCCTGGTCCGAAGTGGCGGTGACGCCGGTGCCGATGGCCCAGACGGGTTCGTAGGCGATCACGGTTTCCAACAGGTCCTTTTCGGAAATGTCCTTGAGTCCGTCGGTCAACTGGGTGCGCAGCACGGTTTCGAGCATGCCGCCTTCGCGCTCAGCGAGCGTCTCGCCGATGCAGAAGATCGGTTTCAGATTCGCCTCGCGGGCTTTTTTGATCTTTGCGTTGATGATGGCATCGGACTCACCATAGATCGAGCGGCGCTCGCTGTGGCCGATGATCACGTAGTGGACGTAAAACTCGCGCAGCATCAGGACACTCGTCTCACCGGTGTAGGCACCATTGTCGAATTGCGAGCAATTCTGCGCGGCAATCTGAATGGCATGGGCGTTCTGCACGGCGTTCGCGTTGTGGAGCATGTCGGCCAGTTTCGGCAGCGAAACAAACGGCGGGGCGATGACGATTTCACAAGGGAAATCCTGTCCTTGGAGCTTGGAGAGGAAACTCTTCACGAAGTCCTCCGTTTCAGAGGCCCCTTTGTTCATTTTCCAGTTGGCGGCGAAAATCGGCTTGCGGTTCATGTGGTTGTCTTGGGTAGGGAGAAGATAATTCGAATCATTCAGGCATCGCTGAGCGCGGCCACGCCGGGCAGGGTCTTGCCTTCCAGGAATTCCAGGCTCGCGCCGCCGCCGGTGGAACAATGGGTCACCTTGTCGGCCACGCCGAATTTCTTCGCGGCAGTCGCGGTATCACCACCGCCAACCACGCTGATGGCACCCGCTGCGGTGGCCTCGGCCACGGCAGCCGCCATCGCCTTGGTGGCACCGGCGAATTTCTCGAACTCGAACACGCCCGCCGGGCCGTTCCAAACAATCGTCTTGGAGGACAGGATCGCCTCGCGATAGAGCTGGATTGATTCCGGCCCGGCATCCAGACCTTCCCAGCCATCGGGAATGCCGCTTGCCACCGTGGCCGGCAAGGTATTGGCATCGGCGCTGAAACCATCGGCGCAAATGAAATCGACCGGAAAAATCAGTTCAACGCCGCGTTCTTTCGCCTTGGCTTCGAGCTCGCCAACGATTTCGGCACCGGCTTGATCGAACAACGATGCGCCGATTTCCACGCCGCGGTTCACTTTCAGGAAGGTGTAGGCCATGCCACCGCCGATGATGATCTTGTCGGCCTTTTCGAGCAGGTTGTGGATGAGCGGGATCTTGTCGGCGATCTTGGCACCGCCGAGGATGGCGAGCAGCGGGCGCTGGGGATGATCAAGCACCGCGCCGAAGGCATCGAGTTCCGCCTGCATCAGGAAACCGGCGGCCTTTTGCGGCAGGTCCACGCCGACCATCGAGCTGTGCGCGCGGTGGGCGGTGCCGAAGGCGTCATTCACATAGACGTCACCCAGCTTGGTGAGGCTGGCGCGGAAGGCGGCCACTTTATCCGGAGCGGCCTTGGTGGATGTGCCGTCGTCGTTTTTCGCCTTGCCCTCTTCCTCGATATGGAAGCGCAGGTTTTCAAGCAGCACCACATCACCGGGATTGAGTTTTTCCGGCGAGCAGGCGGCCTCCACTTCGGGGCCGGCACAGTCGTTGAGGAAAGTGACCGGCTTGTCGAGCAGTTTGGAAAGCTCCTCCGCCACCGGCTTGAGCGTGAATTTCTCCACCCGCTGGCCATTCGGTCGGCCGAGGTGGGACATCAGGACGACAGCCGCGCCCTGGTCCAGGGCATAGCGGATGGTTGGCAGGGCGGCGACAATGCGCTGGTTGTTGGTAATGGCGCCGGTCGCTTTGTCCTGCGGCACGTTGAAATCAACGCGGATGAGGACACGCTTGCCGGCCAGATCGACATCGCGGATGGAGAGGTTGGCCATGGGGGCGGGAATCCCGCATCAGCACGCCAGCCATGTCAAGACATGCGTGATCATGGCGGGGCAATCGCCCCTTGACCGCGGAGGAACGGGTCACTATGCAAGCGGCCGCATGGGATTTGACACACTTGGGCTATCGCCCGCCGTTCTGGAAGCCGTTGAGGAAAGCGGATACACCACCCCGACGCCGATCCAGGCGCAGGCCATTCCATTGATCCTCGAAGGGCGCGACGTGATCGGCGCGTCTCAGACCGGCACCGGCAAGACCGCCGCCTTCGCGCTGCCGACGCTTTCGAAGATCGAAACAATGGGCAAACCTCAAATTCTCGTCCTCGAACCCACCCGCGAACTGGCCCACCAGGTGGCCGAGCAATTCGAGAAATACGGCAAGCACACCGGCATGAAGGTGGCCCTGCTCTATGGCGGCGTGGGACTCGGCAAGCAAACCGAGGAACTCGCAGCCGGCGCGGACATCGTCGTCGCCACTCCCGGCCGCCTCGTCGATCACTTCTACCGCGCCACCATGCGCTTCGGTGAGGTCAAGGTGCTCATCCTCGACGAGGTGGACCGCATGCTTGACATGGGTTTCCTCCCTCAGGTCCGGAAAATCGTCAACCTCTGCCCTTGGGATGGCCGCCAGACGCTGTTCTTTTCCGCCACCATGCCGCCGGCCATCCAGACCTTCGCCCAGTGGTGCCTCAACAACCCGGTGGAAGTGGAAATCGCCCGCCGTGCCGTGGCCACCACCGTCACCCATGCGTTCTATCCGGTGGCCATGGACCAGCGTGACGAGCTGCTGCTCGCCTTGCTCAAACAGACCGATTACCACTCCGTGATGATCTTCACCCGCACCCGCAAGGAGGCGGACGACGTCACCTCGCTCATCAAGTCCAGCGGCCAGAAAAAAGTCGCCGCCATGCACTCCGACATCAACCAGGTGGACCGCATGAAAGCGCTCTCCGGCTTCAAGAGCGGTGACTACGAAATCCTCGTCGCCACCGACGTCGCCGCCCGCGGCATCGACATCTCCGGCGTCTCCCACGTCATCAACTACCGCGTCCCGGAAAACGCCGAGGACTATGTCCACCGCATCGGCCGCACCGGCCGCGCCGAGGCCGAGGGCGACGCCTTCACCATTCTCACCGCCGACGAACTCGACTTCGCGAAGTCCGTCGAGGTCTTCATCGAGCAGAACATCCCACGCCGCAAGCTGGAAGACTTCAACTACACCTACTCCGCCCTGCTCGACGACTCGCCGTCCAAGCCGATCCGTCGCAAGAAAACCGGCGGCAAGAAACGCCGCTGATCGGAACTCGGACTTCAATCCGCATGAGCCTCCCTTGCGCCGGCCGGGGAACTGTGACAGTTTCGTGGCAATGAATTCCGACGAATCGCACATGATACGCGCCATCGAACTGGCGCGTCAGGGCATGTGGCGCGGAGATGGCGGACCGTTCGGAGCGGTGGTGGTGCGGCACGGCGAGATCATCGGCGAGGGCTGGAACCGCGTGCTAGCCACCAACGACCCCACCGCGCACGGCGAAATGATGGCGATTCGCGACGCCTGTGCGCGGATCGGCTCGTTTTCACTCGATGGCTGCGAAATCATCACGACCGGCGAACCTTGCCCGATGTGTCTAGGCGCGATCCACTGGGCGCGCATCCGGGCGATCCACCATGGTTTCCGCGTCGCCGACGCGGCCATGGCCGGATTCGACGACCGCGAGTTTCACCGCCAGATGGCATTGCCGCCCTCCGAACGCGCGATTCCTTCCACCGAGCTCTGCCGCGCCGAAGCCATGGAATTGCTCCGCGATTACATGGCCATTCCGGACCGGCGGATCTATTGACTGCGAAAGACGGAAAATCGCCGCGCTTCCGCTGACCGCTTGACGGGACAGGACCGGCTTGCGGAACATCCCGGGCATGGCATGGCGCATCGACGAGGCGGTCACCCACGGTGAGATTGATAACACCGTGGAGGGCCGCACCACCGGACGGATCTGGCTCGCGGGACGCAACGAGCCACTGGAACTCGATCTGGATGGCGATTGCTGGCGGGACCTTGCCGGCACACAACTGCGCTTCGAAAACCCCTCCCCCAGGCCGCAATGCGATTTCTCCCCACTGGCCACTCGGCAGAAAGGCGTGGTCGGTGACATCACCGCCTCACGCAAGAGCAGGGTCGCCTCGGTGGACGATGGTGAGTTCAACCGCCTCCATGAAAATGGCGAAGAGATCCCCTTCGCATGGAAAAACACCCTGTATCTCGAGTGGTTCAGCGATGCGGACGGCAGGGTCTTGATCGAGTCCGCGGGCTATCTTTTGGAGGTTTCCCCACACGAATGGCGGATGGATCAGGATGCCGAGGAGGCACAGAAACTGGCCAACCTGCACGCGATGCGGGATTCCATGGCACAGGTGATCCGCCGCCGGGAACCCTCGCCATCCAACGAAAAGTATCCGGACGAACTCAATGAGTTCGAATGGGAGGAGCGTCTCAAGGAATCCGACCGCCTCACCGAGGCCTATCAGGAAGTCCTGGAAAAATACATGGACGATCCCGAAAGCGAGCAAAAGGAAGCCTTTGTGATGGGCTGGGACGGTCTGCTTGATGCGATGGCCAGCCGCGACGAGGCGGGTGACGACGAGCCCTTTGATGGCATGGATTTCGAGTTTGATGACGAGGATTTCGCGGAACCAGACGATGGCGAAGAGGACGACTGCGAGGAAACCGACGGCGATCCATACGGCCGGGCGCAGAGTCATCCGCTGCAGTCCAAGGCGCAGGAACTGGCCATGCTGGTGATGGATGTGGTGGCCGGCGAAAAAGGGCCTGGCACCGCCGAATACAAGCTGGTTTCCAACCTGCTGCAAGTGAGTGGCAAGCTGGCCGCCGCCCTCAACGACCGCAGCAGCGGCTATGAACCGGAAACCGGCTACGTCCTCGCCGTGCTCAAGCGCTGCCTCAATTGGCTCAACGAGGCGATCGCCGCCTGCCAGCAGCTCATCGATGCCGGGGATGATGAAGACCAACGCGCCGCGATCGCCCACATCCGCAGCACTGCATTCGGAATCCGCGACGGCATCACCGAACTGCGCCGGCAAATGAAGTGAGCGGGAAAACGAGCAGGTGATGGCAAGGCTCTGCGAGAACTGAAGTCCGCGCTACGCTGCGGGAAGCATCACAATTCCACCGGCAGGCCCTTTTCCGCGCTTTGTTCCTCGGCTTCGCAGATTTCGACGGCGGAAAGGCCGTCCTCCGCGGTGACGACGGATGGCGCGCGGCCCTCGCGGATGCATTCCACGATGTGGCGCAACTCGCGGATGTAGCCGTCCTCATCGCCGATATCGACGGCTTCGGCAGGCTTGCCGTCCTGATAGAGTTTGAGCGCTTCGGGGCCGCGGGAGATGTCGAAGTCGGCCGTGGCGTTCTCGAAGTTGACGGTGTATTTCATGGTGAAGGGATAGCCCTCACTCATGATCCAACTGCCTTCCGCCGTGACGATGGCACCGCAAGCGACCTGATAACTCGTGACCACATGATCGATCGCGCCGCTGAAGCGGGTGCGGCCGCTGCTGAAGACGGAGCGCGGCCGGCCGAAGCAGTGCTGGATGAAATCGGTGTCGTGGATGTGGAGATCGAAAAGCGCGCCGCCGGACTCGCCGCCTTTGAAGTAATTGCCACGGCTCCAGCCGGGTGGCGATGAGACACGGCGGAAACGCGCGGCGAGCACCTTGCCGTAGGTGCCGGAATCGATGGCCTGCTTGAGCCAGTCCCATCCGGGCCAGAAGCGCATGCACATCGCCGGCATGAAGTGGCCGGTGGACACCGCAGCGGCCTCGACGATACGGCCGCAATCGCCGCTGGTGCGCGCCATCGGCTTCTCGCAAACGACATGCTTGCCTACAGCCAGCGCGGCCACCGAGATCCGGACGTGGTCGGCGGTGGGCACGCAGATGTCCACCAGATCAATCGCCGGATCGGCGATCATGTCCTCCCAGTTTTCATAAAAACGACAATCATCATCCACGCGCAGGGCGTCGCCATCGGTGATGTTGCCGCCCACTCCGGGCAGGATGCCGTCCACCGGTTTCTTGAATGCGTCCGAGAGCGCGGCGATGCGCACGCCGGGCAGTTTGCGGTAGGATTTGATGTGAACCATGCCCATGAATCCGAGGCCGATCACGCCGATATTGACTTGTTTCATGATATGTATGTGTGCGGAGTTGCTGTCTCAACCCTTGAGACCAAGGACGTATTCGCGTGCGGCGCGGATGTCCGCGGCGCGTTGATCGCCGGCTTCGCGCTCGATGGCGAGGTTGCCGTCATAGCCGGTTTCCGCGAGGCAGGCGAAGAACGCCTCCCAATCGACCTCGCCGGTGCCGGCGGCAACCTCCTCACCCCATGTGCCGGGGACCCGGGTCATCACCGCGTCCTTGATGTGGCATTGCTTCAGCCATGGGCGCAGCGTGCGGAGGGCGTCGATCGGATCACCCTTGGCGTAGAGAATCATGTTGGCGGGGTCGAAATTCACGCCGACGTTCGGCATCGCGAGGTCGGTGAGGAAACGGGCCAGAGTTTCTGCGGTTTCCTGGCCGGTCTCGAAGGCTAGGTCAATGCCATGCGCTGCGAAGAGATCGGCGGCGAGCACGATGCGGTCACGGAGTTTCGCGTAGCCGGGATCAGACGGTTCGTGCGGCAGGAAACCGGCATGGAAGGTGACGAGCGGCAGTTTCAATTCCGCGGCGAGGGCGGCAATGGTCTCGATGTTGCGCAGGTTTTGCTCCCACGTCGCATCCGGAACAATGCCGCCGGTTTCCTTGATCGATTCCAGCGTGCTGTAATCCTCACCGATTGTGCCGAACATGCCGGAGACGATTTCCACACCGGCCGCAGCTAGGATTTTCCCGGCATCGCCCCAAACGGCGGGCTCGTCGCGGAGCGGGTCGAGGGCGAGTTGGACACGCGGGATGCCGATCTCGGCGAGATGGCGGGCGAGTTCGGCTGGGGTGGCGGGTTGCAGCGACCAACTGCAGACGGCAAGGCGTTCGGGTAATCCGGTGGGAATCATGGTGGAGATGCGGGAAATGGTGGAGGTGCGTAGACCGGCCCCAGCGTATCGGTGCGGCCGGTCTTGGCAAGGATGATGCCCCGCTCAGGCCCCATGGCTTCATGCTTGATTCCAAAACCACTTCCTGGTGGATCAGATCATCCGCTATCCCGGCGTAATCGACGCCAGGGCCCTTGCCGCTGATGTCAAAGCCGGCGGGCAGCGGCGGCATGGCCGCGATTTCGGCTTTCCCAATCGCCAGGCTTTGGCATTTCCTGCACGGCATGCCGTTTGCAATGATCGTTGGGCTCGGAAACCCCGGGCGCCAGTATGAGGAAACCCGCCACAACATCGGCTTCATGCTGCTCGACCGCTTGGCCGCCGCTGCCGGCGTCCAGTTCCAATCCGCTCCAAGATGGCAGAGCCAGCTCGCGAAGCTCCCGGACGGCACCCTGCTGCTCAAGCCGCAGACCTTCATGAACCTCAGCGGCCGCGCGGTGCGCCAGGCGATGGCTTGGCACAAGTGGACGCCGGAATCGGTGCTTGTGATCTACGACGACGCCGCACTGCCGCTCGGCCGCGTGCGCTTCCGCGAAAAAGGCTCGGCCGGAGGCCACAACGGCATCAAGTCGATGATCGAGCATCTCGGAACCGAGTCCTTCCCGCGTTTCAAGATCGGCATCGGCGCGAGCCGGCCGGGCGATATGACCGGCCACGTCCTGGGGAAATTCGCGCCCGACGAGCGCCCGCTGCTGGAAAACACGCTTGCCACGGCCCTGGATGCCGTGCAGCTTGCGCGTTCCGAAGGAATCGTCGCCGCGGCGAACCGATACCACTCCCACAATCCACCCATCCCAACGCACACCGATGAGCCGCAAATACCAAGGCCTGATCATCCTCAACACGAAAGCCCATGAGGGCAGCATCGACGAACTCGTCACATCCATCTCGAAGGAAATCGAGGCCGAAGGTGCCAAGCTCGAGCACATCACCCAGCTCGGGCGCCGCAATTTCGCCTACACTTCCAACCACCTCGAAGCCGGCCACTACGTGAACTACGAGTTCAAAGGCGCTCCGGACACCATCAAGCGCATCCAGAGCCGCCTCCGTCTCAACGACCACGTCCATCTCCAGCATTACCAGCGCGTTTCATAATGATTCAAAAGAACAGCTTTTTCATTGCGCTGCAAACCTGAACCCGATACCCCACGCCATGGCTAATTTGAACAAAGTGATGCTCATCGGTAACCTGACCCGTGATCCCGAACTGCGCTACACGCCAGGCGGCAAGGCAGTGACCGATATATCCCTCGCGATCAATCGGATGTGGGTGAACGACCAAGGCCAGAAGCAGGAAGACACCACTTTTGTGGACGTCACCTTGTGGGGCCGCCAAGCGGAACTCGCCCAGCAATATCTCAGCAAGGGACGCGGCGTTTACATCGAGGGACGCCTGCAAATGGACACATGGGACGACAAGGAAACCGGCAAGAAGCGCAGCCGCCTCAAGGTGGTTGGGGAAACCATGCAGTTCCTGCCTGACGGCCGCGGCGCGGCGGGCGGCGGTTCTTCCACCGGTGGTGCTGGTGCCCAAGCCCGCGCAGGTGGTGCCGGATCGCAGCAATACTCCGGCCCACCGCATGGCGGCAGCGCCGCACCCGCTGAGGACTTCCAGGAAGAGGACGACATCCCGTTCTAATCCACATAAAACTGCGGCTGTCATCTTTCAACAGGCGGAGCCACCAGCGCCACAAGGTTTGATTGGTGCCGGTCCGGCCATTCCGCCCCATTCCGGGAAACTAGACCAAAATTGCGGCTTCCAGACTCCATCCCAGCCACCTAATGAGCGGCATGCGCACTGCGGTTTACGCTGGCTCTTTTGACCCACCGACCAATGGCCACCTGTGGATGATCGAGCGTGGCCTTGAAATGTTCGACAGGCTCATCGTCGCGATCGGCAACAATCCGGACAAAAACTATTCGTTCACCGTCGAGGAACGTTTCGAAATGCTGCGCGCCTCCACCGCCGCCACCGGTCACCTCGTCATCGCCCATTTCGACAACCGATACCTGGTCGATTACGCCCGCAAAATGGGGGCGAAATACGTGCTGCGCGGGATCCGCTCGCCCCACGACTACGAATACGAGCGGGTCATGCGCCACATCAATGCCGACATGGCTCCGGAAATCACTACCGTTTTCCTCATGCCGCCGCGCGATATCGCCGAGGTTTCCTCAAACATGATCAAGAGCCTCATCGGCCCGGAAGGGTGGGAGGAAACCGTGCGCCGATACGTTCCAAACCCGGTTTTCATCAAGCTGAAGCTGGCAAACCAGGATGCCGGTGAAAATTGTAAAAAAGACCGTTTTTAGACGCTGGAAGTCTAACAAGACCAGCAACTTGCGAATTTTTCAAAATTCCGCATATTTTTTCATTTTTGGGGTTGCCAAACTTTGAAAAGGAGTTTTTTTGTCGCGCTGTATTGCGAAATACAACATGGTTGCGATCTCAATCTCCCCCGACCAGGAGCTTCTCGACATGATCATTAACTCCAGCCCTGAACCGGTCGGCAGATGTTTGCATCCATACCCAAAACCAATTACCAAATCACAGTCAACCGCCGCCTGACCCGGGCGGCCCTCGCGGCTTATCTCACCATCAGCAGCATCTGCGCGATGGAGGTAAAGCTGAAATGGAATGCCAATCCCGAACCGGACATCGCCGGCTTCGTGGTCCACTACGGCACCGTCAGCGGAAAACTTGACCAGCTGCACTACACCGAGAATGTGACCGGCACCACACTCAGCGGGCTGGAGCCGTCCACGACTTACTACCTGGCGCTCCAGGCCTACAGCACCTCGGGACTTTTCAGCGACCTGACCGCAGAAATCATTCACACCACCCAGTCCACGTCCTTCATCGGCCTGACAATCCGCGACGAGCAGGAAAACCTGCTTTCCAAGGACGGGCAAGTGCTCGACCTCGGGCTGGTGCGCCTCGGGGCAATGGGGGGAGAGCGCACGTTCACTCTGAGCAATAACGGCCCGGAAGCGGTCAGCGGCCTACACTGGATCATCGAGGACGCGGGTGCGCATAATTTCATCATCGAGGGCATGCCGGTAGTCGCTCTGGCCAATACGAATGGCAGTTTCGAAAATGCACTCAACGGGTGGTCCAACCAAGGCCAGTTGCGGACCCGTGCAAGCGATACCGCGAGACACGGCAATCACTTGGTGGACTTCTCCCATGGTGACGGTCCCAACGACGGCGTGCTTGAGACCAGTTTCCCCACCACTCCGGGGCATTCATACCGGCTGGAATTCGACCTCGGGGTCCTGAGCTACAATACCAGCCTTCAAAGGTTGAGTGCCAACCTGTATGGACAGGGGATTCTGCTCAGTGAAATCCTTACAATCCGGGGAATCGGCGCGGGACGGACGATTTGGGAACCAAAAAGCTATGAATTCATTGCCGATTCCGAAGTCACCACGCTCCGCCTTGCGGATGCCTCCGAAACGACCTCCGGCATTGATCTTCATGTCGATCACGTGAGGGTGATCGACCTGGCTGCATCCACCAGCATCGGAGGTCTTACGCTGGCTGCTGGCAGCAGCGCCACAATCACCATCAAGTTCCAGCCCACAAGCGAAGGTGGCCGAAGCGCGAAATTGCGTTTGATGCGCGGCGGCGCAAGTCAGGACAGCTACCGCTTCAAGCTCCAGGGCGGCGGCGTCATGAGCTACGACTACTGGCTGGCCCTCAGGATCGCCGCAAATACGGCAGGCGGCGGCGACGGAAACCCGCTGCTCGATTATGCCTTTGGCCTGCAACCTGACGATGCACCGGGACGGCCTCTCGCCTACTTGAACGGTTCGGTCATCTCACGCGGCAAGCCAATTGTCTTGGCTCCCACCGATACCGGTGGCGGTTTACGCGGTGTCTTCGTGCGCAAAAAAGATCGCGAGATTGCGGGCGTGGTTTATCGTCCCCAGTTCAGCTCTAATTTGGTTGTATGGCATGATGCCGATGGCCTGCCTGCGATTCTCGCGGACGATGGCGAGGTCGAAATCGTCTCCCTAGCCGCTCCAGCCACATTGGACGGCAAACCAGCTCGCTTTTTCCGCGTGGGCATCCTGCTGGCCACGGACAGCTGAGAATTACCTCCCCCGCCTCGGGCAGCGCCAGCAGCAGGGTAATCCATCCGCCACGCAAGACAGACGGATCGGATGCCAGCAGGCTCTCGAATTCCTGTTCACGCGCTTCCGGGGACTCGGACAAAACCCATCCATTAAAAACCATATATTACATCCGCACAGCTGCAACGTTACAGGATTGCTTCCTTTTCGGAATCCCAGCACACCATGGCCTTGCGGCGGAACGACTCCATCGACATCGCGATCACGGCGGTCTCGATGAACGCCTGGTCTTCGTCGCAACCTGGCTTTTCGCGCGTCCGCACGCAGTTGAGGAAATCGTGGAAATGATCCGGCCTGCGGTGCTCCTTGCCCGCAGTGAAGAAAACTTAGTTTCCATAATCGCCAAACCACCGCCACGGCGGCCGTTCCGGGCTGCCATTGAAAAAGCGCCCGGTATTGACCAGGGTGACCTCGCCAATTTCGCCCGCCTCGATCCTCTTGCGCGCTTCGTCCGCGGCGGCGAGCTGCCGGGCCTGATGACCGAGCTGCAACAAACCGCATAGCCGGACCGTATTTGCATGTCCTGCCATATGAATCCATCCCGGATCATTACCCGCCTCGCCGCAGCCTTGCTGATCTCATCTTCCGCCATTGCCGGGGAAGCCCGACCGCCGCACGATGTGGTAGTGTACGGTGATGCCTCCGGCGGCGTGACCGCTGCGGTGCAAGCGGCACGGATGGGTAAAAAGGCGGTCCTCATCTCGCAATACGGCCATCTCGGCGGACTCAGCAGCAGCGGCCTCGGATGGAGCGACATCGGCAACAACGCGATTCTCGGCGGACTGGCCCGCGAGTTTTATCACCGCCTCTACCGCCACTATCAGGATGAAAATGCATGGACGCTCGAGGCACGCGCCGGTTACGGCAACGCTGGCCAGGGCGTGCCCGCGCTCGATCCGAAAACTGAACTCGCCTCCACCTTCGAGCCGAAAGTGGCCGAATCAGTCTTCGACGCCCTGATCGAGGAAGCTGGCGTGCGTGTGATCCGCGGCCGACTCGATCTGAAGCGCGGCGTGATCAAGAAAGGCCGGAAAATCACCGGCATCCGCCTGGAAGGCGGCAGCGTGATCGAGGGCCGCATGTTCATCGATGCCTCCTACGAGGGCGATCTCCTCCCCGGCGCGGGCGTCTCATTTGTGACCGGCCGCGAGGCGAATTCGGAATTCAACGAAAAAGGCAACGGCATCACCGGCCCGTTGCCGAAAAACCAACTGCCCAACGGCATCGACCCCTACGTGATCCAAGGCGATCCCGCCAGCGGCCTGCTGCCCGGCGTGAACCCGGACATGGGCGGCGCAGTGGGAGATGCCGACCACCGCCTGCAAGCCTACTGCTATCGCATGGTGCTCACCGATGCGGAAGGCAACCGCGTGCCAGTGCTCAAGCCGGAAAACTACGACGAGAAGGATTACGAAATCCTCTTCCGTGCCATCGAAGCCGGACAAAAATACGGTTTTTTCAAATTCAGCCTGATGCCGAACCGCAAGACCGACAGCAACAACACCGGCGGCATCTCCACCGACTTGATCGGCGGCAATTACGGCGACGGCTGGAACTGGGCGACGCTCGACCACGCCGGACGTGAGAAAATCGCCGCAAAACACCGCAATTGGCAGCTTGGCCTCGTCTGGACACTCCAGCACCACCCGCGCGTGCCGGAAAAAATCCGCCAACAGCACCTGCCATGGGGCCTGCCCAAGGATGAGTTCGTCAACAACGGCCACTGGCCCTACAACCTCTACGTCCGAGAGGCCCGCCGCATGCGCTCGGATTTCGTCATGACGGAAAACCACTGCCGCAATCAACTGCCCGTCGAAGACCCCATCGGCATGGGTGCCTACACGCTGGATTCCCACAACGTCCAGCGCTTCGTCCACAAGGGCATGGTGAAAAACGAGGGCGATATCCAAAACCATCTCGGCGGCCGCGCCTATGGCATTTCTTATCGCTCGATCATCCCGCGCGCTACCGAATGCGAGAACCTGCTGGTTCCCTGGGCCCTCTCCGCCACACACATTGCCTTTGGTTCGATCCGTATGGAGCCAGTCTTCATGATCCTCGGCCATAGCGCTGCCACGGCTGCTTGCATGGCCATCGACGCCGGGAGTCCCGTGCAGGATGTGCCCTACGAAACGCTGCGCCTACGCCTCATCGCCGATGATCAGCGACTGAAGTGAGGCAGCAAGGCAAACAAGCATCTGCCGGCCTGGCGCGGCGGTCTCGGTCCTTATCCGCTGCAGCAAATACCGGATCTCAGCCCTGGTGCATGGACGAGGCGCGGCGGCCAGGTGCTCGAACTGACAGCGCGCGAGTTCCAGTTATTGGCACCAGAACCCGCGCTGCGCTGGAGTGGAATGCTCCCTAAGAACTGCTCCCCGCTGCGCATTGTCGGCGATCACCCAAAGTGCACCACCTGCGGATATGGCAACAGCATGGCTCAGAACGTGCCGTTGAGCTTGCGGCCGGTCCAGAAGATGCCGAGCAGGGTGATGAGTGCGGCGAGGGTGGCCCAATGGGACCAGAGCGGGATGCGGGATTCGAGCGGGCGAGGTTCGGGCAGCGCGTTGATTTCCTTCACGAGGTCGCCGAGCTGGGCGGGCTGGACGACGCGGCCGCGGGACACACGGGCCATTTCCTCGAGCACTTCCGGGCGCGCGGGTTGGCCGGTTTTTTCGATTTCCACGCCTTGGGCGAGCAGGGTGGTTTCGAGTGGCTTGTCCTCGGCCCCGCTGGCGGTGGCGCGGATTTTCCAGGCACCGGGCAGGTCCACCTTGAAGCGGCCGCTGTAGGCACCCCAGGCGCTTTCGTTTTTATGGAGTTCGATGCGACTGATGCGGCCGTCGGGG
>JALRFY010000188.1 GCA_023253625.1 Akkermansiaceae bacterium | reverse complement strand
CGGCCGCGAGACGGTCCTGCGTCGCCTCGAGCGCGCCAGCCAGTTCGGCGGTCCATTCGTCGGCCGATCGCGCCGGCGCGTCGGCGACGCGGAACGGTGCCCCGAACGCCGCGAGCGCCTCGGGCAGGCGCTCGTTCCAGTACGGATACTCCACCGCGAACGGAACCACGAGACCTCCGGCTGCGGCCGCGACCGCATGACCGATCCCCGGCCGAATCACCGTCGGCCGCACCCGCGGATCGGTGAAACCCTTGGTGTTTTGGATGATCGAGCACGCGCGTTCGAAGCCCATGCCGGTGTCGACATGCTTCGCGGGCAGTTCGCGGAATGTGCCATCGGCTTCGGCGTTGTATTGAATGAAGACGAGGTTCCAGATCTCGATGCAGAGGTCGGAGTCGCTGTTGACGAGCTTGCCTTGCGAATCGCCGTTCGGCGTGAGATCGACGTGGAGTTCCGAGCACGGGCCGCAGGGGCCGGTTTCGCCCATCATCCAGAAGTTGTCCTTCACGTTGCCGTTGACGATGTGGATGGCGGGGTCGCAGCCCTTGGCGCGAAACAACTCCGCCCACAGGTCCCATGCCTCCTGGTCGAACTCGCCGGGGTCGCCGGGTTTCGGGGCGTAAACGGACGCGTAGAGACGGTTGGCGGGCAGGCCCCAGCGCTCGACGACGAGTTCCCAGGCCCAGGCGATGGCCTCTTTTTTGAAATAGTTTCCGAACGACCAGTTCCCGAGCATTTCGAAGAACGTGTGGTGGTAGGTGTCGTAGCCGACGTCCTCGAGGTCGTTGTGTTTGCCACCGGCGCGAATGCATTTCTGGGTGTCGGCGGCGCGCGGCGGGTCGTAGGGGGCCTTTTCGACGCCGAGGAAATACGGCACGAAGGGATTCATCCCGGCGTTGGTAAAGAGCAGGCCGGGGGACTGCGGGAGCAGCGGCGCGGAAGGCACGATGGCATGCTGTTTCTCGCGGAAGAAATCGAGGAATGATTGGCGGATCTCGGCGGCGGTCATGGCGGGCCGGGAGGATGGGCGATGCTGCGGCGGAAAGTAAAGCACGGTGCGGGCGTGCCCTCACCCGGCGGATTCGGCAATGCGTTTCGCCGCCGGCGTGAGTAATTCCACAAGCTCTTCGCCCCACTTGGTGGCGCCCTTGTGTGTGATGTTTTTCTCGATGTGTGCCAGCATCCGGGCGGCGGCGGCGCGTTGGTCGCCATGTTTGTAGAGATCGACCTCCATTTCCCACTGCAACTGCGGGAGGGTTTCGGCGGCGAAGCGTTCGTAGGCGGGCGAGCGGTTGGCGGAGCTGAGGCCGATACGGCGGCCATTCGTCGCGTCATCATCCGGTTCGTTTTCGCGCAGTGCCATCTCCTGTTGGATGCGCTGGCTCCAAGCGGTGCGCAGTGCCTGCGCCTGACGGCCGGCGCGCAGGGGCGGCAGGATGATTTCCCCATACACTGCCCCGATCTCGCCGGGCGAAAGCGTCCAGTTTTTCACCTCGATGTGGTTGATCTCATAAGCACTGGCAAACACGGAGGAAGTG
The DNA here is from genome assembly GCA_023253625.1 of Akkermansiaceae bacterium. Lineage (GTDB taxonomy): Bacteria > Verrucomicrobiota > Verrucomicrobiia > Verrucomicrobiales > Akkermansiaceae > Luteolibacter. Next base: position 19,868 of record JALRFY010000188.1, on the reverse strand, counting down.
ACCGCCTGGCTGAGGATTGATTTGTGGCCGGCGAGCGTGGACTTGTTGTCGATCATGGAATTGACGATACCCTGCGCGGTGGCTGCCAGTTGGGCACGGTCGGCGTTTTCAGATGCGGCCTGCAACGTGAGTATGAGCCACCGCAGTTGGATCTGCAGGGCGAGCCCGAAGCCTGGCGAGGAGATTTTTTCGGACTCCTTGCGCTTCCAGTCGCGGAAATCCTGGTTCTTGCGCTTCTGGTCGGTGAAATTCACTTTTTCCACACACTTCAGATAAAGGTCGGCGGCGGCGGCGGGGCTGCCCGCTGCGGAAGAATAAGCCGCGATGGCAGCGCGGAAACGGGCATCCACGCGTTCCTCGGCGCTGGACTGCAGGGCCTCAAGGCGTTTCAAAAGCGTCTCGCGCTCCTGCTCTGTGAGCACTTCCGCCCGGGCGGTGCCAAACGCAATGACAAGCGCTGCGAATTTGAGGCAAGTTTTCATGTGTGCTGCGTAATGCCACTTCGCCCCCCGCACGCCAAGCAAGAAGCCAATTGCCGACGCATCAAAATACCTTGGATTGACCGCCAAGACGCCAAATCCGCGAGGATTTTGCGGGATATCGTCGCCCTACCACTATCCGAGCCGGTCTTTCTACCGCCTTTGGGATTGGATTTTGAAAGCTTCCTTGGCGTCTTGGCGGCGAAAAATGCCGGATTTCAAGATGCGTCGGCCCTGAGCAGGAAGCGAACCGGCGTGCGGATCGCATCCGGGCTTGGAATCGGTGCCACACACTGCATGATGCACGACGTCACCCGATGAATGCCTCATTCCGCCGCCTGCTGGCGCTGCTGGCCGTGTTTTTCACGGCATTCGCCGCCGTTTCCGTGATGCGCACCTGCCATTCCGGCGGCAGTCTGCGCGATTTGATCCCCGGGCTAGCACGCCATGACGAGCGTTTCCGCCCGGAGAAATTCACCCTTCCCGAGCGCACTCCGCTGGACCTCGGCGATGTCGAGCTGCTGGCCCGCCTCAATGACGAATACGCCAAGCTCACCAAGGCTGTGGTGCCATCTGTGGTCAGCATCGACACCGCCGGCGTCCGCACTGAGCGGCTGCTCGACTTCTGGGGCCGCTCGCGCGTCCGCAGTTACCCCACCCAGGGGCAAGGCTCCGGCGTGATCGTGAGCAAGGAAGGCCACGTGGTCACCAACCACCACGTCATCGCCGGCCAGCAGCAGATCCGCGTCACCCTGCACGGCGGAAAAACCCACCCCGCACGGCTGATCGGCGAAGACACCCTGCTCGATATCGCCGTCATCAAGATCGAGGGCGATGGGCCCTTCCAACCGCTCAAACTCGGCGATTCCTCCGAGGTCCAGGTGGGCCAGCTGGTTTTCGCCATCGGCAATCCCTTCGGCCTCGGCGAAACCGTCACCCAAGGAATCATCTCCGCCAAGGAGCGCTCGCTTTCCGACAACCAGCGCGACCTCTTCCAAACCGATGCTGCCATCAATCCCGGCAACTCCGGCGGCCCGCTCGTCAACCTGCGCGGAGAAATCATCGGCATCAACGTCGCCATTTTCACCCCCGACCGCGAAAACCCCGGCTTTCAGGGCGTCGGATTTTCCATCCCGGCCAACGACGTGCGCGACACCTTGTTCCAAATCCTCGAACGCGGCCGGCCGGTGCGCGGCTTCCTCGGCGTGCAGGTGCGCGATCTCGACCCCGCAGTGCGATCCGCGCTCCAATACGAGGGCGCTGCGGGTATCGCTATTCTTGGCGTCTCTCCGGAATCGCCGGCCCAGCAGGCGGGCTTGCAGCCGTGGGACGTGGTCGTTTCCTACAATGGCGAAACGCTCCACTCATCCACCCGCTTTTTCGACATGGTGCAGAAAACCGCCGTCGGCAACACCGTGGCGCTCGAAGTCTGGCGCAAGGGGACGATGATCGAGCTGCGCGCCGTAATCGCCGAGAGCGGTGCCACCGCGCCGGTGCAGATGCCGCAGGAAGGCGTCCGCGATCCGGAGGAAATCCTCCAGGCCCTCGGCATCGAGGTGCGCGACCTCTCCGTGCCGGAACGCATGCGCGGATATCAAGGCGTGGTCGTCACCATCATCGCCAGCAAGGCATTGGCGGCAGGCGTATTGCAGGCCGGCGATCTCATCCTCGCCGTCAACAACTCCCGCGTCCACTCCGCCAATGAGTTTTTCCTCCATCTTGCCGCTTCCGCCGCAGCCCAAGACACCAGCTTGCAGATCGTCCGCCATGGGCGATCCTCACGTGTCATCCTCCCTGCCGTCCCACGCGTTCAATAAACTCCATACAGCGCCATGAAATGATCACCCGGCCTCCGACGTTTTCCAAAATGGATCAATAATGCAGCGCTCAAAGATTCCATATCTGTTCCTTGGCATCGCCGCGATTCTGGCGCTGGTGGCCTTGGTGCTGCTCATCTTGCGCCCCGGGGTCCACCCACCTGCGCCGCCACCGCAAGTCCCGCCAACAGAGCCACAAACCGCGGTCCCCGACGAAAAAACCAAGGCCTCTCTCGATGCCTCCGCCCAACCGATCCCAGAGCCTGCACCGGACACCGCGCTCGCCACACTGATACCCACCCTCTCGGCCAGCTCGCCCGAGGAACTCGTCGAAAAATTCACCGAAGCCTTCGAGGCTGGAGACATCGCCACTATCGGCAAAATGCTCAGCGGCGGGCGCGCCCATGCGGATGCCATCGCCAGACTCGAGGCACTCGCCAGCCAGACACACCGTCTCGAAGCCGCACGCGAAGTTGGCGAAATCGAACTCAACAAACGCATCCGCTGGGCTCTCCGGCTCAAAGACGCCGTGGCCGGACGCGACCGCATCGCACTCGACCTGCTGCGCGAGGATGGGGAATGGAAAATCGAACGCATCCTGCTGCCTGCCGACATCGACGGCAAACCGCTCCGCACCGATCCGCTCGAAGTCGCCGATGCCTTCATCCAGTCGCTTATCGTCCAGGAACTCGAATTCGCCCGCTCCCTCGCCGATCCGGCCGCCATATCCGACGCCAAGCTCGCCGGACTCTGCATCATCTTCGAGGAAGGTGAATACCGCATGCGCCCGGCAAAACCCCTGCGAACCATGTTCCGCCGCGAAGACACCACCGGCTTCCTCGCCACCGTGCAGGCCATCGAGGGCAGTGAAACCGCGCAGTTTTCACTCACGCTCCGCCGCACCACTGCGGACGCCGACTGGCGGGTTTCCGAAATCAATCTCGACCATCTCCTCGCCGACTACTCCCGCCGCATGGCCGGTGGCGACATCTACTACTCACCACTCGTGAAAAACCCAGCCGGCGGCGACACACTCGCACTCTATTTCGCCTTCGACGAAGCCGAGATGAGCCCCCGCACCCGCCGCCAGCTCGAAATCGTCGCCATGATGCTCATGACCGACTCCGGCAAGCGCATCAACCTCAGCGGACACACCGACGCACTCGGCACCGACGAATACAACCGCCAGCTTTCCGCCCAACGCGCAGAAGTAGTCCGGAATTTCCTCATCAAGCGCGGCGTGGACGCCACACAGATCGTCACCGCCGCCAAGGGCTCCAGCCAGCCGCGCCGCCCGAACTTCACCGAAACCGGCGAGGACAACCCACAAGGCCGGCGCGCCAACCGCCGCACCGAAATCTATCTCGATTTCTGAAGCTCCGGTTGGAAAAGCGGTGCGTGAAGCTCGCGCAGCAGGTCCGGAGCGAACTTGCGCACCTCACGGTCATAGGTCAACAGGCCGTTCACCTCGCCCTCGATATCGCTGGTCTGGGTGTAGATGCCGCCGGCGACGCCCGCCTTCCTGAGTTCGATCAACAACGCGTTCGTCTTTCGGTAGCGGTCCATCAACTCGTCCCGGTCCTGCGGCAGGCCGCCGTAGCCCCAGTTCCTTGCCTTGGGGTTCCAGAGGTGTTTTTCATCGACGACGAACCCGTGGCCGCCGAACTCGCCGACCACCTTGATGTAGTCGTTGAACCTCGGGTCGTCCGGGAATTCCGGGTTGGGATAGTTGTGGTGATCCGCGATGTGGCCCACCGGCCAGAAGTTGCCGCCGCTGGCGATGTTGAGCAGACGCGAGGGGTCGTAGTTCATGGTCCATTTCCCGATCTCCATCGTCCGGTGCTGGCCCCATGCCTCGTTGAACGGCACCCAGACGGCGATGGACGGGTGGTTGTGCAGCGTGTCCATCATCGCCCTGAGTTCGAACATGAACTGGTCGTGAGCCTCCTGCGGCCAGTCCGCGTCGGTGGGGTCCGGCTGCATCCGCGTCCACTTGGGATGAGGCGGCCCGGAGACCTGGTCCTGCCAGACCAACATGCCGATCTGGTCGCAATAAGCATAATACCGGCGCGGGCGGATCTTGATGTGGTTGCGGATGCAATTGAAGCCGGCGGACTTGAGATAATCGATGTCATATCTCATCGCCTCCTCGGTGGGGGGCGTCAGCAGGCTTTCCGGCCACCACCCTTGATCGAGGGTGCCGAGGTGGAAAATCTCCTTGCCGTTGAGTGTGAACCGCCAGTGACCCTGCTTGTCCCTGGCTTTTCCGATCGTGCGGATCCCGGCATAGGATGTGACCCGGTCGATCACCTTGCCGCCTGCAAGCAACTCGATGGAGAGGTCATAGAGTTGGGGCGCATCCACCGACCAAAGCTTCGCATCCGCGATTTCGAGCACGGTTTCGGCAAGTGAGCCCGCTGCCGAGGCGACCTCGTTGCCGCCGAAGGAAGCCTTTGCCCTGACCTCGAGCTTCTCGGCTGCGGTGCCGCCGGCAAAGGTCCGGATGGTGACCGTCGCAGGATCGATCGCGGTATCGATTTTGAGGCGTTCGATGTAGGTATCGGGCACGGTTTCCAGCCATACGCTCTGCCAGATCCCGGATACGCGGGTGTACATGATGCCGCCGGGCTTGAGCACCTGCTTGCCGCGGAGTTGATAATCGGCGGTGGGATCCAGCACGCGCAGCAGCAGGGTGTTGTTCCCCTCCACCGCAGCCTTGGTGACATCGAAGGTGAAGGGCGTATTGCCTCCCTTGTGGGTGCCGACGCTGTGGCCATTCACCCATGCCTCGCATTCGTAGTCCACCGCCTCGAAGTGCAGCAGCACGCGCCCGCCCTTGGCGTCGACTTCAAAGCCGCGGCGATACCACAGCTCTTCCTCCGGCTCGAGCAGGCGCCCCACTCCGGAGAGGCTGGATTCGATGCAATAAGGAACGAGGATCTTGCCAGTCCATTGCTCCGGGGGGGCTTCCGCCGCGCCTTTCGGCCGCACGGCATAATCCCACAGGCCGTTCAGGCTCTGCCAATCCTCACGGACCATCTGCGGACGCGGGTATTCGCGCCACGCGTTTTCCGGAGTCACCGTGGCGGCCCAGCGCGTCTTGATCCGGTCGCCGGCGGGTTTCCAATCCGCCATGACCGCGCCGGTGGTGGCGGCCATGGCCGATGCAAGACAAGCAAAGGCGATCGATTTCCGGGAAGGTGTCATCATGGTCGTAGATCTCATTTGGTGAATCCGCCTTGCGGTGTCCAAGTGGCTTCGATGGGCACGCCGTGGTAGGCGCGGGCGAGGGTGGCGATGGGGAAATGAAGGGCATTCATGTTTTCCTATCAGTTTGTTATATCGATTCGTGATGGCCGGATTTCCTACTGACCGGGAATTTCCACCTCGCATCCTTGGAAGGCTCCCCTTGCGATGTCGGTGACGCTTTCAGGCACCTTGAGGCCATTCAGACCAACGCAGTCCCTGAATGCGAAGGCCCCGATGGTTGTCAGGCCAGCGGGCAGGCGCGGGAGCCGCAGCTTGGCACATCCGGCGAAGGCGTAATTCCCGATGCCGGTGATGCCATCCGGCAGGGCAACGCGGGTGAGGCTGCCGCATCCCCAGAACAGGCCGAAGGGAATTTCGGTCACCTTGGGCGGAATGGCGATCTCCTGCAGGCGGCTGCAATTCTTGAAGGATTGCTGGCCGATGTAGGTGACCGAGTCGGGGATTTCCACCCGTTCGAGGTTGCGGCAGCCTTCGAACACGCCGCCTTTGTGGCCGCCGATGTCAGTGACGCCGGCCGGAATGGCGAGGCTCGTGAGATTCTGGTTCATGGCAAAGGCCCCCGGGCCGATCGCGGTGGTGCTTGCAGGAAACTTGTATTCGCCGCGCCGCCCGCCGGGGTAGGCCAGCAGCGTGGTCTTGCGCTTGTCGAACATCACGCCGTCCACACTGGCGAAGTCGGGATGGTCATCGGCGATGTCGATATATTCCAACGATGGCCAGCGGTTGAGAACACTTGGCTGGAGGAAGCGAACGGTCTTGGGAATGGAGACCGTCCTGATCCTCGGGTCCGCTTCGAGCGAGCCGCCGTCGATGCCGTAAACCTCGTGATCGCCGATGGAGGGCGGGATCACGACGCCGCCGTCTGCCTCGGGAATCACGCCGGTGATGGCCACCCGTGAGGTCGTTTTTGAATCCCCCTCCTGCAGCGAGGCCTGAATCCACACCTTGTTGTAAACCGCGTAATTGAATCGGCCCGATTTTCCCGATTCCAGGTAGGGTTGTATCGGTTCGCTTGCCTGCAGCGGGACGGCGAGAAGGGCCAATGCGGCGAGATTGCCAAGGGATGGATGGAGCGTTTTCATGGTCGTCATGCTGTGAAATCAGGCCAGGTCCCCGGGGCGCCAGCCCTTGCGGGCCTCGGGGTTGATCAACGCGGCGGCCTCGGGATTGCCGCCGATCTTCATTTCACCGGCATCCCAATCGAGGCCCTTGCCGGTGCGGATCGCCAGGGCACCCAGCAGGATCGCCTCGCTCAGCGGGCCGGAATAACTGAAATCCGAGCATGCCTTGGTACCGTTCTTGATCGAATCGACCCAATCGCGGTGGATCCCGGGCACCCGCGGGATGGTCTTGGGCACCTGTTTTCCCGGGTTTTCGCGATATTCGTTCCAGCGGGCCTGCGGATACAGGCGCGGGCTGTCCGGGCGCATGTCTCCATGGAAAATGCCGCCCTTTTCGCCGATCATGATGAATCCGCCCCCGGCGGGCATCTCCCAATCCATACCTTCCGGCGGCTTGGGCATGCTGGGACCCTCATACCATTTCACCGTCACCGCCGGCTTGCCGTCGCGTGCGGGGAATCGATAACTCACGATCGAGCCATTGGGCGTGTGGATCGGATTGGCCGGCTCCGCCATTTCGACATCGACCCGCTCGGGCGCGCCAAGCCCGAGCGCCCAGTAGGCGGTGTCGATCGTGTGGCAGCCGATGTCGCCAAGCCCGCCGCAGCCGAAGTCCCACCACGGACGCCAGGTCGTCGGATGCAGGGCCTTGCTGAAGGGGACATCCTTGCCGCAGGGCCCGAGCCACATGTCCCAGTCCATGCCCTCCGGCACTTCTTCGGCTGGCGGAAACGCGGTTTTCACCTGGCCATTGAACCCCCAGCCGGACTTCGGGCGATCGGTCCAGGTGATCACCTCGCGCACCTCGCCGATCAAACCGGCCTCATACCACTCCTTGACGAGGCGCGCGCCCTCGGAGGCGTGCCCTTGGTTGCCCATCTGGGTGACGAGTTTTTTTTCGACGGCCAGCTTCTGCAGCGTGCGGGCCTGCCACAGCGTGTGGACGAGCGGTTTCTGAACGAAGACATGCTTGCCCATCTTCATCGCCATATAGGCAACCGCGAAGTGGGTGTGGTCCGGCGTGCCGACGCCCACGGCGTCGATCTTGTCGCCCATTTCCTCAAACATTTTGCGGAAGTCCGTGTAGAACTTCGCCTCGGGGAACCGCTCCTTGCGGCTGCCCCAGAGCCGCGAATCGCAGTCGCACAGGGCAACGACATGGTTGCCCTTCGAACAAGCGTTCAGGTCCCGCCCGCCCTGGTTGCCGAAGCCGACCCAGGCGATGTTGAGCTTGTCGTTGGCACCGGCCACGGGCTTGGCCAGAATTTGCGGAGCGATCCACGGCGCAGTGAGCGCGGCGGCGGACTGCTTGAGGAATCTGCGGCGGGAGTGGAGTGGAATAAGCGGGTTCATATATCGGAAATCATGGGATGTCGCGAGCGCGGGTTTGATGAGGAAATCATTTCACGGGAATGCTGCCGGCCATTGTGAGTCCGGCGGGCCCGCCCATGATTACCACGCCAGAACGCGGAATCTTCATGAAATTCTTCCTCCAGGCTTACCGGAAACGGGCAGGCGCGTCACCGGTGTCGATGCCCCACGCCCTGTTGGGCTCAGGGCCCATGTGCAACACAAGATGCCCGCCAGCCAGCGCCTCACTTGCGTAAAACCATGGCTTGTCGAGCGGCTTGCCGTTCAGGGTGGCGGATTGGATGAACACGTTTCGCGGTCCGTTGTTCGGCGCTTCGATGACGAACCGCCCGCCCGGATGGCAGGCGGGATCGAGCCGGATCACCGCGCGGTCGAACAGCGGCGAACCGATTTCATAGCTGGGCTCGACGCGGCAGCCGCCATCGGTTTGGAAGAGGCCCAGGGCACTCATGGCGAACCAGGCACCGCCCTGCCCCTGGTCCTCGTCGCCGGACCATCCGTCGTGCGGGGTGTCGCCGTAATACCGGTCCATGATCGCACGCACCCACTTCTGGGTGAGCCATGGCGCGTCGGCATGGTTGAACAGATAGGCCACCTGCATGCTCGGCTGGTTGCCATGATTGATCGGAATCGCGTGGGAGGCCTCCATGATCGAGGAATACTCGATCCCTGCCGGTCCTTTGGGCAGCCAGCCGCCATTGTCGTAGATCTCTAGAAGCGAGCGGACCCATTTTTCCGAGATGTCCGGCGTGACGAGGTTCCACAATGGGTTGAGGTTCCAGAAGGTGTTCCAGAGGGCGTCGCTGCCGTAAACCGGGGACGCGGGATCTGCAAGCTGTTGCACCCGCTCATACATGTCCGTGTATTTCCCGTTCACATCCGACCAGATGGTCCGGGCGCAATACGCCCGATACAGGTTGGTATAGAACTTCCGGTGATCAACCTCGCGCCCGCCCTCGACCAAGACCCGGCCCAGCAGGTCGTTCCACGTCGTGCGGGCAGCCTGGTGGCAGGCGTCGAAATCCCAGCCGAAGCGCTTCATCTCGGTGTCGAGGTTCAGCCGGGCTTGGTCGATGCTCACCAGCGAGATACCGGTTTGCAGCAGGATGCGCTCTCCTTGGGCGGTCTTGAAGTTGAGGCAGACGCCGGTATCGCCCCGGCCGGCCAGCTCCATGACATCCCGCGACACCTTATCGCCGTGCCAATGGTCCATGCTGTCGAAGGGCCGGCTGGTGCGCGCGACGAAATGCAATGTGTAATCCTGATAGTGAACGGCCTGATAGTGGAGGCCGGCGGACATCTCGACAGAGCCGGCGATTTCCGTATCGCTGACTTTTTCCACCACGGCCTTGGTGACCTGTGTGCCGTATTCGGTGGGGATCCACAGATCGAAAAGAATGCGTGCCTCCCGGGATTCAGGGAAGGTATAGCGTTGGAAACCCGCACGGGTGGTGCACGTCAGTTCGGCGCGAATGCCGTAGTCGTCCAAGGTGACGGCGTAATAGCCGGGCGAGGCGGTTTCCGTCCCGTGCCGGAACCTGCTCCGGTAGCCGGCGTCGGGATCGTCCTCCGGGCCCGGCTGCGTCCGCAGGGGGCCGGTGGCCGGCATGGTGAGCAGCCCGCCCATCGTCCACGAATGGACGTGACTGAAGCCCATGATGTTGTCGATGGTGTATTCGTAGCCTGCCTTCCAGTGCCGGACGGCCGGGTCGTCGCCCTGGTTGTCCGGGCTGAGTTTCACCATCCCGAAGGGCATCGAGGGTCCTGGATACAACATCCAGCGCGACGACGAGGTTCCGATCAGGCAGTCCACCCAATCGACCGGTTCCCGTGGCCGGTCCGGTGGCGCGTCGGCGAGATTCGCGGGCTCTCCGACGGCGAGGCCGGCACTGATTGCGATCAGTGGGCAGAGGGTGAGGATGAGGTGTTTCATTGGTTTTCTCCAAACACGTCCTGGATCGCCTCCAGCATCATTGTTTTCCTGCCCTCGGTGGGAGCGACGATGCCGCCTTCGCCGAACTCGTTCCATGCATAGATCGTGAAGGCCTTCCGCATGGTGCCGTCCTTCTTCGGCAATCCGAGGGACGGATGTTCCTCCAGCGAGATCTTCATCGCCCGCAGCTCCGCGGTGAACTCGTCGCGGGTCGGAAAGCTGAAGAAGCGCTGGTAATGCGGGGCGGCCTGCGGGTAGTGCCACGGACGCGGATTCCAACCGGCGGCGAGGTAGGGCATCCACGGGAGCGGGTCGTTGACGCGGTTCCCGAGCGTGGTGCGGGCCTGTGCGGCGAGCGTCGCGTAGGGGTGCTCGGCCTCGCGCTCCTCGACCTCCGGCACGCACATGTAGGTGCCGGTGAAATCGAAGAGTTTCGCCGGCGGCCACTTGGCACCCAGCGGCGGCGTTTGGCCGGAAATCCCGACCCCGATGATCATCTCGCCCAGGCCGGCATCGCGAACCGCGGCCCGCAGGGTGTCGAGACGCTGCCGGCACAACTCGAGATCATTGTTGTTTGCACGAAGGAACTCGGTGATCCCGTGCACCTTGAACACCAAGCGCCCGTCGATCCGGAGGTAGCTCGGGTGCTTCATCGCCTCCACCCAAGGAGTGATGCAGGCGGCCCATTGCTCGTATCCCTCCGCGGAGAAATTGGGCGAGTTGCAGTATTCGATACAGAAGCGCATCTTCCCGGCCTCGGGTGAGGCGAGGAAGGTCTCGAGGCCCCGGTTGAGCCGCGGGGCGTGTTCGGTCTCCCGGCCGCCGGGTTTCGGGTAATACCAGAGGATGGCGAAGAAATCGACGCCGTGGCTGGCAGCCGCCACGATCTCGCGATCCATGGTGGCCTGGTCGTTGTATTGGCCGAGAAGCGGCACGCGTTCCGGAAACACGGGACGCCAGTCCGGCTGATCGATATTCCAGCCCTGCCCGTGCCACTTGTTTGGCAGCTCCTTCCACCAGCCGGCGAAGTAGTTGACGCCCACCAGCACGCCGTCGCCGGGCTTTCCGAAGTCACCCATTTCGCGCACAAACAGGGGCCAATCCGTGGCCGCATGATACAGCCGCGGCTGTTCGAAGCAGTCGTAGGTCCAGAACAACATGCCACTGACGCCGGCATCCAGCGCGAGGTCGCGCACCCGCACCATGCTGCCGACGGCTTCCTCGAAGGTCTCCTCCACATGGTCGAAGGCCCCGAATTCACCCATGATGACGGGTTTCCGCCGGAGGATTCCGGCCATATCCGGCGTGAAGAAGCCGGTCGATGCCAGATTCAGGCGGAAGGCCTCGTCCACCGACTCGTTCCTGTCGGTCCGATAAAAATGCACATCGAGGAAATCGAGCGGCCCGGTGCCAAGCGACGTCAGGGTGGGCGGATAGCGTTCGTCCTTGGTCTTGCCGGGCCACACCCCGGCGTGGACCGCCGGGTCCTTGCCAACTGCACGCGGGACGAAGACCCCCTCCGCCACCAGCATCTCCGGATCGATCGCCTTCACGGCCGCCACCATGCGTTCATGATAGTGAAGGTATCCCTCGTCCATCAGCGCCTGGCGTTGATCGGTGGACGCCATGTCATAGGTCCTGCCGTTGGCCGCGGTGAACTCTCCCTCCTTCATGGTGAAGGGCCAATGGTCGGCACGCAGATAGGCTTCATTCTGGCATTGCAATCCCAGCAAGGTGGGCAGGAGCCGCGGCTCCTTTTCCTTCACATACGAGAGAAACGAGGCCACATGCTCGACGCGAGCATCGATCCCCTCCTTGGTGAGGATCAGGGCGTTGTGGTTGAACCCGTTCCCGTGAATGTTACGATGCCTATAGTAGGCATTGAGCGGAATGCCACCGTCGCCGAAGGTCGGGAACACGCGGATGCCATGGCGCGTCGCACGGCGCAGGAAATCCAGCACGTTCTCCATGTAGGGTTCGTAAAGCGCCTCAGTGGTCCCGAAGTCCCCGGCGATGCCGGGGTTGACCTTGCTGCGGCCGATGATGAACACCCGCACCGTGTTGTAGCCCGCCTGGCTCAAGGCACCGAACATCGCCTCGGCCTGCCCGGGATCGTAGTGAGCCTTGGTGGTTTGGGTATCGGCATCGAAGGTGGCGTGATCGCCCGCGGATGCCCCATCGGCCGCGCGCAGCCGCACATAATTGAAACCCTTCACGAAAAACGGCCGCTTGGAGCCGGCATGCACCAACCGCGCCTCGTCGTCGGCCCTCCGGATCGCGATGCGCTCGAGTGGCACGAGCGCCTGCCGCGCGGCAACTGCCGCTTCCGTGGCATTTTCCCCGAGGTGGGCGACGTCCGCTTCGGACAGCTTGTCCTGGGTGAAGGTGATGGATTGGCCGTTGGAAAGAGACACGGTCACCCTGCCCTTTCCGGCGTCATAGGCCACAAGCTCTCCTTCGAAGGTCTTGGTCCCGTCCGCGCTGGTCCATGTCCTTGCATGGGCCCCGGCGAGTGAAAGGCTGGCAACCGCGGCCATGATCAGGCAGCGGCACCCGTGATCCATTATGCGTTTTCTCTTCATGACATCGAGGATTCTGTCGGATTCCGCTCTACCATTCATCTGTTCGGAACGACGCCGCCGGCAGACCTTCCTTGTTGAACAGGCTGGGCACGCCGGCATTGTCGAAGGCATATCTCACCGCGACCGGCTCCGCCACCGTGTCGCTTGAAACGACCACCGTCTCGCCGTCGATCGTCGCCTGGGCCGGAACAAACCTCCTGTCGGCCCCGGCAATCACGAAGTTGGCGAGCTTGCCATCCTTCGCGACCAGCCCCGAGCCGGTGTGATCGAATGACAAGCGGATCATGCCGCCCTCGATCATCATGCCCTGGTAGATCGGACCACAATGAACCAGATCCTTCCGCCCGTAGTCCCTGGCCAGGGCCCAGAGGGCAAGACGTTCCCCGACGTCCTTCTTGTTCGCCGGGTGGATGTTCTTGAAATCACCGAGATCCAAGGTCACTGCCATGCCGACATGGTTCATCGACAGCGAGTTCATCTGCACTTCCCTGACGAGGGCGCTGTTGCGATTGCCGTAGTCATACGGCGGAAGCTGAACATGATAGAACGGGAAGTCGCCCAAACCCCACGCATCGCGCCAACTTTGGATCAGATTCGGAAACAGCGGTCGATACCATGCCTCAGCGCCGACGTCGTTCTCGCCCTGGTACCAGATCACTCCCTTGATCGTCGATGCGGACAGGGGGCTGATCATGCCATTGAACAAGGCCGAAGGCCAGCGGGTGCTGATCTGTGGAAGGCCCTGCGGGCGGCTGGGCTCCGGAGCGCCTTGCGCCTTCGCCTTCGCCGCCGCCACCTGACACTTCTCCATCTCCGCCTCGTATTTCGCCCTGGTTTTCTCGACCGTCTCCGGGTCCGAGACCAGTTTGACCTCGGTGGCATACAGGTTCTTCTCCAGCAGCATCCTGCCGGAAGTCCAGGCCCGGGCCGGAGTGGCCCCCATCGAGGCGTGGATCAAGCCGATCGGGATATCGAGTTCCTGATGGAGTTTCCGGCCAAAGAAATAGGCCACCGCCGAGAATCCACCCGCCGTTTCGGGCCGGCACTCGACCCAAGCGCCCGAAACATCGTCCGCAGGGTGCGCCGCATGGGCCCCCTTGACATGGAACTGACGGATCCGCGGGTAGTCGGCCCGGGCGGTCTCATGTCCAGCATCCGTGACACCCTTCAAGCGGAACTCCATGTTCGACTGGCCGGAGCACACCCAGACCTCACCGATGAGGACATTCTCAAGGGTGATCGTATTCGCCCCTTTGACGGTCACCACATATGGCCCGCCGGCCTCGGGGGTCCTGAGGGTCGTCTTCCATCTGCCGTCCTCTCCCGCCATGACCGCGGCGGCAAGCGCCCCCTCCCATGAACCCCTGACCTCCACCTTCTCACCGGCATCCGCCCAGCCCCAGAAACGGGCCTCGCTCTGCTGCTGAAGCACCATGTTGCCCGACAGGAGCGCCGGCAACTTGACCTCGGCTTGCAGGTCGGCGGCGGCCCATGCCACGGCGGCAACGGCCAGTGTTTGGAATGCGTGATGCCTCCTCATCATTTCAGTTCCATGTCACTGTGGGTCTTCGGCGGGAGCGGTTTCCTCCCGCCCTTTCGTGGAGCCCGGGAAGGCCAGGGCGCTTGAAACCGTGGTGTTGCGTTCGTCCGTCAGCGTGAGGAACCAGGCGGTCGCCTCCGCCGGTGGAAGATCGGACCGGATGGAGCCTTCCGCGATCGTCGCCGGCTGGCTGGTCCACTTGCGCGAGCGATGATCTCCCCGGAGCGGATCCAGGGTGTAATGCAGCCCGGCCCGTTCAAGCTTGGTGACCGTGGTCACAGGCGCGACCAGTTGCCGCTCCCCGGCCTGCACCGGGCCGATCGAGGGCAGCGGTTTTCCCCCTTTGAGATGGTGGTCGATGAACGCTTCAACGGCCTTGGGTTTGTCGAAAATGTGCCCATGCCTGAGATCCGGGACAAAGTGCAGGTTCTTGGGCGAACTCACGAGGGCGTAGGTGCGGGCATGGCTGTCCGGCGGATAGGCAAAGTCGGTCCCACCGTTGACAAACAACATGGGCATCCTCGCCGAACCCACATAACTGGAGGGATCCCAAAGCCGAACCCATATGGTGCGATCCTCCGGAGTCATGCCATCCAACAGGTTGAGCCAGGCACTGTTTTCGTGGAGAAAACCGCAGCCATAGACCGGGACGGCGGCCTTGAAACGGTTGTCCAGGCCCGCCACGATGCAGGTCAGGTATCCACCCCAGCTGATGCCGGTCAGAGCGGTCCGTTCCGGATCGACCTCGGCGAAGGAAAGGATGAGCGAATGCGCGCGGATCACATCCGCCACGGCGTGGTAAGTCCACTGGTCCGTGGCGGGCTGGCCGGTGGCGAACTTCACGCGGTCGGTGGGCCGCGGGCCGCCATCGGTGAGGACTTCACCTGCCGCTCCCTTGATGCCCAGGTCCATGGCAATGGCGGCATAGCCACGCGAAGCCCACAATCTCGCCCAGTCCGGGAAGGCGGTTCCTCCCCCACCGTGAACCAGGACGATCGCGGGCAGGTCCTTGTCCAGCGACGGATCGCCCGCGAGCGAGCCGGGGGTGGCGTAATGGGCGAACACGCGGGTCGGTTTTCCCTGATAGGGCTCGCCCTTGTAGAACAGGGAGCGGACCTCCCGGTCTTCCTTCCATTCACACCCGGGCGGCTTGCTCAACTCATCCAGGTTCCACGGCGTGGTCGCCGGCAGCGTGCCGGCCCGCTTGATGGACGGAACATCGCCCGCAACAACGGGCTGCGACCCTGCCAGGCCGATGCCGGCGGCCATCAGAAGTAAACATGATTGATACAAGTGTCTCATAAAATTTGTTCGATCCTACCCATCGACCTTTTGCATTACCAGCACCCAGTCCTGCGGGGATGGCACGTTGGGCGATTTCCAAGTGCCGGACAGCGTGTGGACGCCGAGCTCATGCCGCCGACCGGTGACCGGATCGAAGTAAAACGCCGACCAGTTCCCCGGCTCAAGCTGTTTGATCTCGATGCCATCCCACTGGTAAACGCCACGGATCGGCTGATAGATCACCCGCATCCTGCCCGGGATTCCGGCGGCGAAGGCGTCTTTTCCGACCCATTCGGGATGCTCCGCAAGCTGCTGCCACGGCAGGCTTTCCAGCAGCGCCTTGCCACGACCGAGCTGCGCGGAGCCCGGGAAATGCATGCCTTCGTTCCAGGTCGTCAGATCGTAGGGCTGGTGGTCCCACCCGCCCCAGTTGCCGTGCTCCTCCGGCGTGCCCATATGCCAGATGCCGGCCGCGCCGTAGGTGTGCCCGGCCGCACCGGCCAGCATCAGGGCCCAGAACTGATACCGCTGCAGGTAGGCAGGGTTCTGCTGCATGTGGAGTTCATAGCATGACTCGCCACTGACAAATGGCTTCAATGGCATATCTCCCGCCGATCTCCTCAGCTTGGCGAGCACTTCGCCCACCGTCTTCCACGAGTCATGGCCGGTCGCGTCCATGTCGAAATCGAAGACCGCATGGCCTTCCAGCGCGCCTCGCAGGTGGGATGTGTGATTCGTCAGCAAGCGGTCGAATGGATCGATGGCATCGACATATTCCGCCAGTTCATGCCAGGCCCCCTGTTTCTTCTCCGTCTCGCCGCCGAGGATCCAGATCACCGGGCAGGCGCCGTAGCGCGCGATCAGGTTGCGGAAGTGGCGTTTGTATCCATCGAGTCCGACGGCATCCAGTCCGACCGCGCGCCCCCAGCCGCCGACGATCGCCGGCGTGATTCCGGCCTCCACGAGGTGCTGGATCCGGCGGTCGGCGTATTGGAAATACTCCGGATTCACCACGCTGAAGTCCTTGGCCAGGTAAGGCATGCCACCCTCGTTCTCCCAACTCGGCTTGAGCAAACCCAATTCGTCCGGGTAGGTGCCGCAGACGATCTGCACGACCGTGAAACCCTTCCGTTTGCGATCGGCGGTCAGCTCTTTGAATCCCTCGAACGGGATGCGCTTGCACAAGCCCTTCCACCAGGTGTCGCCGAGCCAGAAGAACGGC
This sequence comes from Akkermansiaceae bacterium, assembly GCA_023253625.1. Lineage (GTDB taxonomy): Bacteria > Verrucomicrobiota > Verrucomicrobiia > Verrucomicrobiales > Akkermansiaceae > Luteolibacter. The sequence goes on along the minus strand of JALRFY010000188.1, from coordinate 3,249 downwards.
GTGCCATCGACAAACTCGAAGTGTCGTTTGTCATCGGTGACTTGCAGCCGCCCGCGTTGGTAGAGCGGGTTGTCGCCGCCATAGGCGCTGACCGTTACCGTTGGCCCGGTGAAGTTGAGTCCTTGGTCCGAGCGGTCACTCGCCACCGCGCGGTAACGGTATTCCCCTTCCTCCGGAGCGGCGAAACGGACCTTCCACGTCCTGCCGCCATCCCAGAAGGCGGGAACCTTCCACTCCCTTCCGTCCTTGCTGAAAAACACATCGACCTCGACTTGCAGGAAGGGATTGGCGTGGTCCTTCGACGACTCGAAGGCGGCCTCGAAAACGGTGTTCACTTCCGCCGCCGTCGCCGGAAGGGCCGCCAGCATGGCCGTCAATACGAACTTCCTCATTGGCTTCATGGTTCAGCGATCACGAATGGTTTGCGGATCTCCACATCGCCGCGCCGCGATTCCGGATGCACCTTCAAATCCACGACTTTGCCGTCCTTGACCTGTGCTTGGACCATCGTCTGCCGGGGCGCGTAGAGTTTGAAATGGACGTCCCATTCCTCCGGCCAGGCGGGGAGCAGCAGGATGCGATCGCCTTCGCATTGCATCAGCATCCGCTGCAGCGCGATCTGGAACACGCCAATCTGGTCCTGGTCCGGCGTCCAGTCGTAGTTGGGCCCGTAAAAGCCCGGAAAACGGTATCCTTTGGCCTTGTCCCGCGCCCGCTCGACCACCATTGGCCGCACCTCATCCGTCAGCCCGAGCATGGCCGCCCAGATGGGTCCCTGCTGCCAGCCCATGTTGACCTTGTGGCGACGGGCGTGGAAGGTGCGGATGGCGGTCTGCAACCTGTCCTCCGTGGCGGTGGCGAGGGTGAAGAGATGAAACGGGAAAACCGCATACAACTCGGGGTTCTCGAAGTTTCGCATCCTGCTCTTGATCTCCCTGGCCGCGGCGATCCGGGTCTCGCCACCCTCCCCGGTCATCGGAATCTCCGGTTGGTCGGCCAGTTGTCGTTTCCACTCCGCCCGGACCGCATCGGAGACCGGCAGGGTCAGCAGGCGCGGGATCAGATAGCGCATGGCCGCGACGTCGGGGGTCGGATCGACCGACTCCCAATAGGTTTCGAGTGATTGGGCGGGCTCATAGCGGATCCGGCCCTCTTCGTCGCGCTGCCAGTGCTGGTCGTAAAAGCGGAAGGTTTCCACCGCCATGGGAATGAGCGTGTCGTCGCGAAACACGGTGTCCCCGGTGGCCTCGTAGTAATCAAGCATCATGCCGACGATTTCAATGATGCCCACCCAATGGCGCCGGATGAACTGGTTCTGCGTGATGCCTTTGGGTAGGTCGCCGCGGTCGAGCCCATAGTTGCCATCGACGTAGTTGCCCCAGAAATGCGCGGTTTCCGGATACTGGGCGCCGCCATGGCCGAAGTAGCTCTTGGTGGCCGCCACCCTCAGGGGAAGCTGCTCCCGATACATCCGGAAAAGCGGCCGCATCAGCTCGTAGTCGCCCGAATACAGCATGGACCAGTAGGGCAGCCGGGTGTTCTGCAGCCAATACGCACCGCCCCAGCGGCGGTAGTCGGGATCGAACACCTCATCGACCGTGAACAAGGTCCCGTTGAACTTGATCGGCAGCTTGCCCCGCCCGGCGCAGGCATTGATATAACGTTGCAGGGTGTAGGCCTGGCTGACCATTTGCGCGTCGCAGGGCTCGGCCGCGGTCCCGCTGGCACCGTGGCCGATGGCGATCCAACTGCGCTCCCAGAATGCATGCCACCAGTCGCGGTGCGCGGCGAAACGGGCCGTGTGGTCGGCGGGTGTCCGCGCGGCCAGCACGTCCGCCGCCTTCCTCCAGTCGGCGGGCGAGTCCGCGAAGTCGGTCAGCACCGTGATCCGGATGCGCTGGTCGGTGGAGGGTTCCGCACTTGCCAGCACCAGGTCGGATTGCGCCCGCATCCCCTCGCCGCGGATCACCGCCCCGAAGGTCCGGTGCAGCAGCGGGTCGCGATGCTTCGGGATCTCCTCCTCCAGCTCCATGTGCCGCATGTTGCGCTCCCAGATCGACTCGGTGTTGTGATGGCACCACGCGATGCTCCCGCCGTCGTGTGGCAGGACGGTATCGGGGTGCACCTTGCAACTGTCAGGAAAATTGTCCCAACTGCTGTGTGTTTCCTTCTCGTTCCCCTCGACCCGGTCGAGCATCCGCGTTTTCGTCCGCCAGATTTCAACGGAAGCCTTGGCCGAAACCGGTTGCGGGCTTTGCATGTCCACTTGCACCACCGGATGATGGGGGTCGATCCAGACCCGGACACGGGTCGCGCCAGCCTCGATCTCGATGTGGCCGTCGCGCAGCTTGAGGCTTTTCTTGAAGGCCGCACCGGGAAGAACCAAGGGCGGGTCGGTCTGGATCCGGACGCGCCCGATCTTGAGCAGGCGGGCGAAGCCGTCGTAGGCATCAGTCTTGGAAAGCAGCAGCACGAGGTCGCCGGCGGGTTCGACCCACACGTTGGCGGCGACATCGCCGTTGCCGAGCGGCATCGAGCCGAGGGAATCGGCGCTCGGCGAATCCCAAATGACATCATACATCCCCGGACCCGCTCGATCGGCTGCTTCATCCGCCAGGCAAGACGCCGTAAAGACCGCACTGGCCATTCCTATGATCGTCGATTTCGTTTTCATTGGGGTAATTTCGTGGAACCGGCATGGATCGACTTCATTTTCCAGGAGGAAATCCTCTTCACCTTCACGTCACCGCCGTTGCTGAAGAGACGGACATGCAGATCCTGCGGATGGTATTCATGCCAGGCCACCGCGGCCTGGCGGTCGTTGGCGAAGACTTCGACCATGCTCTTGTCGATGAAGATGCGAAGGGTGAGATCCTCGCCGTCCGCCAATTCGAACGGCGGATGGATGTAGCCGACCCGCAGGGTCTTGCTCCCGTTGCCCGAAGAGATCGTGAAACCGTTGCCGCCGTCCGCGCCGCACAGCAGCCTGATCCCGAACTCACGGGCGGCGGGTGCTTCCAGAACAAGCTCCAACTCCATCGTGTCGCCGGACATTTCCTCCAGCGGGTGCTCGGCATCACTCTGGATCGTGATGTCGCGCACGGTCTTCGGCTCTGTCCGCAACTGTTCCAGTTCGCGCAACGGCTTGATGCGCAGCACGCCGTCCTCCGGCAGGCTGAGTTCGCGCGGAAGCGACTGGATGCCGGGCGGGAATTTCCGCTGGTCCATCAGGCCCTTGAAATCATCCGG
>JALRFY010000028.1 GCA_023253625.1 Akkermansiaceae bacterium | reverse complement strand
GCGCACGGTTCCCCCGGCGGTGGAACCCCACCATTTCATTCGCTATCCATGCGCGCGGCGCTGCCGGCGGATGCGCCCTGCCGGCGTTGCGGCGCGCCGCCGCCGGGCCAGATTTTTTCGAAGCCGTTGCGCGGATTTTCCGCCTGGCGGATCAGGCCATTGGCGCTGATGGCGAACCAGGGCCGGTATTCGCCGCCGGTGGCCTCGAGCGCCTGCGCCGTCCACACGTTGCAGACGCGCGGGATGAAATAACTGTGGCGCGACTCGATCTGCACGCCATTCCCCCAGCTTGATTCGCGGACCACGACCGGGCGGCCGTATCCATCAGTGGCCGCACAGTCGTTGAGAAATGCCGCCAGCGACGGGCCGCGCTCTCGCGGGACCCGTGCCTGCCAGATGCGGTGGTCCGGCAAAACCTCCGGCACGTTCCAATTCACAGGGATCAGTTCCATCACCGAGCGCGTGGGGGTGAAAAGCACCCGGAACACCTTCCATGGATGATCGAAGCCTTCTATGGAATAGGCGTCGTTGTTGCCCCAGCTCATCACGACGAATCGCGGCATGCCGAAGTTTTCCGGCGGTGTAAAACCGGACTCCAGCAGCCAGTCGTATGGGATCACGATGCAGGTGTGGTAGCGATCTGCGGTGAGCCAGACGTGGACATCCGGTTCGCGCGGCGGGGCATCAGCGGGCAATTCCGCGCGCAGGCTAACCGGGGTTTGGGTGGCTGGCGTAGCATCCACCGGCAAGCGAAGGCCGCAAGAAGCGGTGGCGCAAGCCATGGCGGCGGCGCAGCAGATGCGTGTGAGAGAGGAGGCGCGAGTCGTCATTCAGCCAGGAACGAGCAGACATACTCGCAGATGCCCTCGTCCACCACGATGGTGAAACCGCTGTTGCCCGGAACATCGAACGCGCCGCCTGCCGTGAAGGCCTGCTCATCAACGGCACCGTTGAGCATGACCCGGCAATTGCCGGCGATGATCTCCATGCGCTCCGGTGCGGCGGTGCCGAAATGATAACTTCCCGGGTGGATCAGTCCGAGCGTCTTGCGCGAACCATCGGGGAAATGAACGGTATGAGACATCACGCGGCCATCGAAGTAGATGTTGGCCTTGGCATCGACAGTGACGTTGGGAAACGAGGTCATGGTATGGGATGTTTGGATTGAGCCGGGGAAAATCATTCGGCGGGCAGGCCGGCATCGAGCCATGCGTTCCAGCCGCTGGAGAAGATACGGCTGTCATGGCCACGCCGCGCGATCCGCAGGGCCACGGTTCTGGCATCCGCGCACAGGATGCCGGAACAATAGATCACGATGGCCCGGTTTTCCGCCTGCGCCTGCTTGAAGTGGTCTTGCATCGACTCGAGCGCGGACTCGCCAGCCTCCTTGGGCAGGTTGAGTGCGCCGGGGATGTGTCCGAGTTGATAATGGTATGCGGGCCGGGCATCAATGACGAGCGCCTTGCCTCGCTGGTGAAGCGCGAAGAATTCGTCGAAGCCGATGGATGACACATCCCCGCGCCGGGGCGCGGGCGGTTTTCCTGCGGCGGGTTTTTCCGGCACCGTGGAAGCTGCCGCGCCGGATGGGGCTTCATCGCGCGGTGAAGGCGCGCATGAGGCCGCAAGCAGCCCCATGGCGCATGCCCATCCGAAGCGGCGGGTTGCTTTCATTTCACTTCACGATCTCAAGCAGCTCGACGTCGAAGACGAGCAAGCCGCCGGGGCGCCCGCCGCCGGGGTTTTCGCCATAGGCGAGGTCCGCGGGGATCCAGAAGCGGCGTTTTTCGCCCACTACCATGAGTTGCAGTCCTTCGGTCCAGCCCTTGATCACACCGTTGAGCGGGAATTGCGTCGGCTCGCCGCGGGTCACCGAGCTGTCGAACATCTTGCCGTCGGTGGTCCAGCCGGAATAGTGGACCTTCACGGTGTCGGTGGCCGCAGGCTTGTCCTTGCCCTCGCCGGTCTTGATAACCTTGGAGGCGAGCCCGCTGGCGGTTTTTTTGGCATCTGCGGGCACGGCGGCCACATCCTCCGGCACCGGCGGCGCGGGCGGCGCTTCTTTGAAGGAAATCAATTCCACCTCGGCCACCAGATGGCCGCCGGGAGCGCTGGGCTCGGGGATCCAGCAGCGGCGTTTTTCGCCGGGCTTCATCGTGGCGAGCACCTCGCCGAGCGCCGGTGGGAGCTTGTCGCTGGATGCACTGGGTGCCTGCGGGCCAGTGCGGGTGTCCTGGATGGTCTGTCCATCGAGGGTTCCCACCAGCATGTGGAAAGTCATGATGTCGGTGCCGCCGGGGGCCTCGCCCTTGCCTTCTTGCAGCACCTTGAAAGCAGTGCCGCTGGGGGTTTTCTCCGCGTCCTCGGGGACTTTTTCCAACTCCTTGATCTCAAGCAGCTCGACGTCGAAGACGAGCAAGCCGCCGGGGCGTCCGCCGCCGGGGTTTTCACCATAAGCGAGATCCGCCGGGATCCAGAAACGACGTTTTTCGCCCTCCACCATGAGCTGCAGTCCTTCGGTCCAGCCCTTGATCACGCCGTTGAGCGGGAAACTGGCGGGCTGGCCGCGCTGCACCGAGCTGTCGAACATCTTCCCATCGGTGGTCCAGCCGGAGTAGTGGACGGAAACGGTGTCGGTTGCGGCGGGTTTTTTCTCGCCGGTGCCGGCTTTCAGGACCTTGGAAGCAAGGCCGGATTCGGTTTTGCTGGCATCGGCAGGCGGGGCTTTGACGTCTTCTGGAACAGTGGGCATGACAGGTTCGGCGCGGGCAATGAGACACAGGGCGGCGAGGAGCCCGGCCGCGTGCGGGATCATCTTGCGGTGAAAGTTCAGTGGCGAACGCATTTGCGCAGTGAAGCGGATCGCGGGAGGCTGTCAACACCCGGGGTGCTCCGGGAGTTTCAGGATCCGCCGCGTTTGCGGACTTGAAGGACGCATGTTTCGCCACAATAAGGGCAGCGGAAGCTGCCGGTGAACAAGATGCTCAGGGCCACGTGCAGACGGTGGCTGCCGAGGAAGCGCCGCGCGTCGCGGTGTTTGGCGCAGCCTTTCGGCATCAACACCGGAGTGATGCATAGCGGGCAGTTGGTCCGTGCCGCGAAGATCCATTGCGCGACCACGACCAGCAAGGTGCCGAATGCCAGTGCCAAACCGGCGATGACCGAGCTTTCATCGTGCTTGAGGAAGCCATAAATAAATATCAGGATGGCCAAAGGTGCCATGACGCATTTCATGCAAACCAGTAACGCGGCGACCTGCATGCGGTAGATGGATTTTCTGGATGGAAGGCGGTGCATGAATGACGCCGAATCTTGGGTGGGGGAGAATGTGACAGCTAAAACGCCCGTCGCGCGCTGCACTTGGTATATGGCGACTATGTTGCATCCCGGTGACAATGCAATCGTGAACTTCGCACGATCATCAATGATTCACTCGATATCGGGAAACAATAACTCCTGCGCCGGATTTTCGTCGGTCCTTGTGACGGGTTTGGCCAGCAGGGAATCGATCCGGACGATCAGGTCGATGGTGGGCGGCTCCGCTCCCGTCAGCAACGCTTCAAGCTGCGTGCGCCACTGGCTGGCGTCGCCGCCGGTTTCCGCGGCCAGCCGCATGGCGGCCTGGCTGACGCCTCCGCTCGTGGCAAGGCGGCGGCGAGTGCGCCTGAGCCATGATTGGTAGCGGTCACGTGGATGTTCCTTGTGGCTCACGCTCTGAGGTTTCATCAATGCGGTGGCGGCGTCGAGCCATGAGATGGCGGAATTTCCCGCTTGGAGTGGGGCGCGGGCGGCGGTGGAATTCCCCGCATGGCCGGTGGTGTATTCGGATGGAAAGACAGCAAGGGGCTCGCCCGGGCGATTCTCCATGATCGTGCCGCGCGCCGCAAAGTGACCGGCCGCCTGTTGCTGGGCGTGTTGTTGTGGATCGCCGCCGGGCGTTGGCTGGTGGACGGTTGGCTGGCGGAGAGCCCATGGCGGTTTCTCGCTTGGTGGGGTGCCTGCGCACTCATGACAGTGGTGGTGATGTGTTTCGCGCTTTACGATGCCCTCGCCGTGATACGCGAGGAGCGGGAAAAATTCCGCTGACATGTCGTGACTGCTGGCATGGGCCGGAAGCCGGGGTGTCTCGCTCATCGCCGCAGCGGGTGCCTGCTCCATCTTCAGTGCGGAGGTGGAAACCGTTACCTGGTGACAACCATGACTTGGCAAACCCTCGAAATCGCGGTTTTGATGGCTGCCGTGATGCACATGGACACACACGGCCCGTCCCCCCGCCCGGTGATCTATCAGCTGCTGGTGCGCCTTTTCGGCAATGCCAACGAGACCCGCAAGTTTCACGGCACGTTGGAGGAAAACGGCAGCGGCAAGTTCGTCGACATCAATGATGCGGCCCTGCTTTCGCTGAAGGAAATGGGTTTCACCCACCTCTGGCTCACCGGCGTGATCGAGCAGGCCAGCGCCACTGCCTATCCGGGGTGCCCGGCGGACGACCCGGATATCCTCAAGGGCAGGGCTGGCAGCCCTTATGCCATCCGCGATTACTTCGACGTCTGTCCGGACTATGCCGTGGACCCGGAAAAGCGCCTTGCCGAGTTTCGCGAGCTGCTCGCCCGTTGCCACCGCCACGGTTTCAAGGTGCTCCTCGACTTCGTGCCCAACCATGTGGCGCGCTCCTATGGGTCCGATGTCCGCCCCGATCTGTCATTTGGTAACGGCGACGACCGCTCGCGGTTTTTCCAGCGTGACAACCATTTTTTTTATCTCAATGCCGCCCATCCCGGTGGCGGGCCGCCGCTGCGCCTGCCCAACCACGAGGCAGCGGGAGCAGACGGATTGTTTCCGCCCGAGACGGAATTCGGGCGCGTGACCGGCAACAACGCCGCCACCTGGCAGCCGTCGATCCATGATTGGTATGAGACAGTGAAGCTCAACTACGGCCATGATTACACCACCGGCCGCGACACCTCGCACCTGCCCGCACGCGACGCCGAGCCCGCCGAGGTGCCGCGCACTTGGCGCACGATGGACGAAATCCTCGCCCATTGGCAGGAAATGGGCGTGGACGGCTTCCGCGTGGACATGGCGCACATGGTGCCGATGGAATTCTGGAAATGGTCGATCCGCCGCTGCCGCGCGCGCGACGCCGGGGTTTTCTTCTGCGCCGAGGCCTACGACAACGACCCGGCCAAGCTCACCGATGGCCATGTGCTTGACGAGCTGCTGCATGCGGGATTCGACGCCGTTTACGATGATCCTTCCTACGATGTGCTCGAGGGGATTTACGACGACAGCAGGTGGGCCAACGACCTCGACCCGCTCACCTTCACCGGCCGCCGTTTCCATCACTCGCTGCGCTACGCGGAAAATCACGACGAGGTCCGTCTCGCCAATCCGGCTGTATGGGGCGGCCACGGCATGCGCCTCGGCAAGCCGGTCAGCGCCGTGCTTTTCGCCATGGGCCGTGGACCGATCATGCTCTATCACGGCCAGGAAATCGGGGAACCCGCCATCGGTGCCGCAGGATTCGGCGGCGACGACGCACGCACCTCGATCTTCGAATACACCTCGATGCCCGAATTCACCAAATGGGTGAACGGCCACCGCTACGATGGCGGTCGGCTATCCGTGGGCCAGCGTCAGCTCCGCAGTTGGTATGGGAAATTGATCCGTGCTGTGTCTTGCCGCGCGTTCACCCACGGCGAGTTCTACGGCCTCAACCACGCCAACCGGGACAATCCGGACTTCGGCCGCGTGGGGGACGAGACCTGCTCCGGCCACTGGCTCTATGCTTTTTTGCGCCGCGACGGCAAAACCGGTCAGGCTTATCTCGTTATAGCGAACTTCCATCCCACCGAAACCCTGCGTGGTGTGAAAATCCGCATTCCACACGATGCCCGCACGTTCATCGGCCGCACCGGCGACGCATGCTGGTCGTTCGCGGACCGGCTCGCTACCGCATGGATTGCCGGGTTCGCGCAAGGTGATCTGGAGGACGCCGGGCTGCCACTGCCCGAGCTTCCGTCATGCTCCGCCATGCTTTTGGAAATCGGTGCCGGCCATTGATCCGCCGATGTTCCAAAAAATTTCCAAATTTCCCGTTGCCAAGCTCCACCCCCCAAATTTAGAGTCCCGCAGCATGAAAAAACTCCTGCTTGCAGCTACTGCCCTCGCCACTCTCACTGGGATCGTCTCCGCAGATATCCAGGCACCTCCTGGAGCCTCGTATACCTGGGAGCGCAAACTTGGCCGCGCCATCAGCAACATCCTCTATGGCGTAGTGGAGATTCCCGAACAAATCGTTCGCAAGAACGAGGATTACGGCCGCAAGGCTGCTTTGACTTATGGTGCGGTGGATGGCACCAACCGCGCGCTGCGCCGCCTTGGATATGGCTTCTATGAACTTTTCACCTTCACCTGCCCCACCTACCGCGGCACCTTCCGTCCGCCCTACGAGCGCTGCGGCCAGGACAACCGGATCGAGATGGACGTGAAAAACGGCCTTTCGGAATTTCCGCCCGAGCTCGGCTTCGAGACGTATTTCAACCACACCCGCACCCAGAAATTCTGATTGCCGGGTTGATTATCCGATCCCCGATCACCAACAAGCGACGGACGCCCTCCGTCGCTTGTTTTTTATTCGAGCGGCAGTTCCTCATCCCTGCGTCTCTGCGCGGCCTCCAGTCGCTCGCGGGCAATATCCAAGTAATGGGCGTCGAGTTCGATGCCGGTGAAGTGGGCGACGCCAAGCTTCTGCGCGGCGATTGCCGCACTGCCAATCCCCAGAAACGGGTCGAGCATGCGGCTTTCACGGACCTTGCCATGGATTAGCACGCACAGCTCCGCCAGCTCCACCGGGAAGGTCGCGGGATGTGGCCGTTCCTTGTCGCGCGAGACGATGGTGTCGTAGGGGATGAACCATGTGTTGCCGCGGCAGCGCAGGTCCGCGCCGCCGGTGTGGCCCCAGCGGGCGATGTTCGACTTGTGGACGTAGGGCACGCCGGCCGCGCGGCGGTCCAGTTCCACGTTGCCCGTTTTGGTGAGGTGGAAGACGAATTCGTGGCAGTCGTTGACGAAACGTTTCGAGTTGATCGGCTTGAAATGCCCGGCGCTCGTTTGCCGGCTGTCCGGCGTGCGGATGGTGATCGATTTGATCCAGTGGAAGGTATTCTGCAGCGTGAAGAGCGGGTTTTCGCCGTCGGTGAGTTCAAGGATGAGCTGGTGCGGCATCAATGGATTGGCGGGAGCGGAGCCGACGTTGAGGAAAAACGACGCGTCATCCGTCATCACGCGCCGCAGCTCCGCAGCCCAGCGGCGGCACCACGCGAGGTATTCGGCACGCGGCGCGGTGTCACGGAAGCTCTGGTAGGAAATTCCGAGGTTGTATGGCGGCGAGGTCACCACCAGATCAATGCTCGCGGCGTCGAGGCCGGGCAGGATTTCAAGGCAGTCGCCGTGGATCAAGTTCATCCGCTCCGAGGAAAATGGTGAATCACTGTGATGGCTCGATCTTCACTGCTTTGAAAAATGCGATCATGCGGTCGAGATAATCGCGGTATTCCACCCGCTCGGCCGGTGTTACGCGATCCGGCAGCTCGTTTCCGGCCATGTTCAGGCGGCGGCGGGCCTCGATGAATCCGGTCAAGGCCTTCGATGGCTGCTGTGCCGACCAATCCGCCACGGCGTTTCTGCCGATCAGCACGGCGGCGCGGTAATGGACGCGGCGACCACCTCTCAGCGCCGCCGCGAAATCGTAGGCTGCCAGTGCTGCCGCGGTATCGCCTGCAGCCTCGCGGGCGACCCCCAGGTTCTCGTGGATGATGAGACGCGGCTGGTGCATGTCTTCGATCACCCAGTGCATGGCCGTAACCGCCTTTTCGATCTCGATGGCGGCGATTTCCAGCGATGCGAGCGCGTCATCGGTTTGCCGGTTTGCCGATTGTCGCAGGCTTTTCCGAAAGTGGTGCCGGGCCAGCGAGAAGTGTCCGCGGAATCCAGGTTCCATGCCGCCTTGGAGCTGGATGCCCCGGGCGAATGCGGTCTCCGCTGCATCGTCGCGGCCCAGCATGCTGAGCAGATTGCCGCGGTTTACCGGAAACGAAGGCTCGAACGGATGCAGCCGCTCGCCAGCGGCGTAGTCGGACAGCGCCCGCCCGGCCGCCACCTTGAAGTTGGTGCCGCCCGTTTGTGCGATGGCCGCCTGTTGATGGAGGCGCGCGCGGTCGCCCAGCAACTCGGCGGTGGGGTGGATCGCGATGGCCTCGTCCAGCGCATCGATGCGGTTTTCAAGCAGGGCATCCGGGGATTTGCCGAAATAAGACGCCCAGAGGATCCGGGACACCCGGCTGCCAGTCCAGCCGGCCGGCAGCAACACCGCGGCGCAAGCGAGGGAGGCGAGCGTGAAAAGCAGACGCGTTCCCGCCGCCGCTGATCCGCTGCATGGGGTGGCTCGGGACATCCGGCCCATGCACATGCCGAGCAGGATGGCTCCGGGAAACAGGTGGAAAACGAAGCTGAAGCACGATTGCACCAGGACGCCGGCCGCAGCCGCCAGCCCGCCGACCCGCCATGCATCGCGCGAGTCCGCCTCGCGCGGGCGGTCTTCGAATGAAATCCTGAGCAATGCCGCCAGCACCAGCGCCGCCAGCAAGATGACCAACAGCCCGGCCCCGATCAGCCCGTAATCGCTGGCAGCCTGCATCAGTTCGTTGTGGACCATTTCCGGGCGGTTGCCGCCGTGTTTGATCATCTGGTTGTCAATGAGGCCGAAACATTCCCAGCTGAAGCTGCGACTGCCTCCGCCGGTCAATGGGTGCAGGGCGATGCAGGATGTGGCGATGCCCAGCAGATAAAGCCGGATGTCATTGTCGAGCAGCTTTTGGGTGTCACCGCCTGAGCGTTGCTCCCAGCCGAAGATCAGGAAGGCGGCCAAGCCCGCGCCAACCAACGGCACGGCGACCACGGCCGGCGCGAACCATCGCGAGCCGTTGCGTTTCGCCACCACCAATGCCATCGCAGCCAATACCGCGCAGCCCGCCGCTGCGCCGAGAATGCCACCGCGCGATTGGGTGAAATACACCCCGGCGATGCCCGACAAAGCCAAGACCAGCCACACCACACGGGTCGCCACGGCATGTCGTCCGAGCAGTCCCGATGCAGCGAGTATCAGCGAGGCCGCCATCAGGAAATTCGCCGCATAGTTGTAATGCGCGAAAAACCCGGTGACCCTTTTATCCGCCAGCCGCGACCCGAACAAGGGCGTGTAGGCCGGGTCCATCACCTGCCTGGCCACCACCCACAGGCTGGCTCCCAGCAACGCCGCGAGACCCCACAAAAACACCCGCCCGGCCGCCGTGTGTCCGGCGATCCCACGCATCGCGAGAAACGCGCCCACCGCCCCGCACAGCAGCAGCAGATCGGCCTGGCCGAGTTCTGCCACCGGAGAAACCCACGACCGCCACGCGAACCAGCCGGCTGTCAAGGTGGCCAGCGCCATCAATGGAAAGTCCGCCGTCCCGCGGTCGCGTCGCCAAATCACCGGCAAGGCGGCCAGCAGCGAGGCACCCAGCGCCAGCAGCGCCGGCCCCCAAGTCCATGCCCGCGTTTGCGGCCCGATCAATACCGCCAGCGCCAGCGAGAGAATGAGGAAGAGTGAGGAAATGACGGGCATGGCATCGGTAGGCGGCAGGCGGATTTCTTTCGAATGCCTCATCCCCGTTACTTCGCGCCGATGCCCAAGAGCACGGCGGGGATGGTCCGCAAGAGGATCTTGACATCGAGCCAGATGGACCAGTTGTCGATGTAGCGGAGGTCCATGCTGACCCATTCATCGAAGGTGTTGATCTGGTTGCGTCCGCCGACCTGCCATTCGCAGGTGATGCCGGGTTTCACGCTAAGCCGCCGGCGGTGGGAGATGTCACAGATGGCCTCCACTTCATAAAGCGGCAGCGGCCGCGGGCCTACCAAGCTCATTTCACCTCTCACCACGTTGATCAGCTGCGGCAGTTCGTCGATGCTGAATTTCCGCAGCAGCGCGCCAAAGGGGAAAATGCGCGGGTCATTGTCGAGCTTGAAGACCGGTCCCTGCATCTCGTTGCCGTGCTCTTTTTTGATCTGATCGAGCATCTGTTCGGCATTCGCCACCATGGTGCGGAATTTCCACATTTTGAACGGCTGGCCATAGCGTCCGGCGCGCATTTGCGAGAAAAACACCGGTGCACCCGGGCTTTTCAGCCAGATGCCGATCATGGCGAATATCCACAGTGGCATGGTCACGAGAATGACCAGCGATGCGCCAAGGAGGTCCATCAGTTTCTTGAGCAGCAGTTCCCAGGAAAGTTCGGGCGTCGATCGCAGCACGAGCATCGGGCGGTCACCAAGCGCATCGAATGTCGGCCGCGCGATCTGCGTGCGGATGAAGGAGGCCGAGATCCATGCCTCCACGCCTTGCAACTCACAGGCCTCAACCGCCAGTGACACTTTTTCAAACTCGGTGTGATTGGCGGCGAAAATGACCCGTGAGACCGATTTCATCTTCAATAGCTCGAACAACTCCTCGACCGCGCGCTTGTTGAGATCGAAGTGGTCCACCACTTTCCAGCCGTCGGTGATATCCGGCTCGATCTCACTGAGCAGCTCGCTTATTCCGGCGCTGGATCCGACCACGACCACGCGTTCGAGCGCCGCTTCCTGGTGTCTCCGGGTCCGCAGCCACCACGCGGTGAGGCGGTCGCGCAACAGCAGCACAACGAATACCATGATGAACCCGATGCCGATCACCAAGCGGCGGGTATCCAGGAGTTTTGCGAACATGGCGTACATTCCGATCACCAGTGCGATGATCGCCAGTGCCTGCAATATTTGGACGATTGCCTGTCCGCTGGTCTTGGTGCGAATTTGCCGGTAGTAGCCGAAAAGCTTCAGGATCAGCGGGGTGAATGGCACCGCGATGTAAAGTATCCAGTAAATTGACTCCCGGTTCGTCGAGTCATTCACGCTGAGGATCAGCTCCCGTGTGTCCCAGGATAGCCAGAAACAAGCCCATACCAGCACTGCATCCAGCAGTTGTAGCGCCTGCATGCGGAAGGCTTCGTTGCGACTGAGAGCCATGGGTGAAAACGGTGGGATGCCACTAGGGCGGCACAACCAAGCCGATTCGGCACAGCGATGCAACCATGGATTGCAAGCGAAGCGGTTGCCAGTGTCTTGGGATTGGCCTTCTTACTGCTTGGAATCTCCACCCGCCGCTGTTCGTTTATCGTGCGTGCGCCACCGACTGTTGTTTTTCACCGCCGGATTTGCCGTTTTGCTGGCGGCATTGGTCGCGATGTGGGTGTTCCGGTTTGAGGCTATGCCCGCCGCGCGCGCATGGACGCTCGCGGACCTGCGCTCCGCCGCCGAGCCGGTGGAAGGCGTGGAATGGGTGGGCACTGCGGAGTCCCCAGCACTGCGTCTGTGGGTGTGTGAAGCGCATCCCCGTGTTGCCCTGCGCTTGGCATTGCCCGAGGCCCGGGCCATGGAAATGCTCCAATTCCGCTGCCGGCTGCAGGCCAAAGGCCTCACTCAAGGAACTGAAAAATGGCAGACCGGCCGCATCATGATCGAGTGGTACCCGTTGGACGGTGGCGACCCGGAACTTGATCCCATCGGCGGCATCGTCGATGACAAATCCTCCGCGGATGCTCCGATGGTGGCGGTCTCTGCGGCCGGTCCGGCGATTCCCGCGTTGCGTCTCGAACACCTCGGCAGGGCAGGGGAGTTCACGTTGTCCGATCTGGAAATCATTCCGGTGCGCGAGCGTGCGCTGTGGAAAACCGGGCGCTGGCTGCTGGCAGCGGGATTTCTCGGGTGGTTTTACCGATTGATTCGGGCCGGATCGGCAATCCCCCGGCCGAGGGCGCTCGCCGCCGGGCTTGTCTGGCTGCTGATGGGCATCCAATTCGTGGTTCCCGGGCCCTGGAAACTACAGCGGCCATTGCTGGTGGCGGAATTCCAACTCGGAAATGCGGATCGGATGAAAAATCCGGCACAAGCTCCGCCCGCGGTGGTCTCCGTTGGAGTGCTGCCAAGTTCCGGTGAGGTTCCACCCAGCGGCTATCTCCTGCCGCAAGGGTCCTTGGCCTTGCAGGTGAAGCTCCTGGTTTCCCAGGCGCGTGTCCTGCTTCACGTTCTCCTCTTGCTGGCGCCCACCATGGTGAGCGCATGCCTCATCGGCCGCCGCCGCACGCTTCCGCTCGCCATTCTCTGTGCCGCCTCCATCGAACTCGCGCAAATGGCCTTCGGATTTCGCTTCGAGTGGCTCGACGCCCTCGATCTCCTCACCGATGCCACCGGCATCGTCGCCGGCCTTTGGCTGGCACAAAAGGTAAGGCGCTACCGCCGGGAGCGATGCAATAGGTAGGGCGGCACCGCCGGGGCCGCCGTAAAAGGTAGGGCGCTACCGCCGGAAGCGCCGGAGGGTGGGTGGCGTATGGAAATTCAATGGCAGCCGGAACGTCAATCAATGACCCATCATGCGCTATCCATTCGCACGGTTCCCCCGGCGGTGGAACCCCACCATTCAGGTCGATATTTCGGTTTTCCAATCGCGTTGATAGGGCCAATCTTCAGGGCGTTCCACCAATCCCGCCCGCACGGGATTCATGCGGATGTAATTGCCTTTTTCCTCGGCACTTTCCAGGGCGCGGAGTCGGTGATCGAAAAATCCGTCCTGCCATTTGATGCCATGGTGTGTCGCCACCCACCTCTTCCAACCGGAGAACGCTTTGCGCATTTGGAAATGCTCGGGAAAAAATACGATTCCATGGAGATGATCCGGCATGGCCAGAGCCACTTTCCATTTCCAGTCGCCGCGTTGTTCCCGGAATTCAATCGACTGGATCAGCAATGCCCATACGTCCGGATGGGCCAATTGATTCCGATGCCGCGGCAGACAATTGATCGTGATGAAAAACGCCTCCTGGGCCGGATTGATCCAGAGTGGCACGTCATGAGGCAGGTGTTTGCGAACCGGTTTCATGGAGAGAGTGCGGTATAGGTAGGGCGCTACCGCCGGGAGCGCCGGAGGATGGGTCGAGCATGCGAAGCCGGTGGCAGCCGGAACGTCGATCAATGACCCATCATGCGCTATCCACTCACGCGGTTCCCCCGGCGGTGGAACCCCACCTTTTCATTGACCCCACATTCACCGGTTCCCCGGCAAAGGAACCCCACCTTTCAGACGTGGCTTCCGCCTGGCATTGACACCCGGGTTTTCCCCCATACCTTCACAGTCACTTTGCCGCGTGCCATCATGCGGGGACCTGCGATGAATCCAGCCGACCCAGTCACCCATGTTCCCGCATCGACCGCCGGGGGCACTGCCACTGCATGCATTTCGCCCGTGTCCTGGCTCGCTGCGGCCGCCACCGCTGCGGTGATTGTCTGGTTCTACGGATTTGAACCGCGTTTTGGTCCATCCAACACAGCCAGTTCGCTCGGTTGGCTCTTGAGTTCATGGAACGCGGAATCCGATTACGAACACGGCAAGCTGATACCATTCATCATTCTGGGGCTTATCTTATATCGCTTCAAGGAACTCCGTGCCTCGCTCTCCGAGGGCAGTCTATGGGGCTTGCTCTTCGTGCTGATCGGGTGCCTGTTTCACATCGCCGGCTACCGCACGCTCCAGCCGCGGATATCCGTCGGCGGCTTGCCGTTCATCGTCTGGGGTGCGGTCTGGTTCCTGTGGGGTTGGCGCACCGCCAAGCTTGCGCTGTTTCCGCTGTTTTTCCTGTGGATTGCCATTCCGTTGCCGGCCTTTCAGCAAGCCACCACTCAGCTGCAGCTCATAGCCACCGCCATGGCCCACCACGGTTCCGGCCTTTTCGGGGTGGAAACCTACACCCAGGGCACCACCGTTCTGCCGGTGAAGGGCGATTGGAAGCCGCTGAGCATCGCCCACGGCTGTAGCGGCATCCGCTCGCTGATGGCCTTGTTGATGATCTCTGCGGCATGGGCCTACGTCGCCCGCATCACCCTATGGAAACGGGTGCTGCTTTTCCTGAGCGCGATACCCCTGGCCATCATCGGCAACGCCCTGCGCGTCATCTCCATTTTCATCATCGCCGAACACGGTTACGCCGATTGGGCCGCCGGCACCTGGCACGATTGGTCCGGACTGCTGTTGTTTTATCCGTTCTCGCTGATGATGCTGCTGGCCATCAATATCGCGTTTGAAGGAGGACTGCCATGGAGGGCTGCGAAACGCCGTCAGCTGCGCCGCGTCACCGTCTCTGCCGCGCCTCAGGAAACCCCAACCTCGCAGCCATGAAATTCCTGCCGTTCATCCTGCCCTTGCTCACGGCTGCGGCGCTGGCCACCGTCCATCTGCTGCCCGAGGCCGGTGACATGGCTCCCTCCGCCGTGGAAATCGATATCCCCGGCAAGTTTGGCGGATGGAATACCCGCGCCATTCCGGCCAGCGAAGATGAAATCGCCACTCTCGCCGCCGATACCCGCTTTTCCAAGGCCATCTGCCTCAGCCCGCGGGACGGGGAATTCGATCTCGCCTCCGGTCTCGCCATCCCGGACCGCATAGACATATCGATCGTCCTGTCCGGCCACGATCTCAACAACTCGATCCACCGTCCCGAACGCTGCATGCCCGCCCAAGGCCACGTGATCGGCAGCTCCGCCCACCTCGTGCTCGACCTGCCGAATGGCCGCAAGCTCAATGCCCGCCGGTTGCTATCCGTGCAGTCACTGCCCACCAACGCAGCCCGCACCGAATACGCCAGCTTCAACTGCGTGACCTATTACTTTTTCGTCGGCAACCACAGTATCACTCACGACCACATCGAGCGCACGCTCATCGACGTCAAGGACCGCCTGCTGCGTGGCATGGACCAGCGCTGGGCCTATGTCTCCGCCTCGATGTGGTATGGCAAGGTGCCGTGGATTGAAGAGGAAATCACGTTGGAGGAAGCCGAGGAAAAGCTCCGCAGCTTCCTCCGGGAATTCGCCGTCGAACAGATCGACTGGGAGATGATTCCTCCGTGAAACGAATGGAGCGCGGACTTCAGTCCGCCTGTCACATTAACGACTCGTGCTTGTCGCCCCGGTTGGGTGCCGCCTCCACTTGCCGAGCTTGCCGGCCAGACCGTCGCGCGTGGCCTGCCATACCAGGTGAAGCCGCTGGATGCCATCGGTGTGGCCTACCGCCAATGCGTAGGCTAGTGCGGTTCCAAGGGCTTTTATCAAGCCGCCTTGTTGCCGCTTGAGCCATACCATGTTGCGAATCTTGTAGTATAGTTTCCAATCGGCGAGCCCGCGCTCCAGAAAAAAGTGCTTTCCCAGCAGGCTCCAGTGGACGAGATCCTGCGGCCCGGGATGATCCATCAATGCCGCCCGCACCGCTTCCTGCCGGAAGCCCGCCTGTTCGATGCGCCACGGGTATTCCTCATCCTCGCCGCGGATGAACAACCCGGCCATGACGGGGCCGGCGGTCTCCCACACCTCGCGTGGGACCAAGGCACCCGTCCACATGATCCGGCTGCGAATGAAATCGCCGCAGGGCAGTTCCTCGGGCGTGTTTGCCAGGTGCCAGCCGCCGTCGATGCCGGCCACTTGCAACGGCCATGTGAAGCGGCCGGTGTGCGGGTCGATCTGCAGTGGGTGGCGCACTACGTGCGGATCCCAAGGCTTTGCGAGCATCGCCTCGAGCGCCTCGGGCCTGGGCCATGAATCGTCATCGAGAATCCAAACGGCAGCCGCTCCCAATTCAAAGGCCCGCACCATGGCCTGATGGACACCACCGGCGTTGCCCTGGTTGTCTTGCAGCCGCAAAACCTCCAGTTCGAAAGGCAGCCCGCGCAGCGCCTCGAGCGCCTTTGCGGTGTCATCCTCCGAAGCGTTGTCGGCCACTACCACCCGGAATGGGGGATGTGTTTGTGCCGCGAGCGAGTTGACACAGGCAAGGGCGGTTGCGGCGCGGTTTTGCGTCGCGAACACCGCTGCTATCGCGGGCGGCTGAGTGCCGAATCTCATGCCCTGGCTCATGCGGGACAGGACTTTGTTGTCAATAGATGATGTTTCATCAGTTCACCGGGCTTTTTTAAAAGCTTTGCAGCCTCTCGCCACAATCCACAGCAGCCCGTCGATGAGGCCATTGAGGTAGGGGTCGTTGAACAGCGTGATGCCATAAGCGCGCCGGATGGCCCGTGATTCGACATGCTGGCGCTCGGCGGACAGGATTTGTTCCATATCGCGGGTTTTGCCCAAGTGGCGCTGTGACAGGTTTTCTCCGTGCATCCGGAAATCCGACACCTTCACCGGCACGTGGGCGAATTTCAGTCCCGCCGCGTCGAGCCGCGCATAGAACTCGCCATCCATCACGTAGCGGAAATCGGCCCGCAGCCGGTGGCCGGCGTCGATCACCGTGGATCTGCGGTAAAACGCGGCGGTGGAGCCAATGAAGCAATGATGATGCACATGCACGAAGCGCGACCACTCCGGCACCTTCACATGGCGCTGGAATGTTCCTCTTTTGTCCACAAAGTCCCAGTCGCCATATACAATATCGGCGTTGGATTGATTGAGCAGCGGTAGAATCGCCGCCAGCGCACCGGGCTTGAGCCGGTCGTCGGCATTGAGCCACATCACCCAATCACCCCGGGCGCGGTCGAAGCCCTTGTTGATCGCGTCGCTCATGCCCTCGTCGGGTTCCTGCATCCATTTCACATGCGGAAACCGCGCCGCCACCTCCGCGCTGCCATCGGTGGATCCGCCGTCGATGACGAGGTGCTCGATCTCAAGGTCTCGCGGGCGTCCCGCCCGCTCTTCATCCGGGTTCAGTTGTGAGGCCACGCTCTCCAGGCAATCGCCGAGGAAGCGGCCATAGTTCAGCGACGGGGTGATGATGGTGAAGTTCATTCAGGTGTTCCCGGTTGCCCGCGGTCCGGTGTTTCAGCATATCAGTTGGAGCGCGGGAATGCGCCTCGGTGTGAGGCTCATTTTCCCTCCAGTTTTTCCACTTCCGCCAGCGCCATGCCCACCACCTGGTCCATGTTGTAATAACGGTAAGTTGCGAGCCTGCCAATGAAGGATACACGGTTTTCCCGCTCCGCGAGCTGCTTGTAGAGCTTGTACAATACGGCGCTGTCCGGTGCCGGCACCGGGTAGTAGGGCTCCGTGCCGGGGCCATAGTCCTCCGGATATTCCCTGACAATAGTCGTGTTGGGGCAGTCCTGTCCCGTCGCGTGCTTGATTTCGACGATCCGTGTGAATGCCTCGTCGTTCGGGTAATTCACCTGCATCGCCGGCTGCCAGAAACCGGGCTTGCCGCTGATGCTTTCGCGCTCACGAAGCTGCTCAGGTGTGAAACTTTCGTGCTCGAAGCGCAGCGACCGGTAGGGCAGCGCGCCAAAGCGGCGGTCGTAGAACTCGTCGATCGCGCCGGTGTAAACCATGTGGTTCCAGTCCACGCGCGGCAATACGTCACGATAGTCGGTGTTGAGCAGCAAGGTCAGCCGTGCGCCGCAGGCATCCACCATGCGCTCAAACATCCGGGTGTAACCATCCCGGGGCAGCGCCTGGAATGCCTCGGTCAGGTAGCGGTCGTCGCGGTTGGTGCGGACCGGGATTCGGGCGCAGACGCTGGCGTCCAGATTCTTCGGATCGCGTTTCCACTGCTTGATGGTATAGCCCTTGAAGAATGTCTCATACATCTCCCATCCCACCTTGGAGACCACCGCTTCCTCGGAATTGCGGGGATGCCCGATCGCCACACGCTGGCTCTCCAGCCATGCCTGCATCTCCCCGCTCGTGGAGTCGCGTCCGATCCATTGCTCGAAGGTCTTTAGGTTGATGGGAAAACTCCAGTATCGGCCGTCGGCAAACGACAGGATCCGGTATTCCACTTCGTGCCAGTCGGTGAAACGCGAGAGGTATTCCCTGATGCGTGGGGAATTGGTCCGGAAATAATGCGGGCCGTAGGCATGCACCAACACCCCGTGGTCGTTGTGAAAGTCGTAGGCATTTCCGCCGAGGTGATTCCGCTGCTCCACCACCACGCAACTCCGCCCGTATTGCGTGCACAGCCGCTCCGCGGCGGTCAGGCCCGCGAAACCGGCGCCCACGATCAGATAGTCAGCCTTGAGCATGCAGAATCCCCCTCACTTGTTCCGCCACCTTGTCAGCATGCAGCCTGCCGCACCACACGCGTGAGATGGCAGCGGGATTGCGCTCGCCGTTGTTCCATGCCCGCAGTTCGGCGAGTAATGCCGCACAGTGGCCATCCGCGTCATCCCGCTCCACCAGCCGGCCGGATTTCTCCGAAACAAACCATTCGAAGGCGCTCATCGAAACCGATCGCGCCGCCACCACCGAGCAGCCGGAGCACAGCGCCTCGGCCGCGGCGATTCCGAAACTCTCGTATGCAGATGGGCTGTAAAACACCATTGCGCCTGTCAGCAAACTTGCAAGGTCCGCGCGTCCCATCATGCCGGCCAGTGTGATGCGTGCCCGCTCATCTTCCTGCAATCGTCCATGCCAGCATATCATCGCATCGTTCGGTCTGCCCGCGATGACCACCTCCACGGTGGAATCATCCCGCACCAAGCGGCCGATCGTGTCCATCAGCAGCCAGGGGCGTTTTTGCACCACATCCTGCCAGCGCCCCACGCACACGATCCGGGGCGCGCGTTCCATGTGGCCGCATACAAAGCGTGTTTCGACCGGGTGCGGAATCACCCTCACCCTGCCTGCAAGCTGGTTTCCCCCATACACCTGGCAGAGTCTGCGGTAGTGGGCGGCCGCCACCGGGGAAACACAGGCGATGGCGTCGCCCTGCTTCAAATGCGTGGCACGCAGCGGGTCGGACACCAGCAGGCCTACGCTTATTCCCCGGAGAACAAGCTTCAGGGTTCGCAGCAAGGATGGGCAATCACGTCCCTGCCCGCCGAGAATCCATTGCTCCCTCAGCCAGCCGGGGAATCCCGCCAGCGTACTGACAAGCCCGCCGTTGTCCTGATTGAGCACCAGGAAAATCCCGGCCTGGCGGATTGCCGCCGCCACCCTGCGGAATTTTGGCCGGCCCCAGGCGTAGAGCACCACGCCATCGAGCTGCTGCGCACGCCACCACTCCGGCGATTCGAGGTTCCTGTAATCCGTGCGGATCAAATCCTCCTCATCCTGCGGCCTGCGCTCGCCGGGCATCACCGCCCGGCTTTCCATACCGATGGCCTGCAAACCCCGGCACAGGAGACCACTGTCCCGTGCAAAGAAATCCGGACCGCCGCCGAAGGCCACCGGAGTACAGGTGAAGATGCGCATGGGGACTGACTGGCAGATAGGCAGGGTGCTGACGCCGGTAGCGCCGTCTCAATGAGACGGCATGAGAATCATGGGTGAATGGAATGCCGTTGATAGGCTGTAGCACCGGGCAATGGATGGCTCAGCCGCATTTCATCCGCATGCGCCCTCATCCAGAGCGCGCTAAGTTTCAATATCTCAATTTCCCCACACGCGGTTTCAGTCCGGTGGGTTGATCAAGACGCCCGAGCTGGATGGCATTCTCATCGGCGGCGGCGATCAGGGCTTCGAGATGGGCGATATGCGATCCGGGCCGCGGGCCATTTCCCGGCGCGGCGGTGAGGATCATCCACAAGTGCGGCACGCCCTCGAAAATCAGGAATGCGGGCGTTCCCGAGTCGCCGTCCCAAACGCGGTAGCTCCATGGTGCGAACGGCCCGGTGGTGCCGCCCGAGGTCGGCAGATGGTTGCGGTCTAGTAGATAACACATGCGCCCGTGTTTCCGCGGATAATCCGCCACCGGCTCCGGTGGTTCGACTGGTGTCGGGCGCGAAGTGCCTTGGCTGATGCCGATGAATGAGAATGGCTGCTTCTCCTGACGGGCCCATTCGAGGGCGGAGGTGACGGCGGCATCGCTGACTGGTGGAAAAATCGGCGCCACGGCGAGTCCATCGGCCTCCAAGTCCCGGTCCATCAGTGCCACACAGAGGTCCACCGATTTCAGGCCCGGCAGCAACGAGTTTCCAAAGCTTTTTGCCTGATGGAGCTGCAGGCTTTCCACCACACGGCCATCAGATGTCAAAAAACGGTGCGTCGCACCGGGGCGGTTCGGATTGGGACCCCACGTCTGGTGAGCATGGGGGTGTGCATGGGCGCAGAACAGAAGATGCCGTGGCGTGATCAGGACTCCGCCATACGACTCCTGAGTGAAATCATTGTAAATCGAAACCCCGGTCAGTTGCCGGACCAGATCTTGTGCCCACAAATCCGGATTGCGGGTGTAGGATTTGTTTTCATGATCGCACTCGGAAAAAAGGTTCATCCCGGCCGCGCCGGCAGGCATGGGATGATTGATCCATTTGCCATTCACCATGCGGTGCCGGAGACGGTGCATAACCGCCTTGTTGTGAACCTTGAGCCCGGCGATCAGCGCGGGGCCGTCCTTGGCCGGTTCCGCTTTCCCGACCACTCCGGCCTTGGGCGCGGGCGGTGCCGCAGGCAGTTGCTGCGTGTTTCCTGATGGATCGGCACCGGGCGGCACCACCCTGGGACGCTGGGCGAGGGCATCACCGGAGAAAAGGACGCATGTGAAACTGGCAAACCCGATGATCCGCGAGCGGACGAAGGGAAGCCCGGCCATCCGTTTGGCCAACTCGATGGTCTGCAAGACATGAAACAGCAAGCCGTGGTCGCGTGTCTGGAAATCAGGCTTGTCTCCGATGGTGGCGTGAGTGCAGGCGAAGAGACACATGGGTGAAAGTCGGAATGTCAGGTAGGGCGCTACCGCCGGGAGCGCCGTTGCATGTGGGGAGAATGCGAAGCCAATGGCTGCCGAAGCGTCGATCAATGCCCCATCATTCGCTTTCCATTCTCGAGGTTTCCCCGCAGGTGCAATCCCACCTCGTCTTTCGGAATGCAGGCATTGGGTTCGCAAATGTTCGCGGGACCAGGTCACTTGGTGAAAATCAAATTGCAGTTGGCTCCATATCGCAGAAGCCCCGGAAAACTGCGGAACAGATGCGAATCGAGCTTCTGCACCGCCTTGCAAAACAAGCCGAGACGGTCCGAGAACGCCTTCATCGGGTAGCCAAGAAAGTTGAACATCTGCACTTCGCAGCCACTGAAATGTTTCGCCATGCGCTCGAACTGCGATAGATACAGGTTGCTCTCGTCCCCCAGCTCATGCCGGGCCATGCGCATCGCACGTATGGCCGCCACCAACAGATTGTGTCCCATCGGCTCGAAGATGAAGACGAGGCGCCCGCCGGGTTTCAAGACCCGGGCCGTTTCCCGGGAAATGCCATTCAGGTCATGGGAAAGGTGGTGCAGCGCCGCTTGGCCGAAGACCAAGTCGAACGTGGCATCCC
>JALRFY010000239.1 GCA_023253625.1 Akkermansiaceae bacterium | reverse complement strand
GGCGTGGAACGCTCCAGTTTTCTTCCCGGACCCTTAAAAAACAGGCCATTCTTCCTTCTTCAGAGGGGCTTGGCATCCGATTTTCAGATCGCCCGAATCATCCGACGTTCACGCCGCCGCCCGCACTGGCTGCGGCGGTTCAGCCACTTGTAGAGCAGCCGGTGCACCTCATACTGGTATTTCCCGAGCATCATCGAATTGCCCCGGACCCCATAGAGGCGGCTCAGCCCCCGCAAACGATATGCCTTCCCTTGCCGCCTTGTCTCTCAGTGCGGACAGGGTGCGTGACACGCTTTGCGGGAGCATTCCTTTCCCTCGCGTGGGTGCTTTGTCCGCTTTGTCTCTCCGGACACAAAGGCATGCTGGTGATCGTGGATGCCGATGATGGCTATGCTTTCAACTACCACCTCTCCAAGCCCGGCCAACTGGTCAGGAAGCTGCGCAACCGCGCTGGACGCGATTCAGGGGAGCAGCCCCCTGCTCGTGACCGATGCCGACGCATCCTATAACTCGATCGAGGGTCATTCATCCGTTTTGATGGTCCCGCCACCAATAACCATGCCGAACGGGCGCTTCGTCCGCTGGTCATCTCCCGCAAAGTCTGCATCGGCATCTTCAACAGCCTGACCCAGACCGCCAAGCTCCAGAAGTGCTTCGTCCTCGACCTGTTTCGCGCACTCCTGACCGGCACCGCCGCGAAAGCCCAAGGCCTGTTTTTCAGCGATTCATCCTGACCTGAAATCAGCTAAACTGTTACAATTCGGCTTTAGAGCAAGGCCCGGAAGCGCGGCAGGATCTTGCGGAACAGCGAGTTTCTCCCGGCACGGGCGAGTTGCAGGCCCACCAATTCGCCCGGTGAAGCGGGGTCGGCCGGACCAAGCGAGGAAATCCGGTAGCCGGGCGCTTCGAAGCAGCGCTCGACATGGTTGGTCCCGGCGGCCTGGTGGACACGGGCGCGCCGCTCGCCAGCCTGCAAGCTGAGTGAGCCAAGCGGCGGGGCGTCGGCGTTTTCAGTCAACTCGACGCGGATGGTTTTCCCGTTGCGGCCGCGGAAGCCAAGCGTTCCATCCTCCGCATCGCGCCAGCCGGATTGTTCGGCCAGCCAAGCGAGCAGTTGCAGCGCACAGTTTCGATGCGCGGGGTGGTGGATGATTTCGACGGATTCGATATCGGTCAGCATTTGTTGCGCTGCGGCGTCCTCGAAGAGGCCGGCCAAGCCGATTCGGAACTGCCAACTGCGTGTCCATTCATGGTCTTGCAAAATCAGCTCGCTGTTGGCTCGCGCGGCCATGGCGATGCGGTCGAAGGAAGCGGCCGGATCCGCCCAGCAGGAGCTGTCCACGATCAGGCGGTCGATCACGGCGACGAGCCGCTCGGAGAGGATATCGGAGAGTTCGCCCCGCCACCAGAAAACCAACGGCAGGTCCGAGTTGAGGTGGGCGAAGACGGTGTTGCGGAAGCGGCCGGTGACGATGCCGGTGAGATAAAACGCAATCTGCTCGCAGCAGACGGTCTTTTGCCCATGCGCGAGGTGGCAGTGTGCGGTGATCCACGCGCGGATCCCGGCCAGCGTCTCGCGGCGGTCGATTTCCACGAGGATCGCGCGGCAGGCGTGCTCGCGGGTCAGATCGCGGACAATGGCGGAGTTATCGAGCAGGGAACCGGGTTTTTCCGAATAAACCACCAGATTCATCAACGAGGCATTGGTGCGGGCGTCATCCTGCTGCCAGAGCCGGCGCAATTCCTGGTCGATGGTCCCCACCGGCACCTCCATGCCCAGCTCAGGGCAATTACCGGGCGCGGTGAGTGACGGGGCGGTTTCCATGGCTGGAGCCTAGGTCAAACCGCCGGATTGTCGATGCCCGCCATTGGTCCGGAAACACGACAACCGCAGTGGGGTGGCCCCACCGCGGCTGCGCGCCATGATACTTGAACACACTTGAAATCAGGCTTCTGCCACGCTACTGGCGAGCGGCTTGGGCAGGGGCTTTTCCTTCTTGCGAAGGGCGCGCCGCATCTTGGTAAGTGCGGAATTCTGAAGCTGGCGGATGCGCTCGCGGGTGACGCCGAACTCACGCCCGACCTCTTCGAGTGTGAGCGCCTTGCGTCCGTTCAGCCCGAAGCGCTCGTCGATGATGCGGCGTTCGCGTTCGTCGAGCACTGAGAGCAGGCCGTCGAGTTCGCCGTGCAGGTTCTTGTCGGAAAGCATGTCCAGCGGGTTGATGGCGCGTTCGTCGCGGATGATCTCGCCGTATTCGGTGGCCTCGCCTTCGTTGATCGGCGCATCCAGCGAGGTGGGACGGTGCGAGGCTTGGCGCAGCATCGCGAGCTTGCGGCGCGGCACGCCGATTTCCTCTGCCAGTTCCTCGTCGGTCGGTTCGCGGCCGAGCGCCTCGGTCAGCATCGCGGCGATGCGGCGCATCTTGGCGATCTTGTCCACCATGTGGACCGGCAGGCGGATGGTTTTCGATTGGTTTGCCAGCGCGCGTTTGATCGATTGCTTGATCCACCAGGCGGCATATGTCGAGAGCTTGCCACCTTTTTCGGGGTCGAAGCGCTCAACGGCCTTCATCAGGCCGATGTTGCCCTCGGAAATCAGATCGGTGACGGGCATGCCGTAGTTCGCGTAATCCTGGGCGATTTTCACGACCAAGCGCAGGTTGGCTTTGATCATGTGGGCGCGCGCCTTGTCATCACCCTGCTTGATGCGCTCGGACAGGGCGATTTCCTCTTCCGGCGTGAGCAGGGGGGTTCTTGAGATCTCCCTCAAGTAAAGTTTCAAACTGCCATCAGATTCGTATGCCATGATTTCGTGGGGTTAATGATTAAACGTCGCCGAATTGGAATTATTCCTATTTTTTGTAAATCATTTCGCTGTAGTCCGGCGGTTCCTAAATTTTCCGGCGTGAAAGTTGAGTGTTTAATCACTCATTACATGATGGCAGCATTTGCCATGCCCACATGAGAAATTTTGCAACCCATTGATTGCAAGGGTTTTACAAAACGCAAACGAGCCAGATCCGATAACAAGGCGACGTAGTGTCCCTGGATTGAGACACTTTGACGCGGGCATCCATTGAAGATCCCGACAAAAACAAATTCACCCGAATCAGGCGCGCCAGCGGCGGGCAAGATCGCCGTAGGCATCAATGCGGCGGTCGCGGAAAAACGGCCAGATCCGCCTGAAATCCTCCAGCGCATTGAAATCCAGTTCGTGGCAGAGGATTTCCTCGTTATCGACGGAGGCCTTGGCAACAATTTGCCCGTAGGGGTTGGCGACGAATGATTGTCCCCAGAACTCGGTGCCGTCGTGGGTGCCCGAGCGGTTGACGGCGGCGAGGTAGCAGCCGTTTGCGACGGCATGGCCGCGCTGGACGGTTTCCCACGCGCAGTGCTGGGCCTCGCCGAGGGTGGCTTTTTCCGCCGGCAGCCAGCCGATGGCGGTGGGGTAGATCAGGATCTGCGCACCGCCCAAGACCATCAGGCGAGCGGCTTCGGGATACCATTGGTCCCAGCAAATCAACACGCCGAGTTTGCCGAATTTCGTATCCCAGACCGGCCAGCCGCTGTCGCCGGGGGTGAAGTAGAATTTCTCCTCAAAGGCGGGATCCTGCGGGATGTGCGCCTTGCGGTAGAGGCCCATCAACGAGCCGTCGGCATCGAAAATGGCGGCGGTGTTGTGATAGAGGCCGGGACCACGGTGCTCGAACAACGAGGCGACCAGGACGATGCCAAGCTCTCCCGCAAGCTTGCCGAGGCGATCGGTGACCGGGCCGGGCAGCGGGTCGGCCAGGTCGAAGCGCGCCGGGTCCTGCAAGGTGCAGAAATACGGCGTCAGGAACAGCTCCTGGGTCACCACGATTTGCGCGCCATCCGCAGCGGCGTGACGGATCAGCGACTCGTGGTGATCGAAGGCCTCCGCCTTGGTGGCGAAAGTCCTGGATTGGAGCAATGCGATGCGCGGCATGGGGAGGATGCTCGTTCAGTCCCCGCCGCGAGGCAAGCGCGGGGGTGGGGCGGTTATTTCGCCGCTTTCTTCGTCTCCCTGCGGTCGGTGAACCTCTGCACGAACACATAGCACACCGGGATCAGGAAGATGCCGATGAGAGTGGCGACGGACATCCCGAAGACCACGCCGGTGCCCATGGTGGCGCGCGAGGCGGCACCGGAGCCGGCTGCGAGCATCAGCGGCACGCAGCCGAGGATGAAGGCAAAGGAAGTCATCAGGATCGGCCGCAGGCGGAGCTTGGCCCCCTCGAGCGCAGCTTCGGGTGTGGGCATGCCCTCGTCGCGTTTCATCCTGGCGAACTCGACGATGAGAATCGCATTCTTGGCGGCCAGGCCGATGAGCATCACCAGGCCGACCTGGGCATAGACATTGAGTTCGAAGTTTCTCAACAACAGCCCGAGCATCGTGCCGAGGATCACCGTCGGGACCGAGAGCAGCACGGCGAAGGGCAGCGTCCAGCTTTCGTATTGTGCGGCGAGCAGCAGGAACACGAACACCAGCGCCATGCCGAAAATGACCGGTGCCTGGCCCTCGGATTTCTTTTCCTGGAGCGTGAGGCCGGACCACTCGTAGCCGACGCTCGCGGGCATGTCCGCCATCACCTCCTCCATCGCCTTGAGGGCCTGTGCCGAGCTGTAGCCGGGAGCCGGCGCGCCCATCAGTTCCGCGGCCAGATAGAGGTTGAAGCGGGTCGCGAAATTCGGGCCGGAGATTTTCGACACATTCACCAAGGTGCTCAGCGGCACCATCTCCCCATGGTGGTTGCGCACGTAAAACCGCCCGATGTCCTTTGGTTCGTTGGTGTATTCCGGCTCGGCCTGCAGGAAGACCTTGTAGACTTTGCCGAACTTCACGAAGTCGTTGACATAGAGACCGCTCAAATAGGCTTGGAGCGTTTGGAACACGCTGTCCACCGGCACGCCGAGGGTGCGCGCCTTCTCGCGGTCGAGATCCACCATCAGCTGCGGGGTGGTCGGTTGGAAGGTGGTGCTGATGCGGCCGATTTCCGGGCGCTTGGAGGCGGCGGCAATGACCTTTTCGGCATGGCCGGCCAAATCGTCCACGCTGCCGCCGGCGCGATCCTGGAGCTGCATGGTGAAGCCGGATGCATTGCCGTAGCCGGGCAGCGCCGGCGGGCCGAAGGCAAATGCCTGCGCGCCGGGAATGACATAAAACTTCTGGTTGAGTTCCGCGGCGATCGCCTTGGCGTGCAACGCCGGGTCCTTGCGCTCCTCCCAATCGTCCAGTCCCACGAACATCAGCGCCGAGTTGGGAAAACTCAGCGAGTTGAGCACATTGAAGCCGGACAGCGCGATCGCCGAGCGCACGCCATCCGCGTGGCAAACGATCCGCTCGACCTGCCGCAGCACCTCGTCGGTGCGCTGCAGCGAGGCCCCTTCCGGCAGCTCGACGGCCACGAAGAGATAGCCTTTGTCCTCGTCCGGGATGAAGCCGCCGGGAACGATCCTGCCGAGCGCGAAAATGCCTCCGAGCACCACCACCAACAGCAGCATCGAGCGGGCCGCCTTGCGGGTGAGGCCGCCGACGATGGCACCATAGCCGCCGGTCACCTTGTCAAAGCCCTGATTGAACTTCCGGAAGAACCACGCCAGCGGGCCGCGGCCGGGCTTGGGCGGACGCAGCAGCATGGCGGAGAGCGCCGGGCTGAGGGTGAGCGCATTGATCGCGGAAAAGACCACCGCCACCGCGATGGTGATGGCGAATTGCTGATAGAGCGCTCCGGTCACCCCGCCCATGAAAGCGACCGGCACGAACACCGCGCACAGGATCAACGCGATGGCCACCACCGGCCCCGAGACCTCCTTCATCGCCTGGCGGGTGGCCTCCACCGGCGACTTGCCGTGCTCGATGTGGTGCTGCACCGCCTCGACCACCACGATGGCGTCGTCCACCACGATGCCGATGGCCAGCACCAGCCCGAACATGGTGAGCGTGTTGACGCTGAAGCCGAGCATCGGGAACACGATGAAAACACCCAGCAGCGAGACCGGCACCGTCAGCATCGGGATGATCGTGGCACGGATGCTTTGCAGGAAAACAAACACCACCAGCAACACTAGGAGGAGCGCCTCGAACAGGGTGTGCTTGATTTCGTTCATCGATGCCAGGATCGGCAGCGTCGAATCCAGCGTGATGTTGTATTCCATGTCCGGCGGGAAGCGGGTCGCCGCCTCGGCCAGGATTTTCTTCACATGGTCCGCCGTCTGCAGGGCGTTGGCACCGGGTGCCAGATAGACGCCGAGCGCGCCGGCGGGCGCGCCATCCATGCGGGCACGCATCCCGTAGGTCTGCGCGCCGAGTTCCACCCGCCCGACATCCTTGATCTTGACCTGCTGGCCGTTCTCGCTGGAGAGGACGATGATTTCGGAAAACTCCTCCGGTTCGCGCAGCAGGCCCAAGGCGCGGATGTTGAACTGGCTTTGCTGGCCCACGGGCGCGGGTTCCGCACCGATGGTGCCGGCCGGCGCTTGCGCGTTCTGCTCCTTGATCGCATTGGACACGTCCTGCGGCGTGACGCCCAGCGACGCGAGTTTTTCCGGATCGAGCCAGATGCGCATCGCGTAGTCCTGCGCGGTGAAGTTCTGCACGTCGCCCACGCCGGGCACGCGCTTGATCCGATCGACCAGGTTGATGTCGGCGTAGTTGCCGAGAAACACGCCATCGTAGGTGCCCTCCGGCGATGACAGGCCGATGGCGAGCAGGATGTCGGGAGACGAGCGGTTGACCACCACGCCCTCGCGCTTCACCGCATCTGGCAACTGGGCCTGCGCCTGGCCCACGCGGTTCTGCGTGTTGACCTGCATGATGTCCACATCGGTGCCGACATCGAAGGTGACGTTGAGCACCAGTTTGCCGTCGTTGGTGCTGTAGGACTGCATGTAGAGCAGCTTGTCCACGCCGTTGACCTTGGACTCGATGGGCGCGGCCACCGATTCCATCACCGCCTCGGCCGCCGCGCCGCGGTAGCTGCCGGTCACCTTGATGAGCGTGGGGCTGACCGTCGGATACTCCGAAACCGGCAGGCGCGAGAGTGAAACGAGACCGATGATGACGGTGAGGATGGAGATGACCATCGCCACGATCGGCCGGCGGATGAAGAACTCGGCCATGGTCGTTCAATCGCTGGTGGGTTGCGCCGCTGCGGCCGGGGAGGCCGGCGGGGTGCCCGCCGGGATGGCGGTGACCGGCATGCCCTCGCGCGCCTTGTGGATGCCCTCGACGATCACGATTTCGCCCGGCACGAGTCCATCGAGTATCAGGAAATCCCGGCCCACCTGCTCACCCGTGGTGACCGGCCGCTGGCTGGCCCTGCCGTCCGGCGAGACGATCCAGACGAAGCTTTTGCCCTGCAGCGAGACGATCGCCCGCTCCGGCAGCCGGATGCTGTCCTTGCGGGTGCCAAGGTCCACCCGCACCCGCGCGAACATGCCGGGCCGCAACAATTTTTCCGGGTTGGGAAACTCCGCCCGCACCCGCAGCGTGCCGGTCCTGGTGTCCACCGCACGGTCGATGAAGATGAACTTGCCGGGTGCCGGGTGCTCACCGCCATCCGGCCGGATCAGGGTGAGTGGCACGTCCTCGACCGCCTTGCCGGTCAGTTTGCTTTTCTCCTGCGCCCGCAGGTATTCCACTTCGCTGACGTTGCAGTAAAACCAGATCGGATCGAGCGCGGAAATGGTGGACATGAGCGTTGGTTCGCCCTTGCCGACGAGTTCACCGATGGACACCTGCTTGCCGCCGATCAGGCCGGACACCGGAGCCTTGATCTCGCAATATCCCAAGTCCAGCAGCGCGGATTCCACCCGGGCCCTGGCGGTTTCCACGCCGGCCATGCCGACGTCCACGGCAGCCAGCGCGTTGTCGAGATCCTGCTGGGGGATGGCCTTTTTATCAGCAAGCGGGCGGAGGCGGTCCACATCGCGCCCATATTTCTTCAATGCGGCCTCGGCCTCGGCGAGCGCGCCCTTGGCGGCGGCAAGGCGTTCCTCAAACGGCTTCTTGTCGAGCTGGAAAAGCAGTTCGCCCGCCTTGACCTCGGTGCCCTCGATGAAAAGCATCTTGTCCACGAAACCCTCGACACGCGCGCGCACCTCGACGTTGCCCGGCGAATCGAGCTGGCCGATCAATGTGGTGCTGAGCGGCACGGCGGCGGTTTGGACCGTCATCACCGCCACGACCGGTGGCGGCGGGGCCGCGGTTTCGGGTTTCTTGCATCCGGTCACCAAGCTGACCGCCAGCATGCCGACGACCCGAACATGCCATGGCCGGAATTTCCCCGAGAAACTCGGCGATTCGAATGAAATCGGAAACACGCATCAGGGCTAGCGGACCGGAATGTGAGTGTCAATGCCGCCCATGGAAGCGGCATTGGCGCTTTAGCCCCGTTGGCCCATCTGATCGCCGTTACTTGCGGAGCGCCTCTTCGCGGGCCTTGGCCTTGGCGATGACGTCCTCGGCGACGTTCCTGGGAGCCGCGTAGTAGTGGCTGAACTCCATCGAGAACTGGCCACGGCCGGATGTCATCGTACGAAGGTCGCCGATGTAGCCAAACATCGCGCTGAGTGGTGCCTCGGCCTTCACGCGGATGCCGCCAGGAGTCGGCTCCTGACCTTGGATCATGCCGCGGCGGCGGTTGAGGTCGCCGATGACATCACCGACTTTTTCCTCAGGCGCGAACACATCGAGCTTCATCATCGGCTCGAGGATTTGCGGGCCAGCCTTGGGCATTGTTTGGCGATAGGCAGCCTTGGCGGCGATTTCGAAAGCGATCGACGAGGAGTCGACCGCGTGGAAACCACCGTCGGTGAGGGTGACTTTGAAATCCAAGCAGGGGTAGCCGGCAAGCGGTCCCTTGTCGATGGAGGTCTTGAAGCCCTTGTCGACTGCAGGAATGAATTCCTTGGGAACATTGCCGCCGACAACCTTCGATTCGAAGATGAAGCCGCTGCCGGGTTCGCCGGGCTCGATGGTGTAATCGATTTTTGCAAACTGACCCGAGCCACCCGATTGTTTCTTGTGGGTGTAGCTGTCGGAAACCGGCTTGGTGATGGTTTCGCGGTAGGCGACCTGCGGCGCGCCGACATCGACCTCGACCTTGTGGGTGCGCTT